>NZ_BAAATR010000070.1:0-17054 GCF_039533515.1 Kitasatospora cystarginea | reverse complement strand
CCGGTCCACACCAGACCCGCCGAAGTCCTCGGCACCAGAACCACACTCGAGCGGAACTCCCCGACCAACAACCACGGATCCCCCATCTGCGCATACAACAACCGAAGTTGATGCACCAACCCGGCATTGGCCACCAAGCTCCCCCTCCACCACAGACACAACAGCCTAACGTCGCCGATTTGTTCGTGGCCGTCGTCCACCTTCCACGAACGCAAGACATGCCAAGTGGAGGTCGGTTGGCGACGAAGTGCACACCGACGACCATGGTGGGGGGATGTGCCATGCGAACTCCTCCGCGGCGGGGATGGAGACGGAACGACGGCCCGAGTACGGGCCGGGGTGCCGGGCCAGGGCTGGGGGGTCGTGCACGGCTCCGCGGTGGGGCGACAGAAGCCGCACCTCGGCGCTGCCCGCCGGTGGTTCGCCGGGGTCGGCCCGCAAGAAGCGGTCGTGCTCGTCGCTGAGCACCACGTGCTGGCCGGCGGACATGCGGGCGGCGGAGACGTACTGGTGGTTATGGCAATGTCAGACCTCCTCGTGAGTAGGAAGGACCGCAGGTGAAATCGGAGAAGTGCACTGCAGCTGAACGGAGTTGGATACCGTTCTGCTGACGGTCGGGGTCGACGATGGTGCTGTTCGAATCGCGTGTTCAAGTGGGTTTTGTTCCGGGCGAGCCTCGGTCGAGCGGGGCGTTTTCGAGCACATGCGAGGTGCGGTACGAGGTCCGCGTCGACCCGAGGTCTCAAGCCCGTGGCAACCGCCGGATCCGGCTCACCCCACCAGTCATCCCACGGCAGGACTAACGCGACTCGCTCGCAGTAGTAGCCTCTGTCAGGATTTGTCCCACGCCCATCACGGGAGGGCCAGTGATCACACGTCGCCAGTTCTCTCTGCTCAGTGCCAGCGCGGCCGCAGCCTCGCTGGCTGCCGGCCCCTCGGCGCACGGTCACCGTCGATGCGGTTCCGGAGCGCTGGGGGAACCGGCCGGACTTGGGCGGAACCGCGTACGGGTCCGACCCAGTCCGACGCCGTTGGACGCCGGCCCTCCCGGCCGTGCCTTCCTATGCGGTGAGCTGCCCGCGGTAGCGGAGCAGCGCCCGTGGGCTGTTCCAGCCGAGCACTCCCACCACGCGGCCCTCCCGGAGGTAGCGGGCGACGAACCTGCCCGCCCGCGGGTCGCCGTCGACGACTTCGACCCGGGCATCCGGGGGAGCCCAGCCGTGTATCTGGATCTTGGTGTCGTACTGGTCGGTCCAGCCGAAGGGGATCGGCGCGTACGGGGTGGCGCCGTCCGGGCCGGCGAGGAGGTTCCTGGCGGCGGCGATGGCCTGCTGGGTGGCGTTGGTGCGTTGCTCCAGGCGCACCCGGCCGCCTGCCGCCGGGTGCGGCCAGTTGGCGACGTCTCCGGCCGCGTAGACGCCGGGGGCGGCCTGGCACGTGGGATCGCAGAGCACCCCGTCGCCCAACGGGATTCCGGAGTCGGCCAGCCAGTCGGTGGCGGGCACCGAGCCTATGGCGACCACCACCACCTCGGCCGGCAGGCGAGTGCCGTCGTCGAGCACCACCGTGGTGACCAGGCCCTGCTCACCGGTCAGCTCGGCGACCCGGCGGCGCAGGTGCAGCCGGACACCCTGTCGGCGGTGCAGGTCGGCCACCAACTCGCCCATCTGTGGGCCTACTTGTCCGGCCAGTGGGGTGGCCTCGAGGTCGACCAGGTCGACGTCGAGTCCAAGACCGCGCGCGGTGGCGGCGATCTCACTGCCGAGAAAGCCGGCACCGATCACCACGGCCCTGTTCCCGGGAAGGAGTTGATCCCGTAGCGCGAGCGCGTCGCCCAGAGTGCGCAGCACGTGGACACCGGCCAGGTCGTGGCCGAAGGGCAGGCGGCGGGGACGCAGTCCGGTGGCGATGACCAGACCGTCGTAGCCGAGTCGCTCGCCGCCGGTCAGGGTCACGGTGCGGGCGAGGGGGTCCAGGCCGGCAGCCCGGCAGCCCAATCGCAGCTCCAGCCGGAGCCGTTGGAGCTCGGTCTCCGGGCGCAGGGTGGCCTCCCGGGGTTGCCATTCGCCGGCCAGCAGCTGCTTGGACAGCGGCGGCCGGTCGTAGGGCAGGTGCGGTTCCTCGCCGACCAGGGTGAGCCTGCCGGTGAATCCTTCGCGCCGCAGGGCGTCGGCCGCCGTGAGCCCGGCGCCCGACGCGCCCACCACGAGGATGTGGTCCAGAGCGGGCACTACCCGGCCACCTCGATGGCCATCGCGGGACAGCGGGCAGCGGCCTCCCTCACCCGGGCCGCCAGCTCCTGCGGCGGATCGGCGTCGAGCAGGACCACGATGCCGTCCTCCTCGCGCTGGTCGAAGACCTCGGCCGCGGCGAGCACGCACTGGCCGGCTCCCACGCACCTGTTCTCGTCTACGGTGATGTTCATCGGGGTTCGACTCCTTCCGTCTCGTCGCCTACCAGGTCACGGGCAGTTCGTGGACGCCGTAGACGACCATGTCGTCGCGCATCGGGATCTCCTCCACCGGCACCGCCAGCCGCAGGGTCGGGAACCGGTCGAACAGGGCCGTCAGGGCGGCCTTCAGCTCCACCCGGGCCAGCTGCTGCCCGAGGCACTGGTGGATACCGTGGCCGAAGGCGAGGTGCGGACGGTAGGTCCGGTGCAGGTCCAACCGGTCGGGATCGCCGGGGAACTGGGCCACGTCACGGTTGCCCGACTGGATGGCGGCGACCACGGTCGTCCCGGCCTTGATCTGCTGCCCGTTCAGCTCCAGGTCCTCGGCGGCCGTGCGGCGAATGCCGAACTGGATGACGCTGAGGTAGCGCAGCAACTCCTCGACGGCGGCGTCCATCAGCGACGGGTCGGCGCGCAGGGCGTCCAGCTGGTCGGGGTTGCGCAGCAGGCAAAGGGTACTCAGCGCGATCATGTTGGCGGTGGTCTCGTGCCCGGCGATCAGCAGCAGCCCCCCGACGCCGACCAGCTCCTCGTCGGTGAGCCCGCCCGAACTCACCAGACCGCTGAGGATGTCGTCGCCGGGCTCGGCGCGCTTGGCGAGCACCAGGCGGTGCATGAACCGGTTCATCGCCTGCTGCGCCTGCTGGACCTCCTCGGGGCCCGCGTCGATCCGCAGCAGCATGGCCGAGTTCCGCTGGAACTCCTCCCGGTCGCTGTAGGGCACGCCGAGCAGCTCGCAGATGACCAGCGAGGGGATCGGCAGTGCGAAGGACTGGACCAGGTCGACCGGGCCCTCGGCGCCGGCCATCGCGGCCAGCCGCTCGGCCACGATCTGCTCCACGGCAGGGGCCAGCTGCTGCATCCGGCGCACGGTGAACTGGCCGGTGAGCAGCCGCCGGAACCGGGTGTGCTCCGGCGGGTCCGTCATGATGAACATCCCCGGGGCGGGCGGCGGCACCGGCGCGTCCTTCGGCACGTCCCCGCCGATCCGGATCTGCCGGCGGCGGGAGCTGAACCGCGGGTCGGAGAGGACGGCCCGTACGTCCTCGTACCGGGTGACCAGCCAGCCGGGCAGGCCGTCGGGCAGGGTCGCCGATGCGACCGGCTCCTCCTCCCGTAGCGTCCGGTACTCCGGCGGCGGGTCGAACGGGCAGGTCCGCGCCATCGGCTGGGTCCTGGCGGCGGGCTCGGTTCCGGTCATGAACAGGTCCTTTCCTGCAGGTCTTCGGGCTGCGACCTCGACCAAACCCCACCCCGCTGACGTCGGCCGGTCGAGAAGCTGACGGTTGCCTGACAGTGCTGGACCCCGCAGGAACCCCCGGGCGCGGTGACGCGTTGTCAGCGCGGACACGCGATCTTGTGATGGGTACCTGCTATGCACTCCGCCTCACCGGGCCACGGCCCGTCTCTGCCCCGAGGGACCGGGCAGCGACTGCTCGTCGTGGACGACGATCCGATGGTCTCGGAACTGCTGGAGACCACCCTGGGCCTGGCCGGCTACCGGGTCGCGACCGCGAACAGCGGCGCCGCCGCCCTGCGCGCCTACCAGGCGGCGCCCTTGGACCTGCTGGTGCTGGACGTGATGCTGCCCGACCTGGACGGCTTCACCGTCTGCCGGCGGCTGATCGAGAACGGCGCAAGGATTCCCGTACTGTTCCTCACCGCACGGGACTCGGTCGAGGACCGGGTGACGGGCTTCGCCACCGGCGGCGACGACTACCTCACCAAGCCGTTCAGCCTCCCCGAACTGCTGGCCAGGGTGCACGCCCTGCTGCGCCGGACCCGTACCACGCCGGGGCGGGGCCCGGTCCTGCACTTCGCGGATCTGACCATGGACGAGCGCAGCAGGCGGGTTCACCGCGGCGACCGCCTGGTCGGCCTGTCGCCGACCGAGTACAGGCTCCTGCGCTACCTGCTGGTCAACGCCGACCACGTGGTGTCGAAGGAGCAGATCATGGACCACGTCTGGCAGCACCACTTCGGCGAGAGCGTGGTCGAGAAACTGGTCTCCCGGCTCCGGGCGAAGCTGGACGCGCAGCCGCCGGCCCTGATCCACACCGTGCGCGGCTTCGGCTACAGCCTGCGGTTACCGGGAGGCGAGTGAGATGACCACCGCCTGGCGCGGCTCGCTGCGGGCGCGGCTGATGACCGGGGTGATCCTGCTCGCGGCCCTCGGCATGGTGGCCGTCAACGCCGCCTCGCTGCTCGCCCTGCGGCTGTACCTCATCGACGCCGCCGACGCCCAGCTCACCAAGGCCCGCGCCACCGTCGAGCAGCACGTCACGGGCCGGACGACACCGATCAGCGCAGCGGACGTCAACTCCCTGATGCCCGGCGGTGCCTACGTCGTGCTGCTCGACGGGCACGGCCGGGTGGTGGCCCAGACCCCGGCGCAGGACTTCAGCGGCCGCCCCATCCCGCGTCCCGACCTGCCCGACCCGATCCCCGACGGGTACGCCCGGCACGCCGTGACGGTCTCCGGCCGGGGCGCACCCACGGTCAGGTACCGCACGCTGGTCTTCTCCGTCGGCACGCGGGCGATGCTCCGGACGGCACCCGGCGCGTCCCTGGAGCCGTTCAGCACCGTGGTGGCCGCGACCAGCCTCGGGCCCGGCGACGACGTCGTGTACTGGCTGGTCTGCGCCGACGCCGTCGCGACCCTCACCGTACTGGCGGGGATCGCCCTGGTCGGCCGAGGCGTGCTGCGGGTGAGCCTGCGCCCGCTGCGGGACATGGCCGGCACCGCCACCGCGATCGCCGACGGGGACCTCGGCCAGCGCATCCAAGTCGCCCAGCAACACAGCGAGTTGGGGGAGGTCGGCACCGCCCTCAACCGGGCCTTCGACGCGCGGCAGCGCTCCGAGGAGCGGCTGAGGCAGTTCGTGGCCGACGCCTCGCACGAGCTGCGCACCCCGCTGACCTCGATCAGAGGGTGGGCCCAACTCCATCTGCACGGACTGGCCCGTGACCCCGAACTGCTCGACCGCGCCATGCTGCGGATCGAGAGCGAGGCGGCCCGGATGCACGCCATGGTCGAGGAACTGCTGCTGCTCGCCCGGCTCGACCAGGGCCGCCCGCTGGCCAGCGCACCGGTAGACCTGGGCGCCCTGGCCGGGTACGCGGTCTGCGACACCCTCGTCCTCGACCCCGACCGCCCGATCACCCTGGACGTCCCGGGCCGCGTGATGGCCCGGGGCGACGAGGAGAGGCTGCGGCAGGTCCTGGGCAACCTGCTGAACAACGTGCTGCGGCACACACCGCCCGGCACACCGGCCGTCGTGGCGGTACGTGCGCTGCCCCACGAGGGCACGGTGGAGCTGACGGTCGCCGACGAAGGTCCCGGCATGGACGGTGAGACCGCGAGCCGTGTCTTCGAGCGCTTCTACCGGGGTGACGACTCCCGCGCCCCCGGCAGCGGGGGCACCGGCCTCGGCCTCGGCATCGTCAAGTCGATCGCCGAAGCCCACGGCGGCAAGGTCTCCGTGCGGACGGCACCGGGCGAGGGCAGCATCTTCACCTTTGTTCTCCCAGGATGCCCCGGGCTTCAGGTCGGGGAGATGGGGGTCCCCCCGCCCGGAGGGTGGGGGAGGGTCCTTGGGTCGGAGCCGTGAAGCGGCGGAGTGATTTGCGCGGCCTCGCGCGGGGACGGCTCGCCAAGTCCGTCCACGACGCCGGATGGGCGGCCTTCCGCAGGCTGCTCGAAGAGAAAGCGGCCCGGTACGGGCGCCACGTCGGCATCGTCAACCGCGCGTTCCCGTCCTCCCAGCTGTGTTCGCAGTGCGGACACAGCGACGGACCCAAGCCCCTCGCCGTACGCGAGTGGGCCTGCTCAGCGTGCGGTGTGCTGCATGACCGTGACCTCAACGCCGCTCGGAACATCCTGGCCGCCGGGCAGGCGGACAGGCTAAACGCCCCTGGAGGGCCGGTCAGTCCTGGCGTGGCGATCCCACGCCAGGCACGGCCCGTCGAACGGGGAACCCACCTCGGCGACCTGCGACCCACGGGCGTCCGTGCCGCAGGCGCGGGAGGAATCCCCCGGGTTTAGCCGGGAGAGGATGTCAACATGACCCTGCCCGCCGCGCGGTGAGCGGCGCCGGTGACGGACCGCCGGTCCGGAACCTCAGCGCGCCGTCCGCAGGCGAGGCGGCCGAGCGCGGGTTTGGCCCGGCCCTGCCGCGCCCTGGCATGATCGGTGCATGGTCGAACGAGTCATCGCAGCCTGTGACGGAGCTGCCAAGGGCAACCCGGGTCCGGCAGCCTGGGCCTACGTGGTCGCGGACAGCGCCGGGGTACCGCAGCGCTGGCAGTCCGGTCCGCTCGGGCGCAGCACCAACAACATCGGCGAGCTGACGGCGTTGCAGCAGCTGCTGGGCGCGACGGATCCCGCCGTACCGCTGGAGGTCCGCCTCGACAGCACGTACACCCGCGACGCGGTGACGAAGTGGCTGGTGGGGTGGAAGCGCAACGGCTGGAAGACCGCGGCCGGCAAGTCGGTGGCCAACCGCGAGCTGATCCAGGACATCGACGCGCTCCTGGAGGGGCGGGACGTCACCTTCGTGTACGTCCCCGCCCACCAGGTGGACGGCGATCCGCTGAACGCCATCGCGGACAAGGCCGCCAGCGACGCCGCCCGTACCCAGGAAGGCGCGGGTGGGACCGCTGCCGACCTCCCGGTACCGGACCCGGTTCCGAGTTCCGCACCGCGTCGTGGACGCCCGTCGGCCTCGTCCGCCTCGTCGTCCTCCTCCGCGACGAAGCGGAGTTCCGCGGGCGGCTCGCGCACCCTGTCCGCGCGTTTCCCCGGGACGTGCCCGTGCACCCGCCCCTACGCCAAGGGCGACAAGATCACCAAGGTGGGCAGCAGTTGGGGCCACCCGCAGTGTGCGGGTGCCGGCGCCTGACCACGGGATCGGCTCCAGGCCCGGGCGGTGGACGGCCCGGTCCGTGGGCCCGGGCCACGACCTGGCCCGACCGTCAGGGGCTTTCGGAGCCGGCGCGGCGGACCACGTCCTCGGCCCGCTGCTGCCCGGCCGGATCGCCGAGGTCGGCGAAGAGGGCCACGGCCTGGCCGGCGAGTGAGGCCGCCTCGGCGTGTCGTCCGGCGTCCAGATGCGCGACGGAACAGGCCAGCAGTGTGGGAGCGCGCTGGCTCCGCAGGCCGAGGGTGTCACACATGGCGAGCGCCTCCCGGTACCGCGCCACGGCGTCGTCGTGCCGGCCGAGGCCGTGCAGCGCCTGGCCGAGGGTGCGCAGCGCGAGCGTGGCGGGGAGGTGGCAGGAGGTGGCGGAGAAGTGGGCGAGCGCGGCCCGCCCCTCCTTCAGCGCCGCGGCGTAGTCGTGCCGCGCAAGGTGTGTCTGAGCCAGACCCAGCGCGCACTGCGCCTCGAATCCGGCTTCGCCGGCGCGCCGCGCGAGCGTGCGGGCCTGCGCGAAGTGATCGACCGCCTCGTCCACCGACCCGGGGTCCAACGCGGCCACGGCGCCCATCGTGTAGCGCAGCCGGTGCGGAAAGACGCCGTCGTCGTGCTGCTCCCGGGTCCGCCAGGCCCGCAGCGCCGCCTCGCGGGCCTCCTCGTGGCGTCCGGTGTGCGCGTACGCCACGGCGAGCACCACGCCGGCGTTCGCGGCCACGTCCGGGTCTGCCGCCTGCTCCGCGATCCGGCGCAGGTCCTGGCCGATCGGCACCACCAGGCGCCACGGCACGCACAGGTCGGTGAACGGGACCATGGCGGTCAGCGTGGCGGCGATCACGCGCGCATCGTCGAGGCCGGCCGGGCGGGTGGGATGCTGCAGGATCTGGGTCGCCAGACCGATCATCCCGGCCAGTTCCTCGATCACCCAGCGCTGGGCCTCGGCGGCGCTGGTGAACTGCGGGCCGTCCGGGACCTCGGGGTTCAGGGCGCCGGCGAGCCGGCTGTAGGGGCGCTCACTGCGCAGTGCGGCGCTGGTCCCGGCGAGGTGGCAGCGCGCCAGCCGGCTGAGGGCGGCCTGCCGCTCCTGGGGCGGGTCGGCCTCCAGGGTGCGGTGGCGGGCGAAGAGCCGGACGAGGTCGTGATAGCGGTAGCGGCCCACGTCGCCGGGTTCGAGCAGCCCGGCGTCGGCCAGCGACTCCAGGACCTCCTCCGCCATGACGTCGGTGCAGTCCAGGACGGCGGCGGCGGTACCGGGCGACAGGTCGGGTGTCTCGGGGATGGCGAGCAGGCGGAAGGCCCGCGCCTGGGCCGGGTCGAGAGCGGCGTACCCGACCTGGAAGGCCGCGTCCACCGCGAGGCTGCCGGTTTCCAGTTCGGAGAGCCTGCGAGGCCGGTCCGCCAGCCGGTCGGCCAGCGAGGCGACCGTCCAGCGCGGGCGGGCGGCCAACCGGGAGGCGGCGATCCGTACGGCGAGCGGCAGCAGGCCGCAGGTGTTCACCAGGGCCCGCGCGGCCTCCGGCTCGCGGGTCAGCCGGGTGGAGCCCGTGATCCGCTCCAGCAGGTCCAGTGCCTCCCATTCGGTGAACGGCTCCAGGGCGGTGCGGCTGGTGACCGGGAGACAGGCCAGCGGTGCGCGGCTGGTGACCAGCACCGCACACTCCGCAGTGCCCGGAAGCAACGGCTCCACCTGCTCGGTGTCGGCCGCGTTGTCCAGCAGGACCAGCAGCCGACGGCCCGCCAGCCTGGTTCGGTACAACGCGGTCCGGTCCAGCGGACTGCTCGGGATGTTCTCGGGCGGTACGCCCAGGGCCCGCAGGAACAGCCCCTGGACGACGTACGGGTCGGCCGGCTTGGCGCTGGCCCCGCGCAGGTCGGCGTGGAGCTGTCCCTCGGGGAAGGATCCGCGGGCGCGGTGTGCGGCGTGCACGGCGAGCGTGGTCTTGCCCACCCCGCCCATGCCGTGGATCACGCAGACGGCGGCGGCCGTGCCGACACCGGCCGACGGACGGGCCAGCGCCTCGTCCAGCTCCGCGATCACCTCGGTGCGGCCGGTGAAGTCGGGTACGTCCAGAGGGAGTTGGGCTGGCGGCAGCCAGGCCGCGACCGGTGGTGCGGCAGGCGCCGACGGCTGGGCGCCCGGAGCCGCCAGCTCGGGGTCGGTGCGCAGGATGCGCTGGTGCAGCCGTACCAGCTCCGGGCCCGGGTCGAGCCCGAGTTCCTCGGTGAGGCTGCGTCTGGTGCGGTCGTACGCGGCCAGCGCGTCGGCCTGGCGTCCGGAGCGGTACAGGGCGAGCATCTGAAGCGCCCGCAGGCCTTCGCGCATCGGGTGCTCGTCGGCGAGAGCGGTCAGCTCCGCGACGGACCGGGCGTGGCGGCCGAGTTCGAGTTCCAGGCCGAGCCGGGTCTCCAGCAGTGCCAGGCGCCGCTCGGTCAGCCGCTCGCGCTGCCGCTCGGCGTACTCGCCCGGCACGCCCGTCAGCGGAACGCCCTGCCAGAGGTCGAGCGCCTCGCCGAGCAGTCGGGCGGCCTCGGGCCGGTCGCCGGTCCGGGCGGCACGCTCGGCCTCGGTGGCCAGCCGCTCGCTGCGGCTCGCGTCCAGTGCGTCCTCGTCCAGCCGCAGCGTGTAGCCGCCGGCCACCGAGACCAGCAGTCGGGGCGCGCGGGGTTCGGTCTCCAGCGCGGCCCGCAGACGCGAGATGTGGTTGCGCAGGGCCACCGCCGAGCTGGCGGGCGGATTCCAGCCCCAGATCCCCAGGGACAGCTCCTCCACCGAGACCACCCGGCCGCTGCGGAGCGCGAGGGCGGCCAGGACCGCGCGCTGCTGGGCCGAGCCGGTGTCCAGCTCGCTGCCGGCACGCCACGCCCGCAGCGGACCCAGCACCGCGACCTTCAGTCCATCCACCTGTCCGTGCTCCCCGTGCCTGTCATCCGAGTTCCCTCACGCGGCCGTCGCCGTGCCCGCGGCGTTCACCGGTTGTCGTCGTGCGCCCACCCGGCGGCCCTCCCCGTAAGGCGCGGACGTCGCCCTCCGGAGGGCGGGTCGGACGGCGGTGGGGTGCGACGCGGCGGATCGGCCATGGCGGGCGCACTGTCACGGGCGCACCGTTCGTATGAGTCCCGTTCACATCCGCCGCCACGCCGCCGTACCGCCGACGAGCGGCGTCCGGTGGCGGCGGCACGCAATGGTACGACGAACGGGCCGGACGTCCCGTCGTCCGCGCCGGGTGTGTCGTCCGCCGTCCGCATGGTGGACAGGTCAGCCTCCCGGCAGGGCGGGTTTGCCCCCAAGGCGGGTGCCGCTGCCGTCGGCGACGGCAGCGGCACCACGTAACCACGGAGTGGGCTAGTGCGCACCGGCTCCGGTGAGCGAACGGACCTCCAGCTCGGCGTACTTGGCCGCTTGGTCGGCCTCGCCCCGGGACAGCAGGGTGCCCGCCCAGCCGAGCAGGAAGCCGACCGGGATGGAGACCAGACCGGGGTTCTCCAGCGGGAACCAGGCGAAGTCCGCGTGCGGCAGCAGCGAGGTCGGCTTGCCCGACAGCACCGGCGAGAAGACCACCAGGACCACCGAGGTCAGCAGGCCACCGTAGATGCTGCACAGTGCGCCGCGGGTGTTGAAGCGCTTCCAGAAGAGGCTGTACAGGATGGTCGGCAGGTTGGCCGAGGCGGCGATGGCGAAGGCCAGGGCGACCAGCGCGGCGGTGTTGAGCTTGTCGGCGAACATGCTCAGCACGACGGACACCGCGCCGATCCCGAACGCGGCCAGCCGCGCCGCCCGCAGCTCCTGCTTCTCGGTGGCCCGGCCCTTGCGGATCACCTGGGCGTACAGGTCGTGTGCGAATGAGGAGGACGAGGCCAGGGTGAGTCCGGCGACCACGGCCAGGATGGTGGCGAACGCGACCGCCGAGATCACCGACAGCAGGACGGCTCCGCCAGTGCTCCCCGCCCCGCCGCCGAGCCGCTCGGCGAGCATCGGCACCGCGGTGGTGCCGGCCGGGTTGGACGCCTTGATGGCCTTGGGGCCGACCAGCGCGGTGGCGCCGAAGCCCAGCACCACGGTCATCAGGTAGAACGCGCCGATGATGACGATGGCCCAGTTCACCGAGTGGCGGGCCGCCTTGGCGGTGGGCACCGTGTAGAAGCGGACCAGGATGTGCGGCAGGCCCGCCGTCCCGAGCACCAGGGCGACGCCCAGGCTGAGGAAGTCCAGCTTGCTGACGGAGGTCGCGCCGTACTTGAGCCCGGGCTCCAGGAAGGCCGAACCCTTGCCGCCGGCATGGCCGGCCGCGCCGAGCAGGGTGGAGATGTTCCAGCCGAAGCGGTGCAGCACCAGCACGGTCAGCAGCGCCGTCCCGGCCATCAACAGCGCGGCCTTGACGATCTGCACCCAGGTGGTGCCCTTCATGCCGCCGACCGTGACGTAGAGGATCATCAGCGCGCCCACCCCGAGGATGATCACCTGCTTGGCCGTGCCGCCGGACACCCCGAGCAGCAGTGCCACCAGTGAGCCGGCACCGACCATCTGCGCGAGCAGATAGACGATGGAGACCACGATCGTGGAGATCCCGGCGGCCGTGCGCACCGGGCGCCGGCGCATCCGGAAGGCCAGCACGTCGGCCATGGTGAACCGGCCGGAGTTGCGCAGCGGTTCGGCCACCAGCAGCAGCGCCACCAGCCAGGCCACCAGGAAGCCGATCGAGTACAGGAAGCCGTCGTAGCCGAACAGCGCGATCGTCCCGGTCACGCCCAGGAAGGAGGCGGCGGACATGTAGTCGCCGGAGATCGCCAGACCGTTCTGGAAGCCCGTGAACGAGCGCCCGCCGGCGAAGAAGTCGGCGGTGCCGCTGGTGCGCCGGCCGGCCCAGAGCGTGATGCCGAGGGTCACCAGGACGAAGGCGAGGAAGATGCCGATGATCAGGGACCGGTGCGCGCCCGCGCCCGCTCCGGCCGCCAGGGACATCTGGTCGAGGGTCACCGTGCGCACGTGCTGCCTTCCGGGTCGCGGCCGCCCTGCCGGGCGCCCGCCTGGTGGTCCTGGGTGTCGTCGAACTCGGCCCGCGCCCGCTCGGCCACCGGGTCGAGCCGGGTCGCCGCGTACCGGGTGTACAGCCAGGCGATCAGGAAGGTCATGGCGAACTGGAGCAGCCCGGCGACGAAGGCGACGTTGACGGTGCCGACGACCCTGACGGCCATCAGACGGTGCGCGTAGCCCGACAGCAGCACGTACGAGAGGTACACGGCCAGGAAGAGCACCGTCATCCAGGCCGCGAACCGCCGGTAGCGGCGACGGAGCAGGGTGACGGCCTCGCCGTTCGCGACGGCCTGGTACCTGGTCAGGCGATCCGCCTCGCACTCGGCGGCCGATCGGCAGTCACAGGGTGCATCGGCTTGCGAACTCCCTTGGGGTGGACTTGTGTTGAGCATTTCTTCTCCGTGAGATGGTGCGCGGGCCGGGCCGGTTCGGCGGTGGCGCGGCCCGCGGGTGCGACGGTCGGCGGCCAGTCCGATGAGGGCATCGGAGGTGACCGACGGGTGGTCGGGGAGCGGTCCGCGAGCGCGGGTGGATCCGCCGACGGGGTACGTTCCGGGGAAGTCCGTCCGGGGCTCATCGCACCAGCCGCCGACACCGGGCGGCAACCGGCCGGCCGCACCTGGACCAGACCTTTCGGTCCGTCAACTCTGTCCTTTCGGTGCCGCGGCCGCACGTGTTACGGCTGTCGGGGCTCGGCCAGTGCCGCGGTGAACCGCTCCAGCTCCGGACGCCGCACACGGCGCACGTTCATCGGGGTGGGGACGGTGTCGCCGGGCAACAGGAAGTGGAAGGAGCTCCAGAGCAAACGGTGGCGGAGGCCGGCGATCCGCTGCGCCGCATCGTCTCGGCTGAGGGAGTGCACCAGTCCGCCCGGCCGGTAGCGCGGGGCGACGTCATGGACGTGGACGGCACGGGCGGTGACGGTGACGAAGTAGGAGTCGCGGACCACGCCGTCGAGAAGGATGCAGGTCACCCACGGGCTGCGGCCGGGGAAGACACCGAAGGTGGCGATCGGCGGATCCGCCGGGTCGATCAGCCGCACCGCCTCCTCGACCCGCTTCACCATCGTCGCCTTGCGCAGCGTCATCCGCCGTTCCTCCACGCCGTCGCGGCCCGCCGCAGCTCGGACGGCGGGCGTGGTCCGGCAGCCCAACCTAGGCAGCGGCGGGCCGGGGCGGATGACGGTCGGTACCGAAGGCTTTCGGCTCCTGCGGACGTTTCGGTCGGTGTACGGGGGCCTGGGGCCGGCCGGCGCGCCGACCGGACGAGCCGGCCCGCTACGGTTCGGAAGCCGGGGCGGCCGCCACGGCCGCCTCCCGGCACAGAGTCTCCGCGAGGCGGGGCCGCCCGTCTATGCCGAGCTTGCCGTAGGTGTTGGTGAGGTGGACCTCCACGGTGCGCAGCCCCACGAAGAGGTGCTGGGCGATCTCACGGTTGGTCATGCCCTTCGCCGCCAGGCCCGCGACCCGCCGCTCGGTGGGGGTGAGCGCTTCCACGCCCTGGAAAGCGCGGGTGCGCGGCCGGTCGCCTGCCGCGCGCAGCTCGTCCAGGGCGCGTTCGGCCACCGCGTCCGCGCCGAGCCGGTGCGCGACGCTGGCCGCCCGGCGGAGATGGTCCCGGGCCTCGCCCGCCCGGCCGGCCAGCCGGAGCCGCGCGCCCAGGTCGGCCAGTGCCTGTGCGTAGCAGAGCTGTGCGGAGGTCTCCGCCAGCAGCTCGCTCGCCTCGGCGAGCAGCTCCAGTCCGCGCGCGCCGCCGGTCACCAGGCCCGTGGCGCGCAGCGCCACGCCGACGATCTCCGGCACACCCCACTCGCGGGCCGACCGCAGCTCCTCCTCGGCCGCCTTCCGGGCCGCGTCGGTCTCCCCGAGTGCGAGGAGGGCCAACGCGGCCTCGGAGCGCCACGGCAGGACGCTCGGCCCCGGCATGCCGCGGGCCTGCGCCCGCCGCCCGCACAGCAGGAAGTCGGCGAGGCCGTCGCGCAGCCGGCCCTGGGCGACCCGCAGGCGGCCCCGGACCAGCAGCACGTAGTCGTTGGTCCAGTGCCCGTTCAGGTCTCCGGACAGACCGCCCCGCTCCAGGAGTTCGGCCGCGTACTCCACCTTGCCCTGCTTGGTCAGGGCGTCCATCAGGATGGCGAGCGGTGCGATGCAGTGGCTGTGCCGCAGATCTATGCCCGTCTCCTCCAGCGCCTCCAGGGCGTTCGCCGCGTCGGCCCGGCAGTCCGCCACCCGGCCGAGCCGGCAGTGCACCCTGGCCCGGGCGCTGCTGGCGACCGCGTACGCGAAGCCGGATCCGCGTGCGCGGGCGGCATCGAGGGCGGCGTCGGCGTAGGTCAGGGCCAGCTCCGACCGGCCCGCCGCGCCGAGGGCGAGAAGCGCGCCCATGTACACGCCGGATTCGTCGTCCACCGGATTCAGACCGTGGACCAGCGCCTGCCGGGCGTACCGGACCGCCGCTTCGGAGTCACTGCCCGTCATCATCGCACGCACACTCAGCAGCGCGGCCAGCAGCCGCTCCACCGTGCTGCCCTCGGCGTCCTCGGGGCTCAACTCGTGCAGCCGGCGCAGCACCGAGGTGGCGGAGGCCGCCTGGCTCAGGCTGCCATAGATGAAGTCGACCTCCAGGCGCAGCGCGTTCGCGGGATCCAGATCGTGCAGTGCCGCGCTGGTACCGGTGAGCGCGGCCAGCCCCTCGGGATAGCGGTCGAGGGCGAACAGGGCCGCGGACAGCCGCCGGGCGGCCGCAGTCCGCTCGACCGGGTCACGGGACAGCTCCAGGCCGCGCTGGAAGTGGCCGACCGCCGCCGGGACGTTCGAGGCCAGCTCGGCCCCACCGAGGCCGATCAGCAGGGATGCCCGGGTGGCCTCGGAGAGCGGCTCGCGCAGCGCCCGGCGCAGGAACAGCACGGCCTGCTCCGGCCGGCCCTGACGGGTCGCCTGGGACGCCGCCCCGCGCAGCACTTCGGCCGTGCACCCGTCGCCGACCGGACCGTGCATCAGATGCCCGGCGACCTCCGTGAGCGGGGCGTCCCCCTCGAGCAGCAGCCGCGCGGCGCGGCCGTGCAGCTCCTGCCGGCGGCTCGGGCGGACTGCGTCCGCGACCGCCTCGGCGACCAGCGGGCAGCTGAAACCGATCTCGTCCTCGGTCCGGACCAGCAGACCGGCGTGGACGAGGGTGTGGACGGCGTCCTCGGCCGCCGGCTGGGACAGCCCGGCGACCCCGGCGACCAGGTCGACGGCCGACCCGTCGCCGCCGAGCACGGCCGTGGCCCGGACGACGGCGACGGCGTCCGCACCCGCCGAGGCGACCAGCCCGAGGACGGCGCGGCCGACCGCCGGTGGCAGCAGGCTCCCGAGCTGCTCCCCGGTCAGCGATCCGAGGTCCGGCCGCGCCGCGCCGACGGCGCTCAGCAGGGCGTGCAGCAGGTAGGAGTTCCCACCCGTCGCGGAACGGCAGGCGGCCGCGAAGGACGGTGCGACCCCGGGGCCCAACGTCTTCTGGACGATCGCCGCCACCGCCTCCGCTCCCAGGGCGGGCAGGGCGAGGCGGTGGCGGAACAGCCGGTGGACGGCGCCGAGTCGGTCGGCGGATCCCGGATCGGCGGCCTCCAGTGCGGCGGCGCCCGGCGCCAGCGTGGCGAGCACGGTCAGCGGCAGGTTGCCGGCGCGCCGCAGGAGGTAGTGCAGCCAACGCAGCGAGGCCGGATCGGCCCAGTGCAGGTCGTCGATGACGAGGACCAGGCGGCCGCGTTCGCTGAGGCGGACCGCCAGCCAGTACAGGCCGTTGAGCAGCGCCTCGTCATCCGGGGCGGTCCCCTCCGCCGCCGTCGTGTCCGCCGGTGGTTCGAGCAACCGGGCTGCCGCCGTGGTGTGTCCGGCGAACAGCGCCTGCCGGGACTCCTCGGACTCCGCGGCGACGGCGCGCTCGAACAGCTGCCGGACGACGCCGAACGCGAAGCCGCGCTCCGACGCCTCCCCGGACGCGACCAGCACGAGGTCGCCGTCCCGGCGCACCTGGTCCAGCACGGCCCGCAGCAGAGCGCTCTTGCCGCTCCCGTGGTCACCCTCGACCAGGGCGCTCGCCCCTCCGGTGCCCTGCTCGGAGAGCACCCGTACCAGGGCCTGAAGCTGGTCCTCACGGCCGATCAGCACGGGTACCCCCGACGGCTCCGAGCGCGGGTTGCCCGGTGGACGTCCGGCCGGCGACGGCAGGGCGGCTGCGGACACGGGTGGAACGGGGTGTGGGGGTACAAGATCGCTCGACGTGACTCGGGAACGGGCTGGCGGGGTTCGGTCTCCGCCGGCCGGGCTGTGCGGCCGTGACCAGGGGGCGGCCCCGTGCGGGCTCGGGGAGTGGCGGACACCGGCGGGCACGCGCCGGTGTGGGGGACCGGCGGCAGTGCTCGCTCGCCGCGGATTCTGCCGCCCGGCCGCCATGCGTTTGTAAGTGATCGGTAATCGGCCGGCCGGTCCCGTCCGCCGGGATCACCCATGGCCGGAGCGCGCATCCCCCTCCGCCGGCGGGGTTGCGCGCTCCGGGAGTCCGTGCGATCAGTCCTCGGTGTTGCCGGACGGTAGCTGTGACTGGATCAGGTTCATCACCGAGGAGTCGGCGAGGGTGGTGGTGTCGCCGACCTCGCGGCCCTCGGCGATGTCGC
>NZ_BAAATR010000069.1:0-17812 GCF_039533515.1 Kitasatospora cystarginea | reverse complement strand
GACGAGGGCGGCCCGGCAGGCGGGACCAGTACCGAGGTCTGCGGCTGGACCGAGTTCGAGGTCGAGCTGGAGCACGGCCCGCCGACCCTGCTGGACCACATCGAGGCCGTGTTCGCCGACGCGGGGCTGACCCGCTCACCGTGGCCCTCGCCTGGGCCAGGCCCGAGCTTGTGGCAGCGGATCAGCAGCCGCACGGTGGCCTCGTCCAGGAGCACCGGGCCGCCCTCGTGGCGGTAGCCGATCGGGTCCGGCAGGTCCAGGTGCTCCCGGGTCGGGCGCTGGGTGTTCTGACCCGTGAGGTTGAGGTCAGGGGCTGTCCGAACGGCTTCCGGCTGAGCGAGCTTGGCACCTTCGTGGAGAACGGCGAGTGCCGTTTCAAGGTTCCCGCGCGGGGATCGCACCGACCCCGGACGTGTCAGTCCCCGGTAGCTCCGATCTCGTCCTGAAACCTTCAGTCGTCGCTGATGGTTCCGGTGTTCGGGCGAACTTGCCGGGGGCCTAGGCCGGATCCTGGATCATCACCATCAGGCTCGATGAACGTCTCCATCAGCCAGAATGGCTCTGCCCGGTTTTCCGGTGTAATGACCAGTCTCCTCCGCGTTCGATTCAGGTCAATACCTCCGGGTGCACCTCTTCAACTCCCGCACGCGACGACTGTCAGCGACGGGTGAAAACTGACCGCTGATCGGCGGACCAAAGGGGGCGGCCTTGGTCGGCGGGCGGACATGCCAGGGCCTCCCGGCGGCGCGGACAGCACGAACGTACCGGACCGAACATCACCCGCGGTCGGCCGCACGGCTGTCTCCTCCGGCCAGGTGATGGCTCCCGCTCGGGGTCAGGGCTGGAAGAGGACCTTGACCGCGCCGTCCTCCTTGCGCTGGAACATCTCGTACGCCGACGGCGCGTCCGCGAGCTGCAGGTGGTGCGTGGCGAAGCCCTCGACGCCGAGCGGGTCGCCGTCTGTGACCAGCGGCAGCAGGTCGTCGACCCAGCGGCGCACGTTGGCCTGGCCCATGCGCAGTTGGATCTGCTTGTCGAAAAGGGTCAGCAGGGGCAGCGGGTCGGTCATGCCGCCGTAGACGCCGGAGACGGAGATGGTGCCGCCGCGGCGGACCATGTCGATGGCCAGGTGCAGGGCGTGGAGGCGGTCGATGCCGACACGGCGCATGATGCGTTCGGCCAGAGCGTCGGGGAGCAGGCCGGTTGCGCGTTGGACCGTTTCGGCGATCGGTGAGCCGTGGGCCTCCATGCCGACGGCGTCGATGACCGCGTGCGGGCCGAGGCCGTCGGTGAGGTCACGCACGACGTTGGCGATGTCGTCGCCGTGCTCGATCAGGTCGAGAACGGTGGCACCGCGCTCCCGGGCGCGGGCGAGGCGTTCCGGAACCAGGTCGATGCCGATGACCTGGGCGATACCCCGGTGGGCGGCAATACGGCAACTCATGTCGCCGATCGGTCCCAGGCCGAGGACAGCGAGGCTACCGCCGGCCGGAACGGAGGCGTACTCGACGGCTTGCCAGGCGGTGGGAAGGACATCGGACAGGAACACGAAGCGGTCGTCGGGCGGACCGTGAGGAACCTTGATCGGCAGGGTGTTGCCGAACGGGACCCGGAGCAGTTCCGCCTGGCCGCCGGGAACCTGGCCGTAGAGCTTCGTGTAGCCGAATAGTGCGGCCCCACTGCCGTACTCGGTGACCTGCGTGGTCTCGCACTGCGAGTACAGACCGGCGGTGCACAGACGGCAGGTGCCGCAGCTGACGTTGAACGGGATGACCACGCGGTCGCCAGGGTGGAGCGCCGTGACCTCGGTCCCGATCTCGCGGACGGTTCCCATCGTCTCGTGGCCCAGGATGTCGCCCGGATCGAGGAAGGGGCCCAGGACCTCATAGAGGTGCAGGTCCGATCCGCACAAACCGGTGGTGGTCACCTCGACGATCACATCGGTGGAGTCCCGGAGACAGGGGTCAGCGACCTCCTCCACGCGGACATCGCGCCGGCCATGCCATGTGACTGCTCGCATTGTCTGGTCCTTCTTTCTGTTTGGCCCTCAAGTGAGTTGCTCGGCCGAGTTCAGAGCATGCTGGCCCGCGTTCGGCGACCCGGCGGGCGGGCCCGAAGCCGAGACCTCTCGAGGCGCCGGTCGGACGGCGAAGGCTGGACGCCGTCGCGGCTACCCGCCTCACCCCCGCGCAACCGGCCGCGGGTCGCCGCCGCCGTGCTCGGCGGCCTGCTGCTCTGGTGACTACCGCGCTCGTGCCGGCAGTTGATCTCCAGCGCGGTGCCGGCCTCGGGGCAGGCCGTGAAGACGGCCCGCCCGTCGAAGCGGGACTGCGGGCGGCCGCTTGGGGTCCTCAACGCTGCCGACGGCACCCCGCTGCCCTGACCGGCCCCCTCGCTCTTGGCCGTTCCCTGGGCAGGGACATCCTTCGGGGCGAACACCGGAATGTTCCGCTGCTCCGCAGAGCGCTCCCGCGTCTCCGTCAGAGGTGCTCACGACATCGTTCTCTTCCCAGACAGATGCCTCCTCACCGACGGCAGGAGGTTGCAGCCGACTGTCCCGTTCACCGGCTCCCCACCGGGAAGTAATCGTTCGGGCGGGCCGGGGCCGCGTCGATCACCGGAACCCGGGTCCCCGTCTGGGCAGCTGGCGCAGCGGGTGGGCCGGGCGGAGGAAGCGTGGCGGCCGCAGCGCGCGGTTGCAGAGCACAGTCCGGGTGATGCCGAATCATGTGGACTGCGGTTCGGGTACGCGAAGGGGCTGAACGGTGGGCGGGAGCGAGAACGAGGAGTCGGAGGCGAGGGCGGACCGCAAGTGGACTGAGATGCTGCAGGAGGTCCGGGTCGCCCAGACCGGCGCGCAGATTCTGTTCGGATTCCTGATCAGCGTGGTCTTCACCCCGCGGTTCACCCGGATCAGCCCGGTCGACCGCACGCTGTACGACGTTACGGTGGTCCTCGGAGCCGTTGCCACCGGCACGCTGATCGCTCCGGTCGCCTTCCACCGTTTCCTCGCCGGCCACCGGATGATGCCCGAACTGGTCCGCGCCGGCGCCAAAATGATCGTCCTGGGGCTCGTCCTGCTCGGCATCACCGTCGGCGCCGCCCTCGTGCTGCTTCTCCACGTCGCCACCGGATCGGCGATCGCCTGGGCGGTCGCGGGAGCCGTGATGTTCTGGTTCGCCATCTGCTGGCTCATTCTGCCCTGGATCGCGTTGCGCGTGGGTCGGCGCCGCACGTCACGAGCCGGGGCGCAGTGACACTCCGCTCGCCCTTGCGGCGGTTCGCGGCAGCAGGACGGCGTGCAGGCAGGTGTGCTGCTGGCCCGCTGGACTCGGCGGCGAGCGGCCGGGCTACCTCCCCGTTGATCTCCACGCGGAATGTGCCGGGCGTGTCCACGTATTTCCCGAAGGTGCGGGCCGCGCTCGGACGCACAGCGCTCCAGCAGATCGGTGCCCGCATGATCGAGATCCGCGATGCGGCGCCCCGCAGGCCCGAGCACCCCGGGTTCCTGCAGAAGGCAGCGGACGCGATCCTCGGGTAGCCCTTACCCGGCCCTGCGCGGGGACCCCGGCTGCGTGGCGGCTTACCGGGGACAGCCGACGTTCGCGAGGCGCTCCCGGGCCGGTGGTTGTGGATTCGATGGTGAGGCGAGGTGACAGGTTCCGACCTTCCCGGACATGCAGGGACCGGCCTTCGTCGTCGGGCAGTCCGAAGGCCATAGTGCCGGTGCCGGGCTCGGCGGGAGGAACCCTCAGGAGAGAGGCCTGAGGAGTTCAGGGCTCCAATCCGCGGGCAGTATCCGGCCGGGAGTCGCTTCTGGATTCGTCGCGCATGGGACAGCGTTGCTGGCGAATGGCCCGGAGGATGTCCTCGCTGGGGGTCCACAAGCCGAGCGCTCCCCGTACCGAAAGAGGCGCGGCAAGAGCCAGGACGTCCGCGAGTTCCCAGTGCCAGCTGTCACGGAATCCCCATTCGAGGCAGCAACCTTCGGTGGCACGGTGGCAGCCGACGAGTTGCGCGGTGCCGATGATGGCGCCTCTCTCGTCCGGCCAATCGGGGTTCGCTGGCGGGAGGAGGCCCCTGTAGGTGACCAGACCGGCGTGGATGAGGAGCAGGCCGCGGTACTTGGTGGGTCTGGGGCGGTTCTCGATCCGTTTCGGGCCGTACACGATGGCATCGGCGTATGGCTGGCGCACGGTGAGCGCCCTCGCGGTGGTCATAGGTGCCGCCTTTCGCAGTCGGAGTGTTCGCCGCCGACGCCGTAGTAGCCGTTATGACTCTGTCCTGATCCCCGGGTACTGGCGCCGGCCAGCAACGTCCATCCCCGTCGCCTCGAGGTGCCCGCGCGGATGTGGACAGATCCAGACCTCGCGCCAGGCTGGCGGGATCACCAGGGCCCATCCGCGCGAGGGTGTCCGGATCGCTGATCGCGGCTCCTGCCGCCTCGCGGTAGGCGAAGCCGCGGCGGACGCGGGTCCAGCCGGGGCGGTGCGGATCGCCGGTGACCAGCCGCGGCATGGTGCGCTCCTGAAGGTGAGGGGCCGCCTGTGGGGCGGGCGGACGTAGCGAGCGTCTGACCGGCACGGCGACGGCGAAACAATGTCGCAGCCGTTTCCGCGGGGTGGCCGGGGGCAGACGCGGGCCGAGGGAGACTGCGTTGGAAGGACCTGCACGATGAGTGGCCGCTCCGGATTTACCACGCCCTGTCGGAAGACGACTGCGCCGGTACCGCCGTTGCGCGCGTTGGACACCTCGCTGCGGCTGCCCGGGGTCTACCCCGCGCAGGGGGACACCGCGTTGCTGCTGGAGTGCCTCCTTCGCGAACGACTGCAGGCAGGTGTCGAGGTGCTCGACCTTGGCACCGGTTGCGGTTCGCTGGCCCTGGCCGCTGCGCGGCGCGGGGCACGGGTCGTGGCGGTGGACGTCTCGTGGCACGCGCTCTTCTGCGCCTGGCTCAACGCGCGGCGGCAGGGCTGCCGGGTCCGGCTGCGCCACGGTGATCTGACCGCGCCGGTGGCGGACGAGCGTTTCGACCTGGTGGTGAGCAATCCGCCGTACGTCCCGGCCCGGCGGGCGGCCGCGCCGCGGCACGGGATCGCCCGGGCCTGGGACGCCGGGCCGGACGGGCGGTTGGTGCTGGACCGCTTCTGTGCGCAGGCGCCGCACGTGCTGCGGCCGGGCGGGGTGCTGCTGGTGGTCCAGTCCGCGATCGCCGACGTCGCGGCGACACTGTCCGCGTTGGCCCGCGGCGGCGTGGTCGCGCGGGTGACGGCCCGGCGGCGGCAGCCGTTCGGCCCGGTGATGAAGGCCCGCGCGGGATGGTTCGAACAGTGCGGACTGATCACGCCCGGGCAGCGGGACGAGGACCTGGTGGTGATCCGCGGTGTCCGGGCCGGCTGACAGTGAACCGCGCCGGGCTGGCCGGGAGCCTCGCCGGGTGCGGCTGGTCGACGGCGGGCCGGTGCTGATCGAGGGACCGGTGGAGGTGCTGCTGCCGGACGGATCGACGGTGCGGTGCGACCGCCCCGTGGTCGCGCTGTGCGCCTGCCGGCGCAGCCGCCGGTATCCGTTCTGCGACACCAGCCACCGCCGTCACCGGCCGTGCCTTCGGGCGTCAACGCGCGAGGGCTCGGCCGGTGCGCAGTGAGCTCCGCCCGGCCCGCCAGGAGCCGAGCAGGTGCTCGGTGAACCGGTCCTCGACGATCCCCGTCGCCGCGACGCCGAACGCGATGTCCACGGCGAGTTCCGGTTCCTCGCGCAGCAGGGCGCCGATGACGTCGTGCCGGACCACCTGCTCGTGGACGGCATCGGCCTCCACGTGCTCGCGGTAGAACCGCGTACCGGCCTCCCCCGCGCCGAGCCGCGCGAAGGCCGCCGCGAGCCGCGCCGAGCCCGGTGAGGAGCTGATCTCCACGGCCGCGAACTGCCCGACCAGGGCGCCGCGCAGGGCCCGGTGCAGGCCGAAGAGCGACATCAGGTTGACCACTGCCAGCGCCTGGGCGGGTGCGGCGTCGAGGTAGCGGCCGTAGCTCGGGTCGAGGCCGAAGTCGGCCATCATCTCGGCGAACAGGCGGGCGTGCGCGCGATCCGCCCGGCCGGCGCCGTACTCGTCGAACTCGACGGCCAGGAAGGCTGCTTGGGCCGCGCCGTGCAGGCGCGGGATGGCCCACGCCTGCGGGTCGGCCTCCTTGAGGTGGTAGAGCGAGCGCAGTGCCAGGTACTCGCGGGCCTGCCACCGCTCGCCCTCGGCGAGCAGGAAGTGCGAAGGGCCGCTGCCGTCACGGGGCTCGGTCAGCAGCCGGTCGAGCAGGGCATCGAGGGGTTCGGCCGGCTGGGTGGCGGTGCGCAGGGCGGCGAGCCAGCCGCGTTCCAACTCGCGGCGCAGGCCCAGCAGTTCGATGTCCCACTCCCATTCGGGCGGCACGCCGCGGAAGCCGCGATAGTGCAGCTCGTAGCAGAGCTGGAGCGCGAGCTGGACGTCCTCGCCCCAGGGGTCCACCCTCTCGCGCTGCGGGAGGTCGAGCAGCCGGCCCGCCCCCGGCGGTCCGGAGCGCAGCAGCGCGCACACGGCGGCCGAGTACGGGCCGCGCGGCGTGGGCAGCGCCGGCGCGCCGGACCCGAGCGCGACCTCGGTGGCGGCTGCGCGTGGTGTCGGCATGGTTCAGCTCCTGGGAAGAGCGGTGCCGTGCAGGTCGAGGGTGCAGCACTTGGCGCCGCCGTCAGGCGCTTGCCCGGGGCGCCCATCGGCAAACGCGTGCGCAACCTGCTCCCGGGGCAGGGCCGGGAGCCGGCAACACCGCAGAAGCCAGCTTCGGCGGCGCCTACACGGGTCTGCCCGCCTACGCCGGCGTGGACCGCGGCAACTTCCCGCACGACTACTCCGACATCGTCGGAGCCGTGGAGCAGCTGGCCTATGTCACGAACCCGAGTGGGGCCAGGCCAACGGAAGCAATCAGCAGCGGACGGCGCGGTCGCTGCTGCCTCCTGATCCAGGCCACCTCCGAGGCGGCACGTTTCTACGACATCAACGGCGTGTTCAGGGCCGCGATGATCGGCGCCAGCACCATCACGGGCTGACCGGCTGGCAGCAGGACCTGGAGAACGCCTCACCAACTACGGGTCCGCCGCGCCCGTCACCTCGAGCGGCGGCCCGGGGGCCGGTCCGAGGCCAGCGTCCGCAGCGCCGTAGAGCCACCTGCCAGCCGGGTTCCCAACCTCACGGGCCAGAACAACTAGGCCTCGGTTCAGCGGCCGCCCTCGGGCTTTTGCGGCTCCTTCGGTGCGACTCCGGTGTGTGCCTTCTGTGTGTATCCTCCGGCCGGGCGGCCGGAAGGGCCTTGCGGACCGTAGTCACGCCGGTGCTTGGAAGGCCCTTGTTCCTCGCCTCGGGTGCCCTCGCTGTGCACAGTGTTCCCGGGGACCTCGCGATGCTCCTCCTCGGCGGGTTCGCGGCCCGGGCCGGGCTCCGGAGCGTAGCTGTCGGGGTGGAAGGAGCGGTGGGCGCTGTCGTTCGGTTCCTGGTGCTCGGCGTCGATGTCGCTGGACCAGCCGTGGTGTCGGCCTTGGTGCCGGCTGGCCTGGCCTTCGTCCATGGAGTGATGGGTTGCCGGTTTCTTGGAAGTCATGGCGGGCGGTCCTTCCGTTTCGTGGAGCTGTCATTTCGCGCTTTGCCGCTCCCTCACGCGACAAACACTCCGAGGATCAGTGGTTTTCAACCCCGGCAGACCAAGCCGAATCCTGCTCGCCGTCGTGCAGGACGAGCAGCGCCGCCGGGCAGCAGGGCGTGGTGTGGTCGGGCTCAGCGGCCAATGAGGACTCCTTTCCGGCCGGGGAGAGGTTCGCCTGTCCCGGGTCGTGGCCTCGTCCAATGGGCCGCGTCGTCGGCAGCGGAGGCCTGGCCCGGTAGCGCTCCCGCGCTCGCGGGCCGGGCCCGCCACTTCAGGCGACGGCGGCCAGGTCCGCGCGGCCGAACAGCAGAGCGTAGCCGCGGGGCAGGTGGGCGAGGAGGCGGTCGGTGAGGGTGGCGAGGGCGGCCAGGACCGAGGAGGCGTCCCAGCGGGCGGCGGTGAGGCTGGTGCCCAGCGTGTGGGCGAGGGCTTCGACGAAGGCGGGGGCGGTGACGGGACGGGGCAGGGGGATCTGAGCGGCGAAGACGGCGCGGGCCCGTTCGGGCAGGGCGGCGGCGAGGTCGCAGCGTTCGTCGCCGGTGAGCTGGGAACCGAGGAGGGCCAAGACGGCGTCGAGGACCCGTTCGGCTTCCTCGTCGCTGGGGTAGCGGCCGCCGGTGCGGATCTGCTGGAGGAGGCGGCGGTAGCAGGTCATGACGAGCGGCCTTCCGGGGTGGGGCCGCGCGGTCGGCGCGGCGACGCGAAGCGGGCAGCGGTGCGGCGGAGCGGGGTCAGGGGCGGTGGCCGGCACCTGGGCGGCCGAAGAGCAGGTCGTAGCCGGGCGGGAGCTGGAACAGGACGCGGTCCATGAGTTCACCGCTGGCGGCGTCGGCGACGGTGGACAGGACGGCGCCGATGTCCCACAGGGCGGTGGTCTCGGTGGCGCCGTCGATCCAGGCGGCAGTGGCGCGTACGAACCGTTCAGGGGTGAGCGGTTCTGCGGCCTGGAGGGGGTTGAGCAGGACCAGGGCCATGGCTTCGGGCAGGCGGGCCGCCAGGTCGGCGCGGACCTGGCCCACGAGGTGGGCGCCGAGCAAGGCCAGCACGACGCGGGCGGCGCGTTCGGCGTCCTCAGGTGCGTCGTATTCGCCGCGTTCCCGGACGCGGTCCAGGAACGCCTCCCATCGGAGCGTCACCGTGAATCCTCCCTTCGGCGCAGGACCTGGGCTTACACGGGCTGCTCGCCGGCCGCCCGGCCGGCACGCGCGCCGCGGCCTGTCGAACGGGGGTGAGGGTGTCCCGCGCCGTCCCGCCGGGGGGATGTTCGGGGCGGCACGGGACCGTATCGGGGCCGGGTCAGGCCTGGATCTGCCTGCGGCCCGCGCTGTGACCGACCGCGACCTTCCGGGGCTTGGCCTTCTCCGCGACCGGGATCCTGAGGGTCAGCACGCCCGCGTCGTAATCGGCGGTGATGCCCTCCGGGTCAAGCGTGTCGGAGAGCATGACCTGGCGCGAGAAGACACCCAGCGGGCGCTCGGACAGCTCCCACTTCACGTTCTCGCCTTGGTGTCGCGGACGGCGCTCGGCCTTGACGGTCACCATGTTCCGCTCGACGTCGATGTCGATCGCCTCCGGGTCCACCCCGGGCAGGTCGAAGCAGATCACGTACTCCTCGCCCGCGCGGTACGCGTCCAGCGGCATCGGCGTGGGACGGGACCACGTGCCGCTCGTACCGAGGAACTGCTGGGTCAGTCGGTCCAGCTCGCGGAACGGGTCGGTGCGCAACAGCATCGCGAAACACCTCCAACTGGGATCAAAGGGTGCCAGTGCGCTTCACCTTGACACCGTTCTAACACGTCATCCATCCGATGACAAATCATGCTCGTCATCGGTAGAGTGACAACATGCGTGAGAAGCCCCCGCAGCCCGCCACCAGGCCGAAGACGCCCGTCGAGCCGGCCTCCTTCCTCGCCGCCTTGGCAGCCCTGGCCGCCATCGACGACGCCGTCCGCACCGCCCAGACCCCCGCAGCCGCCCCACCGGCTGCGCAAAGCCCCGAGGAAGCCGACCCCGGGCAAGCCCTGGCCGCCCTGGTCCTGCTGCGTGAACTACGCGCGCAGCTCGCCGGCTGGGAAGCCGGCCTCGTGGAGAACGCCCGCAACGCCGGCGCCACCTGGGCCGACCTCGCCCACCCCATGGGCGTCGCCAGCCGCCAGGCCGCCGAGAACCGCTACCTGCGCCTGCGCCCCGCCGGAACCACCCGCCAAACCGCCGGGACCGGCGCAGAACGCGTCAAGGCCGTTCGTGACCGCCGCGCCGCCGAACGCACCGTGGCCGTCTGGGCCCGCGACAACGCCGCCGAGCTGCGGGTCCTCGCCGCCCAAATCACCACGACCGCACTCGCCCCCGGCGCCCGCCCCGCCCAGGCCGCCCTGATCGCCGCCCTCGGCACCACCGACCCCGCCGACCTCATAGAGCCCCTCGCCGCCGTCCGCCCCCACCTGGGCACCGGCCAGGGCGATCTCGCCACCCGCCTCGACGCCCTCACCCACCACACCACCCAGCTCCGCGATGACAGCGACCGACGCCGCGCCTGACCCCGCCGCCGCCACCGAAAGACGCTGGCAGGACCTCCTGGACCGGATCCACGACCTCGAAGCACAAGTGGCCGCCACTACGAGCACCGTCCACGCCGCCCTCGACACCCACCTCGCCCGGCTCGACGCCCTGCGCCACCACCTCGACCAGCCCACCTGGCCGCTACCCGCCCCCGATCCGGGCAGCCCCCAGACCACGGCGGCCACCTCCACCCATCACCGGGTGGACGCCTTCGCCGATGTGCCAAGCGCGGATGGCGGCGGCCCGGGTATCAACGCCGGCCCGCCGCGCCGGGCGAGGACAGCTGCGGCGAGCGGGGCGCGGCGGTGGCTGCCCTTGCAGACCGTCAATATCCGCCGGTGAGCTGAGGCCATGTCGGTTTGGAGCTTCTCGATCTCGATGGCCAGGCACCCCAGCGCCTCCTTCTCCGGCGGGAAGATCTCTCGGATGACGCGCAGCTGCTCGATGGCGGTCGGGTTGATCGCCTCGGGGACGAACATGTCGTCGAAGCTGTAAGGGCCATGCGCTTAACGTGGGTGAGGGTGGCCTCGTCGCGGCAGGTGAAGCGGTGGCCGAGGGCTACCCGCGCTCGTCCAGATAGGCCGCGCACGCCGTGCACCTGGCGGTCGTGCCCGCCAGCTCCGCCGGGTACCAGGCGGTGCCGGCCTGGGTGGAGCATTGGGCCACGATGCTCATCCCGTGGGTGGGTCGGCCGCACAAGGTGAGAGGCCCCGGCTGATGCGACCTGGGACTCTCCGGCAGGGCGGCGTGAAGGGAGCCGAGGCTCTGGAGCTGCTGCGGGGCGTTGAGCACGATGATGTCCACGCCTCCCACCCTCGCTCGGGGTCCGCGCCAGGGCGAGTCCGGATATGGGGCCGCTGGTCCCGACCCTGGACAGGGCTCGCGATACCAGTCCCACGCCTCGGTCACCGGCTCACCGCCCGGCTCCCGGTGCTCGGCGATCTGGAGAGGTCGACCAGCCACAAGCCCGGGATCTTCTTGCCGAAGACCGGATGGTGCTCGGGCGGGTATACGTCCAGGACCTGCGGCGGCGCCCGTCCTGACAGCGTGACGGCGATGCCCGGTCGGAGTACCAGGGCTTGCCACCGGCGTGGCGGGCGCCACCCCGAAACTCGGAGCACTATGCAGGACCCATGTCCTTCCGGCATCCCGCCGAACGCACCGACAGCGGCCATGGCCACTTCGAGCGCATGGCCGAACGCGCCTCGAACTTCACCAGCTCACCCGTGTTCTTCCTGCTGTGCCTGCTCCTGGTCGCCGCCTTCATCGCCGTCCACGCCGTCGGCCTGTCCCTCAGCCGGCAACTACTGATCGGCGACCTGATGACCGCCGTGACACTGCTGCTCCTCGCACTGCTGAAGAACGCCGAACGGCGCGCCGAACACGCCATCCAGCGCAAGCTCGACGCCATCGCCGCGGCCCTGCTGGAACAGCGCAGCGGACACACCGACAAGGCGGTCGAATCCCTGGAGCAGGCGATCCGACTGGAGGACGAAACCTGAACCGCGCACTGACGCTGCCCCGGGCCGCCTCGCCCAGAGCCCCGGCCGAACCGCTACCTGTCCTCGCGCGGCGTCCCGCCGCTCATTCCCACACGTCAGGCCCGCCGCCCTGCCACTCGACGATCCCAGGGTCATCGATCAGCGCCGCGTCCAGGTCGGCACGCCGCATGAACTCGGTGACATCGGACGCGCTGTGAGCATGGCCCACCGGACTGCCATCCACATCCACGCGCCGGGCCGGCTCACCCGACCCGTCATCGCCGACCGGCCGGACGATCACATGCGCCCTGCGGCGGGCCTGCGCTCCAGCTGACAGACCACTCATACACCCAGCCTCACGCGACTCCACCAGTCCGCAACCAGGTGCGGTGCTCCCGAGGCAGTTGACGCCGGGCGCGCGCCTGCCTCCTGGCCGAGCACGGCGCAGCGGTGGTCGCGAGGTCCGGGAGCTCTGCTGTGTCGCCTGGCCGCTGTTGCCTGCGACGGGAATGCTGGCGGGCGGCGATCGCGCCATGTGCCCGGACGGCGTCCTCGCGGCCACGCGCCGCGCCCGGAGCTTCCCGCGCGGGGCGGACGGCGGGGCTCGCAGTTGCGGTGTCCACACCGTGAACCTGCGAAAGCACGGTAACCGGCTCGCCGAGGCCGTCCGGAAGCTCACTGCACGGGCCAGTTCTTTCTCATGGTGGAACGGCCCTTGACGTTCTTCTTCGCCTCCTCGTACAGCTGGTCCTTGGTCGGCCCCTGGGCCCCGCGGGTACGACCGCAGTCCGCCACGACGCGACGCGGTGAACCCGGTGGCCCGACAGCCTCCGGCCTCACTGCGGCGCGGACGGACTGCCGTACTCCTCCAGCACGTCGAGGACCTCCACCATTCCTAGCGCGAGGCAGTCGCTGCCCGGACCGTCGGCCCGCGCCGTGGTGAATCGGCCGTCCGGCGAGAAGACCGCGTGGACCGTCCAGTCAAGGAGCGACATCCGCAGCGCACCGTCCGGTTCCACCACGACCTGCCATCCGTACTCGCGAGCCGCCGATGCCACGCGGTGGGCGTTGCTGTTCACGGGGTAGGGACCGGTGGTATCGGACATGGTCGATGCTCTCCTTGGCGTCGCCCCGGGCGCTTTTCTCCATGGCTGCTTCTGGTCGACATCATGGCCGGTGCCACCGAGTGAGCACCGGGGACCCGCCGGACGAACCGTGATCCGGCCGTCCGCGTCAACCTCCGCGACTCCGGCGCCGCCGAATCAAACACCTACCGTTCCCGCTCCATGACAGGCTGGCGCCGCTGTCGGCTCGTTCCACGAGCACGAGAGGGACGGCGGCGGCCGTGACCGGTCGTTATCGCGGGCGGGTCGCGGGTAGGCGCTACGAGTCCGCCGGAGAGGACGCCGAACGGGATCCTCGTTCGAAGGCCTGTCACCTCGTCGGCGGTCACAGCGACGAGGGAGAGACCGATGAACGCTCAAGACGCCTTCGCCGGCCGTACGGCCCTGGTGACCGGATCGTCCCGGGGCCTGGGGCTGCTCATCGCTGGTGAGCTGGCCGACCGCGGCTGCCGGGTGATGCTCTGCGCCAGGGACACCGAAGCGCTGGCCGCCGCGGAGCGGTCACTGCGCGGCCGACCCGGCGAGGTCGCCTCCACCGCGGTCGACCTCCTGGACCCGGACACGCCACGGCGGCTGGTGGAGGAGACCCGGCGACGCCTGGGCAGCGAGCCCGACGTACTGGTCAACAACGCCGGGATCATCCAGGTCGGGCCGCTGGCCGCGCTGCAGGAACAGGACTTCCAGCGGGCGGTGGAGACCATGCTGGCGGCACCGCTCCGGCTGGTACTGGCCGTCCTGCCCGGGATGCGGGCCCGCCGCTGCGGGAACATCGTCAACATCACCTCGATCGGCGGACGCGTTCCCGTACCCCATCTGCTGCCGTACGTGGTCGCGAAGTTCGCCGCCACCGGGCTCTCCGAGGGACTGCACACCGAACTCGCCGCGGACGGCATCCGGGTAACCACCGTGCTACCCGGTCTGATGCGCACCGGATCGCACAACGCCGCCGAGTTCGCGGGCCAGGTGGGACGGGAGTACGCGTGGTTCGCCACGTCCGCGTCGCTGCCCCTGCTGTCCGTCGATGCCCGGCGTGCGGCCCGTGCGATCGTCCGCGCCGCCGGGCGCGGCCGGGCGGAGCTGGTGCTGACACCCGCAGCGAAGGCGGCGATCCTCGCGCACGGCCTGGCTCCGGGCGTCTTCGTCCGCACGCTGGGAGCCGTCGCCCGGCTGCTGCCCGCCCCTGGCGGCTCGCCCCGCCACGCCGTGCCCGGCGCCCGCGCGGCATGCCATCACCCGGCCGACGGTGTGGTGGCCAGGCTCACCGTTCTCGGCGAACAGGCGGGACGGCGCTACAACGAGCCACCCGCCCAGTGGAGATGACCGCTCCGCTGAGGCGGAGAAGCGTGGATGATGGTTCAGCTGGCCAGCAGGTCGATGAGGTCGTCGGCGTGCTCCTCCTCTTCCTCGAGGATGGATTCGATCAGCCGGCGGGTGGTCGGGTCGTGGTCGCCGAGCCAGCGGACGATCTCCTGGTAGGTGGAGATGACGATCCGCAAAAGCACCGGTGCCACACGCGCCCAGAAACTGGTCGAGCTGATCACCGACTGGCCCCGCGTCCTGACCCGCCCCCGGCACCCCCCCCCACCCCGACCGCCACCAGCCGTCGGCAAGCGCCGGACCGGCGAACAGCCCAACCGTGCAAGGCCCTGACCTGATGGTGCGCCGCCGCCCCCACGATCCCCGTCGACCATCGCCTTGCACGAATACAGCCGGTCGGCCGCGGAAGCAATTCCTCGTGGTGTGCGGCCGCCCCTAGTCTTGCCAGAGCCCTGAAAGTGCACAGCCCGGTACGGGCGAACGTGCAGAGCATGCCGTACTCGCCCCGTACCTCGCAGCTGTCCGAGGGCTCGTCAGACGTGTCGGGCACATGAAGTGTCAGGGCGCCGGCCGAGCCGCAGTAGGCCGGGCACCACGGCCAGACTGAGGACGAGCAGAAAGAGCCAGGGCCAGGCGGCACCACGGTCGAGCAGCAGGGTGAGCAGGCCGGGGGCAACGGCCTGGCCGACGTTCCAAGAGAGTTGGTAGACGGCCAGGTATCGGCCGCGCTGAGCCGGGTCGGCGAGCGAGACGCTCAGATCCTCCCGACAGGGGGTCGCGACGGTCTCGGCGAGGTTGTACACGAGCATCGCGGCGTACAGGCCTGGCAGGACGGCCCAGCCGGGGGCAGCTGCGAGCAGCGCGAAGAGACCGAAGGCGAACGCATTGAGCAGTGCTCCGGCGGCGACCACCCGGGTGGGACGCCTGCCCTCCAGACGGCGGGCGACGATGCTCTGGGTGAGTACGACCTGCACGCCGTTGAGGACGAGGAGAGCGCCGGCCACCGAGGCGTTGCGGTGCAGGCCGACGGTGAGGTAGGCGGCCAGCAGCATGCTGAGGATCATCGACGCGAAGACGAAGCTGAGGTTGACCGCCACCAGCAGCAGGTATCGCCGGTCCCGCAGCACCTCCCAGTAGCCGCCCGGCTCGGCCGTCCTGGCCTCCCGCGCGGGTGCAGCGGCGGGCCGCCACGTGGCCAGCAGGATGGATGCGAGCAGGTAGCTGGCCGCGTTGAGCACCACCAGCAGCCGCAGCACTCCGGTACCGCCGCCGGTCATCAGGACGGCGCCCAGGGCCCCGCCGAGGCCCATGCCGGTGTTGCGCAGCGTCTGCACCAGAGCGAACCATCGTGTGCGCTCGCCCTTGGGGGAGGCGAGGAGCACCAGGCCGGTGCTGGCGGTCCAGTAGCCGACGTGGCCGATCTGGGCGAGCAGGCAGACCAGGACGATCTGCCATGCCTGGTGGGTGAGCAGGAACCCGCAGTAGGCGAGTGCGGAGAGCGCGTTGGCGCCGACCGCCACGACGCGGGCGCCCTGGCGGTCGATCAGTGGGCCGACCGCGAGGGCGGTGGGCAGGGCGAGCAGCCGGGCGGTGGAGACGGCGGCGCCGACCGCGGCGAGAGGGAGGTTGGTGGTGTGGGTGAAGTAGACGAGGACGAAGGCGAGGATCAACCCGGTGCCGAGGCTGTCGACGAGGTGGGCGCCGATCAGACGGGCGCGGCCGGCGGTGTCGGGCAGGCCGAGGCGGTCGCGCAATGGCAGGGGTGTGGCGGTGGTCATGCACCGAGACTTCCTGGAATGATCACTGCCGCCCAGATATTCCATCCTGATCGAATCCTCACGGAGGGCCCGTGCTCACCTGGGAGTTCTCCGCACAAGACCTCGCCCGGACGCGTTTCGCCCGCTCGCCGCTGTGCGAGGTGACGACGAGCGTTGAGGTACTCAAGGACCCGGGCCGGCACGCGGTCCATCTGCCGTGGGTGCGGCAGGCCAGAGCGCGGCTGGCGGGGGTGGGCTGGGAACTGCTGTCCCAGCTGGTGCGGCTGCCGACGGTGTACGTGCCGGACTTCCTGACTCCGGTGCCGACGGCGTCCAGCCCGACGATCGAGCAGGCGCTGGCCGACCTGGCCGCCACCGATCCCGCGACGGTGCGCCGCGACCTCGCCCGGATCGGGGGTGAACTGTCCCCGTCGGTAGCGGAGTTGGCGCGTGATCCGGAGCGCGGTCTGGCCCGGCTGGTGGCGGAGATCCGGGCGTACTGGGATGCCGCGGTCGCCCCGCACTGGGACCGGATCGAGCGGCTCGCCGAGGGTGAGATCCTGCGCCGGGCCCGGCAGATGGCCGCGGGTGGTCCGGCGGCGCTGTTCGCCGACCTGCACCCGCAGGTGGTATGGGAACGGGACACCTTGCGGATCGGCTACCGGGTGGTCGACGCCCACCGGCGGCTGGACGGGGAGCGGGGCCTGGTCCTGGTACCGACGGTGTTCGCCTGGCCCGGCGTGTTCTCCCAGCAGAACCCGCCGTGGCAGCCGGGCCTGGTGTACCCGCCGCGCGGGGTGGCAACACTGTGGGAGACGGCGGGCAACGCGGTGCCGGAAGGGCTGGCCCGGGTGATCGGCCGTACCCGCGCCTGGCTGCTGGCCGAGCTGGACGCCCCCGCCTCGACCGGCGAACTCGCCGAGCGCACGGGCCTGTCCGCCCCGAACGTCTCCCACCACCTGACCGCCCTGCGGGGCGCCGGCTTACTCGCGCGCCACCGCACCGGCCGCACGGTCCTGTACCTGCGCACCGACGCGGCCGAACTCCTCCTCCGGGCCGTCCAGGCCGATAGTTGATCCCAGGTCTCACGCGTCACGTCCAGGTCTCACGCGTCCAGAATGCCCCCGCCGCCGCTCCTCCCGCGGCGACCACGCCGAACGACTGAATCCACCATCGACCCCGGCCCCGGCTCCGCTCCGTGGCGGCCACGCGCCGCGCCCGGAGCTTCCCGCGCGGAGCGGACGGGGTTCGAAGCTGGCGGTGGCGCGGGCCGGGACGTCCTTGGCCACCTATAGCACCCGTCAGCCCGCGGGCAGCCGCGGGATTGGTACGCGTTCTGTGTGTCCGGGCCCGATCGGCCCTCTGGCACAGGCGTGCGCCATGGACATGCGGCACCGTGGGAAGGGCGGCCGGATGCCGCGACGGCGGCAGGGACACCGTTTCGGCCCCGATGCGTGGACCCTGCCGCCAACCCGGGGCGGCATGATCTCCGGCAGCGGTCGGGAGTGCTGGTGGAGGACTTCGACGCGGTGGCAGAGCGCCTCTACGGGGTGACACCGGACCGGTTCACCGCGGCTCGCAACGCGGCCGCCGAGCAGGCCCGGCACAGGGGCGAGCGCGCACTCGCCGATCGCATCCACCGCCTGCGCCGCCCCACTCAGAGCGCCTGGCTGGCCAACCTCCTCACCCGCACCGACCCCGCCGGCGTACAGCGCCTGCTGGACCTCGGACACGCTCTGCGCGAGGCCCAGGAACGGCTGGAGGGCAAGCGAATGCGCGAACTCACCGCGCAGCGCCACCGCCTGGCCGCCCAGCTCGTCGATGCCGCCCGCACAGCGGCGACCGCACGCGGCCACAGCACGGGCCAGAGCGCGCTCGCCGAGCTGGAACAGACCCTGCTGGCCGCG
>NZ_BAAATR010000068.1:0-19438 GCF_039533515.1 Kitasatospora cystarginea | reverse complement strand
GCCGGGCCCTCGCCATACCCACAGGCACAAACAGCACGCCCGGACAAGCAGAAACGGCCCGCCAGCAAAGCTGACGAGCCGTCATGCAAGATCGAGGTTAGTTCCCGGTGACCCTTGTGCCGGGTCCGTGGGAGCCTCGGTGATTGGCACCGTCGCGGACTCGTCGATGTCGTTGTCCGATTCGGACTCGTCGTCAGGCACGAAGAGGTGCCAGCCAGGTGGTGGGGTCGGCCAGGTCGGGTCGGGCTTCCATCCTGGCGGAGGAGTCCAGCCTTCGGGCGGCGTGGGCCACCCCGGCGGTGGGTTGAATCGCATTGTCACTGTCCCCGAACGCGGATGCCGCGACTGGTGTCTGCCGGGGCTAGGTCGAATGGCGACTTCGACATTGCGGCACCGAGGTGCTGCAACGTGGCCTAGGGGACCACTTTGGCCAGATCGAAGCTGTTGAAGGTCTCGCGGTCCGCGGCGACGATGACAAGAGGAACGGTGGTTGGGCGGCCGGTGGCAGGGTCGATTGTATCGACGCCGACCGTCAGCGCGACCGAGTGGACTTTGCCGGCGCGGTCGGCCTCGAAGACTTCGTGCAGACTGCGAACTGCGACCTGCCAGACCGCGTTCGCGTACCGCTCCTTCTTTTCGCGAACGGGCAGGTCAGTTGAGGCAATCTCGTCCTTCGCCTTCACGTATCGGTACCCCTTCACTGAGGGTATGGTTGAGGGCTCTGGAACGCTGACTGTAAGCGTGAGTTCGCGGGATGCGAGATTGAACGCATGGTCGTGCTCGACCGGGAAGACCTCGGGGTAGATCGAGTTGGACAGGACGATGCCGACGTACTCCTGGATGGCGGATTCGACATCGAAGGCAAGGTCGTTGATGAGCTTGGTGACCTCGGCGTTGTGAGCTGACGCCTCAGCCTCGCGCTTTTCGCATTCCTGCTTGTATTTCTCCTCGGCGGCAGATAGCTCCGCCACACGCTTGGCTTCCAACTTCTCGCGCTGGGCCACTTCCTTGACGTAGCTGTTGTGGAGAGCATCCCTGGTGCGCTCCCAGTAGCCATGCGCGTTCTCAAAGGCGGCCCGGGCCCCCTCGATGGCCTGTTGGTGCCGCTTCTTGCCGCCAAGCATGGCTGAAAATCCGCTGGGTGCGGTCGGCTCCTGATACACGGGCTCAGGCGCGTAGTTCGGCTCCGCAACCTTGGGCGCAGGGACAGCCAGGCCACCAGGCTTGAACGGAGGATGCTCAACCTCCGAGATCTTCAATGATTCGAGATTGACATAGTCGTCTATGCCCAGGGTCCACGCGAGCAGACTGTCGATGTCGGCAAGATCGCTGGCCAGATCGGTGTTCATGGACTCGACCTCGGCGAGCCTGGACTCCACCCGGAGTCGCGCGGCCTCACGCTCCGCGGCCTTCTTCTCGGCGGCAGAGGATTTTGCCGCCGCCACCTGCGCGCGCTCGTATGCCTTCATGGCTCGTTCGGCTTGGCGCTGCGCTGCAAGATGAGCACGATGGGCGGCGGCCTGCTGCTGGCGTCGGCGCTTCTCAGCCTGCTGCGCCTGGTAGTTCATCTCCGCGAAGAAGCCGCGACGTTTGCCCATGACATCCCCTACAAGACCCGGTACCGAGGATCAAACCTTGTGAGTTTCACCGTAGCGATGATCACTGCCGCTGGCGGGGCTAACCCAGGATTCGGAGGTCGCCGCAGGTCCCGCGCTGGCAGTCAGCCAAGCGGGGTCGGTGCTGCGGGCCCGGCCCTGGGCCAGGTGTTGCCCGTTGCCGTCGCGGTGCAGTCCGCGAAGTGGCCTATCAGCGCGCGGGGGTCCACGCCCTCGCCCTCGGGCTGCGCTGGACGGACGTGGACCTCAAGGGCGGCATCCTGCCCGTTCGGAAGAATCGTCTCCGGCCGAAGTACAAGCACGGATGCGCGGGGGGCTGGTGTGTCAGCCGATCTCGCTCGGGAACCGCAGGCGGACCAGCGGCACATCTCATGCCCACGCTCGACCCGTCGGCTGCCCTCGCAGCCGCTTGCCAGTCACTCAGGCCAAACGCCCCGGCTGGCCGTTACCGTGATGGCTCGATGCCCAGCCGGCAGGCCCCACTCGACGACGTGAAGTTTCGCCTGTTCGACCGCTCCGCACGTCACCCCCATAGCGGCAAGTGGGGTTGCTCCATGGCGATCTAGCCAAGCAAGGCGGCGGCGTTGCTCTGCGGGGGCCAGGGCATCCCAAGAATCGAGAGTGACTCCTGGCGCCGGCATGCCTAGCACCTCCATGCGGGCGGCGACGTTCTGGACGTACGGGAGCTCAGAGGGGGATCGCGCCAGCTCTACCAGGCACCAGGCAGTCGCGTACGAAATTGAGCCGTGGGCCCCCATGAGCCGACGGGTCCGCCAATGTTGGAACGGTGCGAGCAGGAAACGTAAGTTCGGCCATGCCGTTCTGCGCCTCGTGCCCATTAGCTGGCATGCTCCTCGCTCGCCGAGCTGGATTGCTCAAGCTGTAGTTCTCGTTTTCGCTGCTCTTCCTTCAATCGTTCGACGAATCGAGCAAACATTCGTAGCCGCTCGCCCTCAGAGAGAGGGCTGTTCGGATCACTTCCAGCGTATTCATCGAGCATGAACTGGGAAGCGTTGTAATGTTTCTCGATCTCATCGGCAGTCGACTGGAGGTTGTAGCCACGCTCCCGGAACTTGAAGTATCCGGTTACGCCTGCCGAGATTCCTACAAATCCGCTAAGGAAGGCAGTTCCGAACCTCAGCATGGCGCTGTTTCCGTCATTCATGGCAGTGAGTGATGACGTCACAATTGATCCGGTGATGATGATCACCTGGAAGAAGTTGTGGACTCGACGGTTCCGATTGGCCCCCTTCCGGTACTGGTCGACGATCTCCAGCGAAGCTTCGCGGTAGATCCGCAGGCCGGAGGGGGAGTCCAGTGGGAGCTGAGCTGCGGCGGTCTGGCGATCCTGCAGCGCATTGCGTAGCTCGCCGGACTTGGTGGTAATCGTCTTGCGGTTGATCCAGAAGAGTCGGCCCATCGCGACCCATAGGCCGATGACGATCGCCAGTCCCGCATATCTCGTGAACAGTGGCTGCGTATTCCAGAGGCCGATGATCACGGTGTAGCCCAGCAGGAAGGCCAACGCAATCGCGCCGAGTGTGCTTAGCAGGAAGATGCGTTGTAAGGTCCGGGCCCCACGGAGATCGACCTCTAGCTGGTCGAACTCTTTTACCTTCCTCCGGTAATCCTCCTGGAGGCGCCGCTCCTGCTCTGGTGTCAAACTCGGCCGAAATTCGGGCGAGCTTCCATCCATGAAAACGCCTGTATCCGCTGCCACGGACCCCCCTACTGCCTCACTGAACCTATCGGATAGTAGAGCGCGGATCGCTGGCGAGCAAGGGTGGGTACACGCGCAGTGAACTTCTATGAAGGATTTTTCGAAAATCACTGCGAGGGTCGCTGAAGTATTCGAGTCAACGTGGACTCAAGGGGGTTCAGATAGGCCAAGGTTCAACTTGGCTGTAGGTGCATTGTCGAGAGCGGGAGAGGAGGCTGCCGGTGGTGGGTGATTTCAGTATGGCCTTGGGGGATCGAACTGAAGCCAGGCCAACGGTTCGGTCGCTGGCCTAGTTCCCTGTCCGGCTTGGGTTCTACTTGGCAGCGAAAAGTTCGCCGTGCTCTACGGCCTCGCGCAGAACGGCGGCGATCTCTTGAGGCAGGAGGTTCACCGCGTTGAGGGCCTCGGGGGTGAGGGGGACCTCCTCCAGGATGTACTCGCCTCGGCCTTCCTGGCTGAACTCGGGGCCGGTGCGGTTCTCGAAGTTCCACTTGTCGATGGTGGCGAGGTAGAAGTCCTGGCGCTCGTCGTCGGTCTCGCTGCTGTGGAGGAGGCGCGGCTCCTGCGCGAGGCCGGCATCCACGACGCCCGCCACACCGCCTCGACCGTCCTCTTCCTGCTCGGCGTGCCGGAGCGGATCGTCATGGCGATCATGGGGTGGTCCTCGACCTCGATGGCCCAGCGCTACCAGCACATCACCGAGCCGATGCTGAACGACGTGGGCAAGAAGATCGGCGCCGCGCTCTGGGGCAGCGCGGCTGACGACGCCGACGCTCACGGCGAAAGCGCCGTGCAGCTCGGCGGAGAAGACCTCGGTCGGAGTGTCCGGCGTGCGGCGGTACGGACCGTTCAGCCGAGCAGGAGTTCTGCCGCCGGGGTGTGGTTTCCGGTTGCGGAGGCTCCGGCCATCGCCAAGGCGGCCGCCCCGGAGTGAGTGCCGGGCGGCACCACCAGCAGCAGGAAGTGGTCCTGGAAGCCCCGCGTGACGCTGATCGTCGCGTCGCTGCCGGCGAACCAGTTGATCCTGATCATCAGGCCGTTCACCACGACGGACCGGGGCACGCCGTCCCAGGCCGAGGTGTCGAGGCCGACCCGGACGATGCGCCCGAGGTGGGCGCCGAGCGCGGTGATCAGGTCCGGCAGCTCGGCGAGGACGTGGTTCGAGCGGGGCCACCAGGCCCCGTCGAAGACGCCCTCCCGCGACATCGTCGGTTCCAGTTCCAGGCGAGGCAGTAGCGGGGCGTCGGGCACCGTCCACGGCCCGGAAGAGGAAGGGGCGGGGAGGGGGATCGGCATCATGCGGAGCCGCCCGTCCGGTCCACGAGGGTGGACCAATCATGACCCAGGGCGACGTCGGCGCTGATGCCGGTGTGCGGAATGTCCTCGGTTGTCTCCCACCGTACTCCGCAGCGGTCTCCCCCGGCCGCCCGCCACGGGAGTAGCCTCGAAAACATCCAGGGCATCCCGCATTCCGGTATCCGTTCCGGCTTCGTTCTGGGTGAAAAGCGTCCCGGGCAGCCCCGGCGGGCAGCCGGAGACAGGAACCGGTGAACACCGTGACCACTCACTCCCCTCAGTCGGCACGGCCCGGCCATGGCCTCACGGTCGCCGACGCCATGGAACCCTGCGACTACCAGATAGCCAACGACAGCACCGTCGACCAGGCCAATGACATCTTCCACAGCGCCCACGTCGAGTACCTCCTAGTCCGCGACCACGACGGCAGGTGCGAGGGACTGGTCACCCGCACCGGACTGCACCCGTTCCTGACCCGCTCCTGGTCCACCGAGCGGACTGCGATCAGCGCCACCTCGCACCAGCGCGGCCCGTTTGCCTGGCCGACCATGGCCCTGGCCCTGGCCGCGATCGCGATGCGGATCAAGCACCTGGTGGTCTGGCCCGTCGTCGACGAGGACGGCTACATCCTCGGCGTGCTCACGGCGGACCGCGCCACCGGGCTCCTCGCCGCCGCCTCGACTCCGTGAAGCCGTTGGTGCTCCCCGTTGCTCGGTGAGATCCGGTCGGACTGACTGAGACCAAAACTGAGAGCACGACATGACGAAGGCCCGGACCGCACCGCAGTGCGGTCCGGGCCTCTCGTCTGCCCAGATGGGCAGAGGCGGAGGATACGAGATTCGAACTCGTGAGGGGTTACCCCCAACACGCTTTCCAATTCTGCTGAGCGCCGTTCAGCTGGATCCGTGCACATCCTGACCTGCGGCATTCTTGCCGCTGGAGAGCCTGCTGAACGTGCTTGAACGGTGGTGAACGAGACCAGAACTGAGACCTCGAACGCGGACAGCGCGACCAGCAAGGGCATCCCGATCGGCACGACCGGATAGACCCAGGTCGGGACGGTCGCCTTGTCTCGAACGAGGTCGTTGCCGAAGATGCCCCAGAACGTCTGGCGCCCCAGCTTCTTGCCGACGAGGCTGCCGAGTACCGAGCCGAGCGCGCAGCCGATCGCCGCCGGGAACGTGACCATGACGAGGTAGTCAGCCGTCACTTGGTTCGGTGTGAATCCCAGGGCCTTGAGGACTCCGATGTGCCGAAAGCCCGAGACGACGGCGCCGCTGACGACGATCAGGACCGAGACGATCAGGCCCAGGACGCCGAAGACCGTCAGGAACGGCACGTAGGTGTCGGGGCCCTTGGCGAGGTTTGCCTTGATGGCCAGGTAGGAGCTGGTCCCAGTCGGCGCGTTGGACGGCAGGCCCTTGGTGGCGGCGACCATGTCGGTCTTCAGCGCTGCGTCGGATCCGGCGTCCTGGAAGCGGTACATCATCTGTAGGGAGGCCGCGTGCAGGGTCCGGGCCTGGTCCGGTGTGACCCAGCCGCCCGCGGACTGGCTGGCCGAATCGGCATAGCCGACGATCTTGAGGTTCACACGGTCCGGGGTGACGACGTGCCGCTCGGACGTGATCAGCACGGCGCCGCCGTCCTGCCGGACCGCTTCGCCGGGCATTGAGACCCGCCGGCTTCTGCCTCGTCGACGCAGAAGTCGTCGCCGGGGCCCGTCCAGGCCCGCGCATCCGGGTCGCTGCTGACTGATCGCGCTTGAGCTGTCAGGTCGAGGAGGGCATCGGGAAGCTGCCGGAGCCGGCGGAGTGTCTCCGTGCCGTTGCGCTGCCCGCTCTTTGCCCGGCGACATCGGGCCCGCCACCTCCCTGTCCTGAACAACGACGTGGGAGTAGGGCACGGTGGTTGAGGGCTGACCAGACCGATTACGAGGCCGCCAGGGTCAAGAAAACACGTGTCTGGGGACCGTCGGGAAGCGGCGGTTCACCGGGCGTGCAGGGGGTCGGCTTGCGCGGACCGGCGATGCTGCAAAAGTGGGAAAGGGGGTCCTTCCGTCATTTGTCGGGGAGGGAGTCAACAGGTGGACACATTCTTCGGAGCCGCGCTCGTCTGCAACTGCCTCGCGATGGGCAGCGCCCTCGTTCTCCTGTTCTTTCGGTACCTTCCACGGTCGGATCCCGGCCGCGCCGCTCCCGCCGGAGCGTTCGGCTGCCTGCTGGCAGTGGTCGCGGTGACCGCCGTGTACGGGCTCCGGCCCTGGCTGGTGGGGATCGCCACCGTCGAAGCCGGCATGGTCTTCCTGTTGTACCGCCGCTCGCCCATGCACCTGCCCGGCTCTCTGCTGCTCGTCTCCTTCTACTCGGCGGTGCTGGCCGCAGTGACGTGGTACATCCACTTCGCCTTCACCATCAACGTCTCAGCGCTGACGAGAGCTTTCTTCATCGCGGGTATCCCGTCCATGCTGGTGGCCCTGCCCATGTCATGTGTGCACTCCTTCCTCGACATCGAAGCCTTCTGCCGTGAGAAGTGGGCACGCCGGAACATGCCGCACGCATCCTCGGTGGTCAACGGGCCGAAGGTCTCGGTCCACTTACCGTGCTACGCCGAGCCCCCGGACATGGTGATCGCCAGCCTCGACGCTCTCGCCCGCCTGCGGTACGACAACTTCGAGGTCGTGGTGGTGGACAACAACACCAGGGACCCGGCGCTCTGGCGCCCGGTCGAGGAGCACTGCCGGAGGCTGGGCGAACGGTTCCGCTTCTTCCACGTCGCCCCGCTGGCCGGTGCGAAGGGCGGCGCGCTCAACTTCGCTCTGGCCCGGACCGCCCAGGACGCGGAACTCATCGCGCTGGTGGACGCCGACTACCAGATGGCACCCGACTTCCTCGCCCGTCTGGTCGGACACTTCGACGACAAGAGGCTCGGCTTCATCCAGGCCAAGTACAACTTCCGGGACTGGCAGGACAGCCTCTTCCGCAGCGGCGCCTACTGGGGCTACCAGGTGTCGTTCTCGATGCTCTTCCGCAGCCGTAACGACCGGATGGCCGCCTATCCGATGGGCACCTCGTGCGTACTGCGCCGGGCGGCGATCGTCGATGCGGGCGGCTGGTCGATGTCGTGCGTCACCGAGGACTCCGAGATCGGAGTCCGCATCCAGGCCGTCGGCTACAGGTCGTTCACCTTCGACGACCCGGTGGGAGCGGGCCTTGTCCCGGAAACCTTCGCCGCGTTCAAGAAGCAGCGCTTCCGCTGGACCTACGGACCGGTCCAGCAGCTCAAGCAGCACTGGCGGCTCTTCCTGCCCAGGCGTTTCGCGACGCCGTCGACGATGTCCGTCCAGCAGAAGATCCTCGGCCTGGAACACGGCTTCGTCCTTGTGACCGGGGGCCTCGGGTTCTTGACCGCAATGCCACTCGCCCTGGCAGCGCTCGTCTCGATGCTGGTCCACGGTGAGCAGCCGCCCATGAACCGGGGCCTGTGGATCGGGCTGGTCATGGGTCTGAGCTCCGCTCTGGCTCTTCGCTGGTGCCGGTACCGATACATCGCCGGCTCCGCGTCCAAGGACACCCTCATGGCCATGGTGGTGGATTCGTCCCTGTCGTGGATCTGCACCTGCGCCACGCTCCACGGCATCCTGACCAAGAACACGGCCTGGCGCCGCACCACCAAGTTCAAGGCCGGGGCCTCGGGATGGCGGGTACTCGCCTCGGTCCGTGTGGAGCTTGCCCTCGCCCTCATCCTGACCGCCGCCGCGATAGGCGCCATCGCGTCCGACAGCTCAGGATTCCTGCTGCTCATCGGGGCCATCTTCGGTCTGAAGTCGGTCGTCTACTACGCGGCGGTCTGCGTTGCCTTCGTCGCCGAACGCGACCTCCGAAGAGCCGCTGCCGTGGCTTCCACGTGACCCCGGCGCCGACACCCCCTGCGGTGGCATCCGGAAGCGGCGGCGGCGGGCGCCGGCGACCGGTCTGGGAGGGGAATGCCCGCTCCCGCCCGCTCACCTCCGCGCGCAACACGCTCCGGACTCCGTACTCCGCCGAAAGGCCCCCGGCGGCGCGGCCGACCGCTCAGGATCCGCTGCGGCTGACCGTGCTGCACGTTGCGGCCACCACCTCGGCGCAGTGGGACGCCGCGCCGAGGTGGTGGCGTGTCCCGAACGATTGGAAGCGGTGGGTGCGCAGGCCGAACGTGGCGGTGCTGCCGACCGGTGACGAACGGGTGCAGGTGGTGAATCCGTCCGTGACCCGATCCGAAATGAGCGGTACGGGATAGGCCAAGTGCAGGACGCGAATCAGGGCCGCGCCGTCGACAGTGTCAGCGATGCGTGTCTCGCTGGAGCCCTGGCATGCCACGGACGGGGACTGCTCGACAGCGGGCCTGCTCGGACCGCTGCTCAGTCCTCCGGGCCGAGCAGCGTGATCAGCGAGGCCTCGAACGCCTCGAAGTACCGGCCGTGCGCCGCGCGGGCCGGGGTCAGACTCCAGCCCGCTTCCGCCGCCCGGTGCCGGGTGTACTCCTCGCTGAGGTACCAGCGGCCGCCCTGGGTCTGGTGGGCCTGCAGCGCCTTGACCTTGTCGGCGAGCACGTCGGTGACGTCGACCAGCACGTTGGGGCGGAAGGTGTTGCGGGGGGCGTGCGGCTCGCCGTGCAGGATTGCGGTGCAGCTCGGCACCCGGGTAGCCGCGTTCGAGGCGGCCTTGGCGACGGCCAGGTGGTCCTGGTGGTCGTTGCCACTGTGCTGGCTGTGGGTCAGCAGCATCGTGCAGCCGAGACGGACCAGCTCGCTCTCGATCCGTGAGATCAGCTCCCGGTCCGCTCTGAGCGCCCCGTCCGACAGCCCGAGGCAGACCACCTCGATGCCGGTGTCGGCGAAGGAGACGGCGGACTCGGCCAGGCGTTCCTGTTCACCCAGCCGTACCCGGTCGCGGTCGGTGAGCGAGACACCGTTGACGCCGTTGGTGGCGATGACGACTGTGACGGCGACGCCGAGCCGGCGGAAGCGGCACAACGTCCCGTAGCACATCAGTTCGGCATCGTCCGGGTGTGCCACCACCGCCACAACACAGTCAGGCTGTGAGAGCACGGTTAGTCCCCTCCGGGAAGTCCCGCCGGCCCCGCGACGGGATGGCTTGCATCGGCCCCTTGTACTTCCCGGCATACGGGATGATTCCACCCTGCGCCACCCGGAAGACGACCCGGCCCCACAGCGTGCGGCACCCTCGGCGGCCCGCTGTCCGGCAGCGGCCTGTCACCCTGGCGGCACCGGCTTGTCGCCGGGGCGGCGGCGCTTATGGCAGGAGGTCAATAGCCAGGGCGACAGGCGGGTACGCCCGAGCGAGGGAGGTCGGTCCCGTGGTGGCTTCCCAGCACTCGGCGTTATCAGTCTGGGGTGGCCTGCCAGCCGCAAAGGGCTCGCGAAGCAAGTGGCGGGGTCCGCCGAGGAGCCCGGCTGGGGCCAGTGACGACTGCCCGGTCAAGCCCAAAATCCGAACCGACAACAAAACTGACCGGAACTGAGACCAGGCTGGGGCTGCCGTTCGACAGTCGCGGGCGATGCTGCCACCGAAAACGGCCCGAGGAGCGGTCCTTCCTGCGGAGTCCGACTTGGTACCGATCACACCTCCACCGTGCTGGACCGTTGGTCGGCACGCTTCGGCGGCCGGCGGGGAAGCGTGTTGGTGCAGGCCGTCGCATCGAGCCGTCGACCGTCAACCGGAGCGGGTCACGACGTGGGACGTCCCGATGACCTCCCCCTTCGCGTTCAGCGCCCTCACCTGGAAGTACGGTCCCGGGTTGTCCGTCGTGACGGCCGTCTCGAAGCCGGTCCGGTCGGCGTGGTCGACGACCACCGACAGGGAACGGGCGTCCGGTCCGGCCAGCACCTGCCACGCTCTGGTCTGCGTTGAACCGTTCCAGGAGGCGTAGACGGTGCTCTGCCCGCCGCTGCCGCCGCGCGCCGCCGCACTGGGCGGATACCACGGCTTGCCGACCCACTTGTGGCGGAACGCCCGGTACGAGATGTCGGAGCCCGGCATCATGGCGTCGTAGAGCAGGTTCTTCGAGCCGTCGCCCTCGGTGTTCCCGGCACCCCTGTACTCCGAGTAGTACGACTCCTGCCCCCACCCGACGAACTCGTCGCCGTTGGTGAGCGCCTGGGTGTCTCCCTGGGACGCCGCGTACAACCCCGGTGCGTGGTAGTAGGTCCGCACCGCGGTCGCGCGGTGGTTGAGGAAGTCGAGGTTGAGGATCAGGCCGTGTGACTGTTGTTCGGGGGTGCCGTCCGGCTGGTCGCAGCAGCCGTCGTCGAACATGCTGATCCGGTTTCCCGGCCGAAACCGGGCGTGGTGCTGCCAGTAGAAGTCCGCGTTCGGGCCGAAGCTGAAGTCGCTTCTCTTGCCGCCGAGTTGCCAGCGGATGTCGCCTGTCTGCCGCGCGACGTCGTATACCGCCCAGAGGTTTCGGGCCGAGATCAGCAGCTGGCCGTCGGGGCCCTCGTCGATCGAGTTCACGTGGTACGCGTCCCACACCCCGCCGGACGAGGACGCCGAGGAGGCCGACACCTCGGAGTCCGCCGGGTTCACGTGGTCCAGGATGTCCCACGAGAAGACGAGTCTCCCGGTCGCGAGATCGACCTCCTGGACCTCGCTGTCCTCGATGGCTCCGTTCTTCGGCCCCCCGTACGGGGTGAGGTCCATCGGGACCGGCTTGGACGCGATGAACAGTGCGGTCCCCCGGCGCGTCAGGAGGAACTCGTGGAAATCCGGGTAGAAGCCGTGCCGGGCGAAGACCGTCCTGAGCAGGCGGTAGTGGTCGTCGTAGATGTAGTAGCAGCCTCCCGGCTCGGGGGCGCCGCCGGGAAGGTCGGTGTAATACGGGGGAATCGCGATGGTTCCCTGCCAGAACGTCAACACCGGCTGCGTGACGCCGGTCCGGGGGTTGTGGTACGTCTGCACCCGGAAGTCGCCGTTCTCGAGGTTCGCGACGGGAAGCGGGCGGAACCAGACCGGATCGCCGGAGTCTTCGAGCATCAGCGCCCCGGTCTGGCCGACCGGCTGGGTGAGGTTGTACGGGGCGACGAAGACGTCCCCCGGGGCCGTGCCCCGTTGTCGCGTGGCAACGGTGACCCGCATGGGATGCAGCTTCGGCGCGGACACGAAGCTCCACACATCGCTGCCGGAGGTGATCGGTGGCGGTACGCTCGTCGCCGGCGGGGCGGGCCGGGTCGCGCACTGGGCACGGTCCCATTCCATCAGGTCGGAGGCTGCAGTCGTGCCTGCCCCTAGCGAACCGAGTGCCCCAGCCGTCACCATCACCGTCGCAGCCGCCATCCAGCGGTGCCAGGCACCCATAGCTGCAGGCACGTCCCTCCTCCTTCTGCTGCTCACCCGCGCGGAATCGGAGCGATGGCTCCACCGACCTGGCGGTCCTGCCCGGAAGCAGCGGGAAGCCAGCGCCCCACACGAGGTTGCACCGGCCGGCGGCGTTCGCCTCGGAGGTCCTCGCCCTTGGTGACCTATACGGCCCACAGGTGGCACCCGAACAGGCCAGACGACCGGCCGGTGGCCGAGCAGTCCCGCTGGACGGCTGGGTGACGCCCCGCGGTGGCCTCTCCGGCAGGTGGCCAAGGACGCCGACGGGGACGACTCACAGGCCCCCGGGAAGGGCAGTTGGGACTACGGATGGGACGACGAACGACGAGGGCCCGGACAGCATGGCTGTCCGGGCCCTCGTTTGCCCTGGCGGGCAGAGGCGGAGGATACGAGATTCGAACTCGTGAGGGGTTGCCCCCAACGCGCTTTCCAAGCGTGCTGGCGGGCCCGGCGCACAACGGACGTCGGGTGGCGTTTTGCAGAATACTTATCGATCAATTACCGGCGTGAGAGACCGTCAATCCTTGGGTGGCCGTGAGATGGCCCGGACACCTTGAGGACGGGGGAACAGGATGGGCAGCGGGACGTTCTGGATCGACCTTCACGAGGTCGAGGCGGCTGCCAGGAAGATCGAGAGCATCGTTCGCGAGCTGGAGTCCGGTACCGCACGGGTCGAGAGCGCGGTGCGGCGGGTTCCCCAAGCCGGGTACGGCACCGATCAGTTGGGCAGGGCTCTGTCCGGTAGTGGGTCCGGGGCCGGCGGGCTGGTCGAGCACCAGCAGCAGGCCCTCCAGGGGATCCACCGCTACCTGCGGAACTCCGCTGCGATGGCGGAGAACCTGCTGCTGATGTGCCGGCGGTACCGCGAGACCGACGGTGCCAATGCCGCTGCACTCCAAAGCGGTGGTCCGTCGTGATCGAGCTGCCCGCCGACCTGGCCGAGGTGCTGACGGTCGTCCAGCTCCGTGAGGACGGAACCGAGATTGCCTTCCCCGATATCGACGAGGACCAGCTCACGGAACTCGCCGAAGCCTGGGAGGCCTGGACCGCTGCCGCCGAGCCCCGGATCCAGGCCATCGTGGCCTGTGCGCGGCAGGCCGTGGCCCATATGTCCGGGGAGGCCGCCGACGGCTTCCACCGGTACCTGGAGCGGTACAGCGGCCGTGACGACGCTCATGCGGTCACCACGCTGGAGACCGGGCTCGCGATGGCCCACTGCCTGCGCGGCGCTTCCGGTACTGTCGCCCGTGCCAAGACAACGATGGTCGAGCAGCTCTGGTCGACCAAGCACTACCTCGACAGCAGCCTGCCGGGCGCCTCGCCCGAGGTGGCGGCGCAGTCCGAGGGCGTGCGGTTGACCGTGGACTCGTGCAGACACCATGTCGGCCAGGCGGGCGCCGAGGTCGACTCGATGCTTCGCCGGAGCGCGGACCGGATCGAGCGCATGGACGGTGCCGGGCAGGTCTGCGCACTCGGTGGCACCAGTACCCGGGACGGCGGCACCGCCGGCGCGTTCGCCTCGGCCGAAGTCCCCGGCAGGGCAGGCGGATCGGCGTGCCCGGCGAACGGCTCCGCGACCGCCGGGCTGAGTCTGGCGGGTTTCACCGGTGCCGTCGCGAGTGCGGACGTGCCGGGCGCGGCACCTGCCGCCGACCTTGCCGGGGCTTCCGGGGCCCCGGGGGATTCCGGGGGTGCGTCCTCCGGTGCGCTCGGTGCGGCCGCGGTCGGCGCGGGTGCCGTCAACGGGGCTGCGGGGCGCGGGCCTGCCGTCGGCGGGACGGCGGGCCGGGCAGGGGCGGGGATCATGCCGTCCGCTGCGGGCGCGGGTCCCGATGCACGGTCCCGCACGGTGCCGGGCGCCGGTGGGCAGAGCACGCTCCAGCCGACACGGCAACCGCTCGGCTCGGGTGCGGGCTCCGCTAGCGGCGGGCGGGCGGGCTCGGGTGCCGCCACTGCCGGTGCGGGCGCCTCCGGCCGGGGCCCCGTCATCGGCGGCATGCACGGTACCGGTCGCGCCGGGGGCAAGAAGAACACGGGTGGCAGGCGCAGGCCCGGACTCCTCACCGAGGAGGCACCGGAGCAGGAGGAGATACTCACCGACTCCGGCATCCAGGGCCAGGCCGGGGACGCCCCGGTACGTGACCGGCGGGCGCAACAGGCACGGCAGCGCTGGCTGGACGACGCGCGGACCGGCGCCGCCGGAGAGCGCCGGGCGGGAGCCCCGCAGACGCCCGGCGAGGAGGAGCCCCCGCCCGAGGGGGACAGCGATCTCCTCAAGCAGCTGACGAGCGTGGTGCTCGGCCCCGAGCCGGAAGGAAAGGGGCCGGCGGCGGCTTCCGGTCCGGCCGGAGCCGGTGGAGCCGCAGCCGGGCAGGCCGAGGGCCGGCCGGCCGGTGACGGCGCGGGCGTCGAGCAGGGCCGGACGGCCACCCCGCGGCGCCAGGGCGAGCCGGACCAGGGCACAGGTGCCGGGGCATCGGCGCAGACCGGAGCGGAGGCCGCGACCAAGCGCGCGCCACTGCGGGAGGAGGGCGGCTACCAGGTGCCCAGCCCGCATCTGCGGGCCGCGCTCGCGAAGTTGGCGACCTCCGGTGCGTTCGACAGGTCCGAACCCACCTCGGCGCCCCCGCGGTCTTCGGCCGTGCCGCAGAGCCCTCAGCAGTGAGCGGCTGCGCAGACAACGAGTAACGCGTGCTGTCGGCCGTCGGCCAGCGCTCGCAGCCATTCCGCCCACCGGTCGTCCGACCGGTGGGCGGCACAAGTCGGTGAGGAAGTGTCATGGAAGATCCGTTCAGCACGAAGGTGCATGGGCCCGGCGAGGCGCCGACGCCGAGCAGCCAGTCGACGGGGCCGGCGACAGGGTCGATGGCCGTCGGTCCGCAGGGCGCCGGAATGGCGACGATGGCCGTCGGTTCGCCCGCCCCCGGCATGGGAACCCTGACGGTCTCCCGGGGTGCGGCGGCCCACGCGGCCCAGGCGGCGCCCACGGCCGCAAGCGCGGGCACGGGTATCAAGATCAGCCCTGAGCAGTACCGGACGGCGAGTTCCCCGATGTCCGCCGCCGCCGACCGTGTCTCACAGCTGTATCTCGGCCTCGACGGGTTCCTGACCAGCATGAACGCGACCTCGCCCTGGGGCAAGGACCACGCGGGAGAACAGTTCGCCGAAGGGGAGAAGGGCTACCTGGCCTACAGCGCGGCCACGCTCAAGGGGCTGAAGAACCTCCCCGCTGCCCTGCACCGCGTCGCGGAAGGCCTGAAGACGATGGCACAGAACTACGAGTCGGCCGAGTCCGACACGGTCGCCGACCTCAACGGCCGCGGCCGGGACCTCCAGGTGGTGGAGTCCCTGCCCACTCCGGTGATCACCCTTCCGCCCGCAGGTGCCACGGCCGGCCCGCCGTCACCGGTGGTGCTCAGCGCGACCAACCGCGAGATCGGCCGCGGCCGCATCGGTGGGGGGCGCTGATCATGGCTGTGGAGGTACCCGAACCCCTGCAGTGGGTTCTGCTGCTACTGTCGGGCGCCCGCTGGCCCGAGGCCGACGAGGACAACCTGCGGCAGATGGCCGAGCACTGGCGCTCCGTGGCGAGCGCTCTCGACGACATCGGCGAGACCTCGGACGCCACGATGCGACGTGCACTGGCCGACCAGCAGGGCGTGGCCGCAACGAAGTTGACCGAGTACTGGGCCAACTTCACGACGGGCAAGGGCGAGGAGCAGCCCGGCGTCTTCCCGGGTCTGGTCGCGGCGTGCAACGGCATGGGCGACATGCTGGAGTCGATGGCCAACTCCGCTGAGACGGCCAAGATCCAGATCATCGCTCAACTGGGCATCCTGGCCGTCGACATCGCGACTGCCGAGGTGGAGGCGCCCTTCACCGCGGGCGTCTCGCTGGCTCAGATCCCGGTCGCGGTCGCCGCCATCCGCACGGTCGTCCAGCAGATCATCAAGAAACTGGCGCTGGAGGCCTTGGAGTTCGCGGCCAAGCAGGCCGTCCAGATGGCCGCCATCAACCTGCTCGCCCAGTCCATCGAGGTCATGCAGGGGCACCGCAAGAGTGTCGACCTGAACGAGGTGGGCCAGAACGCCGCGAGCGGTGCGGTGGCCGGTGCATCCGGCAACCTGCTGGGCAAGGGCGTCGGCGCGGCCGGCGCCAAGGCCGGGCTCGGCCGGGTGATGGGCACCCTGCCGGGCAGGATGGTCACGGCCGGAGCGGTCGGGGTCGGCGCGGACGTCATCACCCAGGCGGTCACCACCGGCAAGGTGGACAGTCACAGCCTGCTCGGCTCCGGCCTCAGCGGCGCCGCGGGCGCCGGTCTGCACGCCGGTGGCGCCGCGCTCAACGAGCACTTCCGGCCTCCCGCCGAAGCCCCGCACGCGGGTGTGCCGACCGGCGCGGAGGTGCAGCCCGGTGCCGGCGAGCACGGCGCGGCGGTCCCGCGGTCGGCGGAGGGCACCGGCGCGGCCGCCGGCTCGGACGGTCCGGCTCCGGCGAGCGGTGCGACGCACCCGGGAGCCGACGGCTCGGCCCACCCCGTCACGTCGGACCACACGAGCACGGGGGCTGCCGCTCCCGCGGGAGAGGCCGGTTCCCCGGCCCAACCTATGTCGCGGGGCATCGGCGACGGCGCTGCTCCGGCCGCCGGGGCCGCTCCCGGACACGTCGAGACATCACCCGCGTTCGAGGGCCCGATGCACGCACCCGCCGCTGAGACCGGCCATCCGGCGCCGCACTCGGCCGTGGACAGCGGAGCTCCACTGACTACTGGTGAGCCGGGCACGGCGGGCGGGCACGGTGTTCCGGCTGCGTCCGGCCTTCATGTCGCGGATGCTCCCTCACCGCACCTGCCGCCGGCCGAAACACCGATGGCAGCGCACGACGCCCCCGCCCCGATCAGGCTCGGCCCGCACGCGGCCGACGTACCCTCACCGCACCTGCCACCAACCGAGACCCCGTCGGAAGTCCACGAGACCCCCGTCCCCCCCATCAACCTCGGCCCCCACGCAGCGGACGTTCGCTCGCCGAACCTCGCGCACACCGAGGTCGCGGCGGTGGCCCAGCCGGAGACGATCGGCCAGGGCCCGTCCGCTTCCGTCCATCGCGGGTCGCCCGCCGAGGCACCGAACCTGACGCCGGGTCCGGGTGACGCGTCACGGACCGCAACCGAGCGGCCGGCCGGTCAGACGCAGCCGACGCGTGGGCTGCACGAGCATCCCTCCGGTCCGGCGCTGGTCTACCCGATCCAGCAGTCCGCGGTGCAGAAGGCGCTCTTCAAGGCGAAGAACCTGGTGAGACCGGACGTTCCGGCCGCCGTGCACGAGCTGAAGGAACTCATGCCGCAGCAGAGTTCCGGCGGCAAGTACCTGCACCCGGAGTCCGGCACCGGGCGGCCCTTCGAGGGCATCCATCTGAACACGCGTACCAACACGCTCAAGACCGATCACGACCCGACCACGCTCAACGATCTCTCGTCACAGGTCGTGCGCACGGTCCGGAACGACACCGACGCGGCGCTCACCCGCTGGGCGCCCGACAAGGTCAGCGGAAGCGGACAGGAGAGGATCGAGGCGGCGGCTCGCCTGGACTACCGGACGGCCGACTACTGGAAGGGACAGGACGCCCGCCGCGAGCAGCTCGACGTCATCGTGGCGGCCAACACCGCGAGTTCGCCCGCCGGACTCTCCCCTGAGTCCCTGCACCGGGTGGACACCGCGCTGCACGACGCCCCGGACGCCGTCACCGGTGCCGGCCGGATCCTCGCGCAGCACCAGGGCTTCGTGCTGGGCGAGGTGCACTCGGCGTCGACCAGCTGGCCGTTCCTGAAGGAGAACATGACGGCCCTTCGAGAACACGGCGTTAGGACGGTGTACCTGGAGGCTCTGCGGGACGACAGCTTCCAGCACCACCTGGACACCCATCTGCGCTCCCCGGAGGGGTCGGCGATGCCACCGGAACTCGACACGATGATCTCGCGCTACGACTCCTCGCACGGCTCGCTGCCGGGCAACGGTCTGCGCGAGGTGGTGGAGGCGGCCAAGGCCGAGGGCGTCGACATCCGGGCGGTGGACGGGCGTCCGGCCCGCCGGGAGGCCGGCGAGTGGGGGCTGTACGAGCGGGCGGCACGGTTCAACACCTATGCGGCCGACGCGGTCGCCGGCGACGGGAAGTACGTGTTGGTGGTCGGGAAGGCGCACGTCCATCCGCACCCGGCTCCGGACGGCGCGACTCCCGTGAGCCCGATCCACTCCGAACTCCCGGCGCCCGGCCTCTCCCAACTGCTCCGGGTACCCGGGCTGGAGCTGCAGGACGGGCCTGGCGGGTCGGTGTTGCGACACATGCGACCGCCCGCTGCGGAACCGGTGGCGCCGGCGGGCGCGGGGCAGCCGTGACCTTCCGCCGTCCATCGTGCCCCGAGCCGGTCGAACCGTTCTCTCACAGCAAGGAACTCCCGTGCACCAACCGGCGCTGATGGCCGCCAAGGCCGTCGCCTACCTCACCGTCGTCCCCGGTATGCTCCTGATCGCCACGGTCGGGCATCCGGACACGGTGACCACCGCGCCATCGCGCCCCGCGCCGGGCCCGATCGGCATGTACTCCGGTCCGCTGGAGAGCTGGGGTCCCGGTCCGCTCGGCGCCCCGGACATCCCGCCGGTGACGGCCGCGACCATGACGGCGGTCGCCCCGTACCGGGGCCTGGGCACGCTGGACGTGTGGGAATCCGCCCAGCGGATGGACGCCCTCGGCGCCAAGGTGTCCTCCGCCGCCGAAGGTACGGTGGTCGGCACCCGCGAGAAGCCCGGTGAGAACAGTCAGGAGTGGATCCTCCAGCCGCAGCAGGACGGCGAGTTCACCGTCCGGTCCCTGCTGTCCGGCGGCACCTCCGGCCCGCTGGTGCTCACCGCCGAGCCCGACGGCCTGGTGGACCTTCGAAGCGACCGCTCGCAGACCGGGGAGGAAGTCAGTGCGCAGCTCTGGCGGTTCGCCGAACGGATGCCCGTGATCCGGCTCGACCCGGTCGCCCGGCGGCCGGCCATGCGCTTCAGGATCCGCGCGCACCAAGGAGGTTGCCTGGTCGCCGCACCGGCCGGCGGGCCGCTGTCGGTCGGGGACTGCGCGAGTGCCGGCACCTGGTGGAGCGACCGGGGCCTGCACGCCCGGACAGCCGTCTGATGGCTCCCGGCATGACCGAAAGGTTTTGCCCGCGACACCGAGAATTCCACCGGAGTCCGGTGTCAACCGGCTTCCGGCGGTCCATGCTCAGAAGCAGCACGACCGGAGTCCCCGCCGTCCCGTACGGCGGGGCCTCCCGCACCAAACTCGTACAAGGAGACCTGTTGAGCAACGAGAGCCTGGCCAACCTGCTCAAGGAGGAGCGCCGTTTCGCTCCGCCCGCGGAACTCGCCGCCGCCGCCAACGTCACCGCGGCCGCC
>NZ_BAAATR010000067.1:0-20443 GCF_039533515.1 Kitasatospora cystarginea | reverse complement strand
CCACGCCTCCCCGCACCGAATCGGATGTCCGTCTACATCCAACCGGTTCAGGCATCGCCACCGCCAACCCGGCGAACCTATGCGGTCACGGCACTAGCCTCTCGCGTCGGCCCACGTGGCGTCTGAATATGCGAGGTGAGTGCCGCGGACCTGCTCGCAGCAGCCGCGCTCCGCATCGGGCTGGAGGACGACACCGGTAACCAGCGGATCGGAATGGTACGGGAACACGGGAAGTGGCTCTGTCACGGGCAGCGACCGTATCACCGCTTCTCCGACAGCTCGGCTGGGCCGATCCGCCGGCTCGCCGGCACCGCCGCGCAGCCGCCGAGCACGCCGTGGCGCCAAGGCGTGAGGACCGGCACCCGCTCGGCTGCCACAGGCCCCGGGGGCCGCGGGCGGGCGGGCGCGGTGCGCTCCTGGTCGACGGAGACTGAGTTCCTGCTGGCCGGCGGGAAGCGCAAGGTGCGCCTGGACGGCGTGTGGCAGGCTCCGGAGACCGGGGTGCCGGTGTTGATGGTGGAGGTCGACCGCTTCGGCATGGCCCCGGCCCGGGTGGCCGCGAAGTTCACCTTCTACCGCGAGCTGTTCCGGACCAAGGTCTGCGACAGCGACGCCGACCGCGCACCGTTTTGGACTTGCTGGTCCATTTTCAGCTGCCTAGCGTGCTGACCGTTCCCCCCCGTGACGAACCGGTACAGGAAGGTGTCATCATGCATGCGATCCGCATCGAGGAGCACGGTGGTCCCGAGGCCATGCGCTGGACCGAGTTGCCGGACCCGATCCCACACCCCGGCGAGGCGCTGGTGCGGCTGGGCGCCGCCGGCGTGAACTACATGGACGTCGGAGCCCGCGCTGAGGGCGGCCCGGGTTGGGCGGCTCCCGCGATCCTCGGCGCCGAGGGGATGGGATACGTCACCGCCCTCGGCGAAGGAGTCAACGACCTCGCGGTCGGCGACCGGGTGGCCTGGTTCTACCACCCGGGCAGCTACGCGGAGCTGCTGGCCGTCCCGGCCCACTCGCTGGTCAAGGTTCCCGACGGCATCGGTGACGAGACGGCTGCCGCCGTGATGATGCAGGGCCTGACCGCCAGCCACCTGAGCACCGAGACCTACCCGATCGGCCCGGGCGACGTCGCGGTGGTGCACGCGGCGGCGGGCGGCGTCGGCAGGCTGCTCACGCAGATGATCAGGACGCGCGGCGGCCGGGTGATCGGCCTGGTCTCCCGCGAGGAGAAGGCCCCCGTCGCGAAGGAGGCCGGCGCCGACCACGTGCTGGTCCACTCCGGCGGTGGCTTCGAGGAACGGATCCGGGAGCTGACCGGCGGCCGCGGCGCCGACGTCGTCTACGACGGCGGAGGCACCGGCACGTTCCGCTCCTCGCAGCTGGCCCTGCGCCCGCACGGGGTGCACGCGTACTACGGCCCCTTCATGGGCGTACCGGCGCTACGGCCCACCGACCTGCCCAACAGCATCCTGCTGACCTATCCCGTGGTGCACCACCACGTCGCCACCCGCGAGACCCTGCTGCAGCGGACCGGCGAGGTGTTCGACCTGGTCCTGGACGGGCGAATCACCTCGCACGTCACCGGCCGCTACCCGCTCGCCGAGGCGGCCCGTGCTCACGCCGACATCGAGTCGCGCCGCACCACCGGCAAACTGTTGCTCCTGCCCTGACCCGCCGTCACCTGGTCGGCTCCGCCCGCCGCGCCCGATCCGCTTGAATGGGACCCGACAGCTCGTACCGGGAGGATCCATGCCGCTGACCCGCAAGGGCACTGCGACCAGGCAGCGCATCGTCGAGGGCGCCGCCGACCAGATCCGCGAACAGGGGGTATTCGCGGTGCGGCTGGAGGACGTCATGGCCCGCACCGCGACCAGCAAGAGCCAGCTCTTCCACTACTTTCCCGGCGGGAAGGACGAACTGCTGCTGGCCGTGGTCCGCCATGAGGCGGCCCGGGTGATCGACGATCAGCAGCCGGAGCTCGGCTCCCTCAACTCTTGGGCCGCCTGGGACCAGTGGCGCGACAAGGTCCTCGCCCGCTACCGCACGCAGGGCAGCGACTGTCCCCTCCATGCTGCCTTCAACCAGCTGGGCGGGACCAGCGACGCCACCAGGATCGTGGCGGGCGAACTGCTCCGCCGGTGGCAGAACCAACTTGCCGCGGGAATCCGTCACATGCAGGGCAGCGGCGAGATCGCCCCCGACCTGGACGCCGAGCGAGAGGCCGCATCCCTGTTGGCCGGCATCCAGGGCGGCGTGCTGATCCTCATGACCACGGGCGGCTCCACCCACCTGCAAGCCGCCCTCGACGCGGGCATCGCCCACCTCCGCGCCTCCGCCCGTCGTGACCACTGAGAACTCCGCGACAGGACGAGAACGCGCAACCCTCCCAGGACCGACGGCCGGGCTGCCACGGACGGACCATCCGACACGGCTTCCCCGGCAAAGTGGGTGTGCAGGCAGCGGCAGGACGCGTTCCCCCGCCCGGGTACGCGCGGCCAGCTGGGCGCGGTAGAGGGCCGCGCGCTGGTCGACATCGGGCGGGATCTGCTCGGGGTTCGTGCCGAGGTCGCGCAGGGCGGTGTCCAGGGCCTGCCCGGCGTCGAGGGCGGTGTCGTCGTAGTCGTGCAGGTCGAGGAAGAGCACACCGGTGAACAGGCCCCGCCTGATCGCCTCGTGCGCGACGGCGAGACCGAGTGTGGTCTTGCCCGTGCCGCCCATTCCGAGCACGGACGCCACCACCACCGCCTCCCCAGTCGCCGGGACGCCGTCCCCGGCTGCCGGGTCCAAGCGAGCCAGCAAGTCCTCCAGCTCCTCCTCCCGGCCGGTGAACCCGGCCGGGACGGCCCGCGGAGAGGGGGTAGCCGGATCATCGGCCGCAAAAACAACGGATATGGCGCTCGTCGCTTCTGAGCTGCCGTGATGTGCGACTGCTCACGAAGCGGAACCGTGCGTCGTGTCTTGGGACGAGCCTGGGTCGTTCACCTGTAGGGCGGTAAAGCCGCTGATACGACAGGTCGGACAAGGGGTGGGCGCGGTGGCGACGCGTGTGTTCGGGGATGACGAGCTGGAGCGGCTGCGCGGCTTCCCGGAGATCAACAAGGAAGAGCTGATCCGGTTCTTCACCCTCACGCCGGCGGACGTCGGGTTCATCGACCCGGGCCGTGGCCGCAGTCCCAAGGATCGGCTGGGGCTCGCGGTCCAGCTGCGGACCTTGCCGTGGCTCGGCTTCGTCCCGGATCGGGTCGCGTCCGCGCCCGTGGCGGCGGTGCCCCGGCTCTCCGAGCAGCTGCGGATCCCCATCGGCGAGCTGCGGTTCTACGGTGAGCGGAAGCAGACCCGCACCGAGCATCTGCGGGAGGTGACCCGGTACCTGAGCTGGAAGCCGGCCAAGGCCTCAAGCACCGCGATCTCAATGTGCTGGGCCGCTACAGCTTCACCGCCCCCGCCCCGGCTGGCGGCAGCCTCTGCGGCCCTTGCGCGACCCCGACGTGGCCGGGCTCGGACGACGAGGACGGCGCGGAGGGACTGACGGTGTCAGGAGCCGGCCAGGGCGCCGATCACCGGTCACCTGGGCTAACGCCTGTCCAGCAGTCCGCGTTCGAGGGCCACGACCACCGCGTGCGTGCGGTCTCTGACGTCGAGCTTGGCGAAGACCCGCAGCAGATGGGTCTTCACCGTGGCCTCCGCGATGACCAGCCGTCGGCCGATCTCCACGTTGGACAGGCCGTCGGCGACCGCGCTCAGCACATCCACCTCCCGGGTGGTCAGGGCCACCGGAGCTGGTTGCCGCATGCGGGCAACCAGTCGCTCCGCGACCCTCGGGGCCAGGACGGTCTCGCCGCGGGCCGCGGAGCGGATGGCGTCGACGAGCTGGTCACGCGTGGTGTCCTTGAGTAGGTAGCCGATCGCGCCGGCCTCGACCGCGCGCTCGATCTCCGCGTCGGTGTCGTACGTGGTCAGGATCAGTACCCGGGTTCCCGGGTGGCGGGCGACGATCTCGGCGGTGGCACTCGCCCCGTCGAGGACCGGCATCCGCAGATCGATCAGTGCCACGTCCGGCTTCAGGCGCTCGACGAGTTCGACGGCCGCGCGGCCGTCGCCGCCCTCGCCGACGATGTCGATGGTGGGCTCCGAGGCCAGCAGGGCGACGACCCCGGCGCGCATGACCGTGTGGTCGTCGACCACGATGATGCGGAGCCCGTCCGTCTCTGTCCGAGCTGTCATGTCTTCACACCTGACTGTTCGTAGGAATTACCGCGAGGACGCGGGTGCCGTCGCCGAGGGAGCTGGTGACGGTGAGTTCGCCGCCGAGTTCGGCCAGGCGATTGCGCATGCCGTTGAGTCCGAAGCCGTGTGAGTCCTCGACCACGAAGCCCTGGCCGTCGTCGGTTATCTCCAGTTCGACGCCATCCGGAGACGGCGCTAGGACGATCTCTACCGCGGAGGCGGCCGCGTGCTTGCGGACGTTGGCCAGGGATTCCTGGGTGCAGCGCAGGAGCGCGATCCGGGTCGGCTGGTCGCACTCGACGTCCGGCAGATCTGCGGTGACGGTGAGTCCCGTGTCCTCGGCGAACCGGTCCAGGGTCCGGCGCAAGGTCTTGGCCACCGAGCCGAGGGCGGGACCGCTCCGCAGGGCGGAGCCGACGAGCGCCCGCGCCTCGGCGAGGTTCTCGCGTGCGGTGTTCTCGATCGAGAACAGCTGCCGGGCGCTCCTGCCGGGGTCGGTGTCGAGGCTGGAGCGGGCAGCCTCCGCCAGCACGATGATGGATGCGAAGCCCTGCGCAAGGGTGTCGTGGATCTCCCGCGCGAGCCGCTCGCGCTCCTCCGTGGCGCCCTGGAGTCTGTGCGCCTCGGCCAGGCGGGACTGGGCGTTCTCCAGCTCGGAGCCCAGGCGGCGGGCGCGCTCGTCGCTCTGCTCGACGATCCGGACGACCCCCAGTCCGAGCAGCACGCTCGCGGCATAGCCGATGAGGGTGAAGACGATATTGCCGGTGGAGAAGTCCTCCACGTGCCAGCTCTGATGGCGGATGATGCCGACCGCGGTGGCCGCGGCGGCAGCGCCGCTGAGGGCGATCGAGTACCGCGGGCTCCTGGCGAAGAGCCAGAAGTGGGGGAGCGACACGATGAACAGTGCCGCGCCGTCGCCGCGCAGGAGAGACAGCGCGCCGAAGCCGAGGACGAGCACTCCCAGAAAGGTATGGGGGCGCAGTACGGGATTGCGGGGAAAGGCCACAACGGTCGTGTAGCAGAGGGCGATCACGGCCAGCAGCGCCAACGACCCGTACCTCGTCGTTCCGGTGTGGTGCAGCGCGGAGATCACCGGGGGACACAAACCCAGGAACACCCAGGAGACTGCGTACCACCGGCGCAGGGTTCGGGTGCGGAACCGGTCGTCGGGCTGCGGCCGTTGAATCATGATCGTCAGCCTATGTTCTGCGGCATGCTGGCGGCAGGGACACCGGTCTGCGCCCGTCGCGCCGGGCGCGGCGGCCACCATGCCCGCTCGCCGAGGAGCAGCAGCAGCGACGGCAGGACCATGAGCCGGATGACCACGGCGTCCAGCAGTACGGCCACCGCCAGGCAGAATCCCATTTGCTTCATCTCGGTGAGGTGCAGGGCGACGAAGGCACTGAACACCGTCACCATCACGATCGCCGCGCTGGTCACCACCTTGGCTGACCGGCTGATGCCGTCCACCACCGCTTCGCGGGCCGACATCCCGTTCTGCCTGGCCTCCTGGATCCGGCTGACCACGAACACCTGGTAGTCCATCGACAGGCCGAAGAGGATCACGAAGAGGAACAGCGGTACCCGGGACGCGATTGCGCCGAGGGAGTCGAATGCCAGCAGGTGCTCTGCCCACGTTCCCTGGAAGAACACGACCAGTAGGCCGAGCGAAGCCCCGGCGGACAGCAGATTGAGCACGACGCCGATCAGGCCGATGACCACCGAGCGGAACGCCCACACGCTCATCACGAAGGTCACCAGCAGCAGGAACCCGATGACCAGCGGCAGCTTGCTGTTCTCGTGATCCACGTAGTCGCGGCCTCGGGCCACGTCACCGCTCACCCCCGTCTCCACGCCGGACAGCTTGCCGAGCGTGGCGGGCAGATAGTCCTTACGGATGTGGTCGAGTGACTCGACCGCCTCGGCGGAGGGTGCGGGGAACGGGACGGCCAGTTCCAGCACGCTGATCCGGCCGTCGGCCGATGTACGCACCCTCGGCTCGGTGTCCCTGGCGAACAGCGGGTCGGCCTGCGCCCGCCGGCCGAGGTCCGCCAGAGCCTGCTGCACCTGGGCCGCTTGGTCCGGAGTGGAGCGGGCGACGACCACGTGCTTGACCAGGAGCTCCGGGAAGGCCGCGTTCAGCCGGTCGTAGACCTGCATGGCCGGGATGCCGCGGGAGAAGGTGTCCTTGCCCGGGTCGACGAGCTTCAGGCCGAGCGCGGGCACCGCCAGGGCGAACATGACCAGCACCGACACGCACAGCGTGATGGCGGGACGCTTCCGCGCGGGCCTCAGCAGGGCACCGAACACCCGGCCCGTCTCGGCCTCCGCGCGCTTCGTACGGACCGGCCTGCCGTGGCTCGCCCGGCGGGCGGCCTTGCCGGCCGCACGGCGCTCGGTCCGCCGGCCGATCTTCACCAGGAGTGCGGGAAGTACGGTCAGGGAGCTGACCATGGCGACCGCCACGACCAGGATCGTGCCCGTCGCCAGCGAGGAGAAGATGACGTCCGTGGCCAGATACAGGGTCGCGGTGGAGACGACCACGGCGAGAGCGGAGACCACGATGGCCCGGCCCGCAGTCGCCGCGGCCAGCTCCACCAGGGCCTCGGAGCTGGGCCACCCCCCGGCGCGGGCCCGTTCCTCGCGTTCGCGCTTGAGGTAGAAGAGCGTGTAGTCGACGCCTACCGCCAAGCCGATGAGCAGGATCATGTTGGTCCCGACACCGGGATCGGGCAGGACATGGGACGCGATCATGGACAGCCCCAGGGCGGCGGCGATCGAGGAGAGCGCAAGCAACAGCGGCACACCGGCCATGACCACCGATCCGAAGACGATCAGCAGGGTGATGAGCGTGACCGGCAGGGTGATGCGCTCGGAGAGTGTGAGGTCTTTCCCGCGCTGGTCGTTGACGCCCTTGCTGATGGATGGGGAGCCGGTCTCCTCCACGACCAGGTCCGGGTGGCCGCCCTGCACCTGGGCCGTCCGGGCGAGGACCGGGACGACGTTCTTCTTCCCGTTCAGCTCGGGGCCCTTCAGGACCACCGAGACCCTGAGGACCTTGCCGTCCTTGGATCGGACCGGAGCCGCCACGCTGTCCACCTCGGGCAGTTTCCGCAGCCGCTCGGTGAGGTCCTGCGCTGCCGCGGCGGCGGCGGCGGCCAGGTCCAGCGGCCCGGACCTGGCGTGGATGATGATCTGCTCAGTCGGCCGCTGCTGCAGGCCGCCCGCACTCGCGATGGCCTCGGCCCGCCCCGCCTCACCGACCCGATAATCCTCGGTAGTTGCTTCATGGGAGCCGATTGCGACGCCGACGCCGAAGCACACAATGACGAACGCGAACCAGCCGGCGATCGCGCGCCATGCGTGCCGGGCGCTCCAACGGGCTATCCGTACAGGGAGTTGACTCATACCCGAGATCTTGGTCGGCCGGGGGCCGCGCCCGACACGCCCGGCCGGTTGAACCTTGGGTCCACCGGTCGGTGGACGGCAGGGGTGGGGCTGCCGCTGTCAGGCGGCGACAACGCCATCTGGGATCAACTGCGAATCCGCAAGGACACCTGAGACAACGACAACGTTGAGTGGGACGGGACATCGATGCCGACCTGGAAGGCCTTGTTCATGGCCTTTGACCGTGTGGCGGACGACGGCGAGGAGTCCTCCCGCGCCGCTGCCCCGATGCCGCCTACGCATGGCGAATCCTCACCAGGCTCCGCACCGACCCGGCCGCCTGTTCCCCGACGCTCCGCCCGGTGACCCCGTCCAGGTTCTTCTCTGGTCCACTGGCCGGGGTGAGTTCGCCGACCGCCCTCGCCTCACCTCGTGGGTCTGGAAAGCCGCCATCTCGGACTGAACACAGGCTCTGACCATCGCGGCGGGTGCCCGAATGGCACCCGCCCGAAAGGTGTGTCGGTGCGTCAGGTCAACTGCTCTGCGTGCAGTTCGAGCGAGCAGATGACCCAGTCGACGGCTCGGCCTCCCGACACGGCCGCGATCACGAACGAGGCACAGCCTGACGCCGCCAACCGGAGCAACCGAACGATTACGCCAACCGAAGTCGTGTCGGTACTACCGACCCAGGTGGGGCCAGTCGAACCCGGAACTCCGGCCTCGAGCTGCTGTCCACGGTGAAGTTCATGGTGCAGACCCTCGCCGCGGTGGAGGACGTCGAGCACGTCGAGGATGTGCCCGGTGCCGCGTACGAGGCGGAACATCTCGGAGATGTGCACGGTGTCCCCGGGTCGCGCGTAGTCGAGGAGCGCGCGGAACTTGGGGCGCTGGAGGGGGTGGAGGCGGCTGGAGGTGCCGCAGTCCTCCTCGAAGACGACCGGGTCCTCGATCCCGGCCTCGTCCAGGACGAGGTTCTGCCGGGCGGTCGACTGCTGGTCGGTCGAGACCCGCTTGTAGACAAGGTTCGCCACCGAGGCCCCTTCCGTACGGAGGATCGGACCCTATCTGTCGTCAAACCCTGTCAGCAATCACCATCGGATCTGATTGGATTCGCGCCGCCCCGAACCCCCTGATTGCACGGGATCATTGGACGCGTCGGCCGCCTGTCGTCAAACGATTGTTTGCCGACAGGCAGCAGGCGCGTCCGGGTGTCGTAGTCGGGAAAGACTGCTGTCTGCCATCGGTGAACACCACCCCGAGCGGGCGCAACGGTCATTACCGTCCAGACTCATGACAACGATTACGACGCGCACGGTCGAGTATCCGGCCGACGGTTTGACGATGATCGGGCACCTCGCGCTCCCGGCCGGTGTCGACCGTCGGCCCGCGGTGCTGCTCGGACCAGAGGGCACGGGGCTCAGCGACGTCGAGCGCCGCCGGGCCGATGCTCTCGCGGAGCTGGGATATGTAGCGCTGGCCTTCGACCTTCACGGTGGGCGCTATTTGGGGGACCCCGAGGAGATGCTGGCCCGCTGCATGCCGCTGCTCGCCGACCCCGACCGGATGCGAGGCATCGGCCACGCGGCGCTCGACGTGTTGCGCATCGAACCGCGAACCGACCCCGACCGGATAGCCGCCGTCGGCTACGGCACCGGGGGCGCCATCGCGCTGGAACTCGGGCGCGACGGCGTCAACCTGCGCGCGATCGCGACAGTCAACGGGCTGATCACCGGCCGACCGGGCGAGGCGGCGCGCATCTGCTGCCCGGTGTGGGCCGGGGTCGGGTCGGAAGACCCGATCATGGCGCCCGCCCAACGGGACGCGTTCACCGCAGAGATGCAGGCCGCGGGCGTCGACTGGCGCCTCGTGGTCTACGGAGGAGCCCTGCACGCCTTCCACCATCCACCGGTCGACCACACCGTGCGTCCCGGCGTCGGCTACCACCCACGGCACGCACAGCGAGCCTGGCGTGACGTCGTCGCTCTGCTCGCCGAGTGCCTGCCCGTCACGGATTGATCCGATCGGCTCCCGATGCCCACTCCTACCCGCCGTCGTCGTCTTCGTCCAGCTCTGGGGCATCCGGGTCGCGCAGCGGGCGCAGGGCGCCGGCGGCCGGGGTCGAGGCGGTGAAGCTGTAGCGGCCGAGCAGATTCAGGTTGCGGTGCTTGAACGGGGAGAGCCGGGCGATGTCCTCGTCCCGGATCTCGTGGCCCTCGGCTTTCAGCTGGGCGACGGCGGCATCGATGTAGCGGGTTGTCCAGAGCACGATGGCGTTGAGGACCAGGCCGAGCGCGCCGAGCTGGTCCTCCATGCCGTCGCGGTACGCCTGGTGGATGGGTTCCGCGCTTGCCGTGGCACACGTCCCGCGCCAGCTTGTGGCGGGATTCCTGCACGGTGAGCTGCCGGTTCATCTGTCGGCGGTAGGTGTCGTCCACCGGGTCGATGACCCGCAGCAGGTGCTCGGTCTTGGCGGCCGCCCGTACTCCGCGAATGCCGCCCCGAGCGGGGTCGGGCGGCCGTCGCGGCCGAACATGCGCAGCAGGTCGTAGGCGCGGACCTGGTTGGTGACCAGGGAACCGGCGACCTTCAGCATGTCCGGCCAGTGCGTGATCACCTTGTTCAAGTTCACGCGGTTGCGGCCCAGGTCCTCCACCACGCCGTAGCTGTCGGTCTCGACGTCGGGCATCGTGGCCCGCCAGAACCGCTGGTCGTCCAGATCGCGGAACCGGGGCTGAAGTTGTAGCCGAGGATCTTGAACAGGCCGAACACCATGTCGGAGTACGAGGCGTTGTCGGTCGCCACCATCTCCGGTTTCACGCCGCCGTCCAGGTTCAGCAGGGCGTCCAGGATGTGCAGGGAGTCGCGCGGGGTGCCGGGTACGACCATCTGCCCGATGCCGGCGACCTGGTCGTTGACGGCGTTGAGCCAGGTGATGCCGCGCTTGAACCCGAAGCACTTCGGCGACGGCGCCGCGCTCACGGTGCGCACGGGGACGACGAACCGCAGCCCGTCCACGGAGGCGAGCAGCCCGTCGCCGCAGAACTGCACGATCGGGATCTGGGCCTGGGCGGCGATGAGCCGCGCGTTCGCCGCGGCGATGGTGTCGGCGCGCAGGTAGTAGCGGCACCTTCGACCCCAGCGCGTACCGGGCCAGCGCCGCCATCCGGTTCGGCGGGATCTGCGACAGCTTCAACCGCCCGAGCCGGTAGGTGCCCAGCTCGTCCACCCGCTCCAGCGCGCGGGCGAACGCCGTGCCCGTCGTCCGCGTCGGCGGCCGGCGCAGCCGCTCCAGCTCCGAGAACCGCGAGCCTCCGGCGTCTTCAGCGTCGCCACCAGGTCACCGGGCAGCGCCGGGTCCGCGCGGCGGGCGGCGCCCGCGACGGTGGCGTGCAGCCGCTTCTCCGCGACCTTCCGCGCCTCCGACACCTGCCGGGCCAGCACCGACACCCCGGGCAGCAGAACCCGGCGACGGCGCAGCCAGCCCACCGCGTGGTCGAACAGTGCCTTCGGGCCCTCGGCGTGCGTCCACGCCCGCCCGTGCAGGAACGTTCGGAACCGCCGGCCCCACTCGTCGTCCCCGTAGGGGTGGTAGCCGTAGGCGTCCCGGATCTCCCACGCGTGGTCGTACAGCGTCTGACGCCGCTCCGTGTACCGCTTGACCACCGACGGGTCCCCAATGCCGAGCTGCACGGCCAGGTGCTCGATCACCGGCCACGGCATTGTGAGCGGGTCCTCCAGGAACAGGCCGACGTGCCGCACCGTGCACATCTGGAGCGCGAACCCGAGCCGGTGATGCTCCATCCGCCGCAGGGCGATCAGGTCCCGGTCCACGTCGTCCAGGAAGAAGAACCGCTCCAGCTCGGGCCTCGTCGGCTCCCCGGCGAACGTCCCGTACGCCTCGGCCTGCTCATCACTCAGAAATTCCACCGGCACGAGCCGGACCGTAGCCAGCCCCGGACCAGGGCCGGAGGCGTTTCACCGAACCCCAGCGGTGAAGTGGATCACTGTGCTAGACGGCCATGATCGTTCTCACCGATAGCCGCTGTACCGATGTTCCCCGAGGCCGGAGAGCCCCGTGGGTTCAGGGAAACTGAAGGCTCTTCAGTGGGAACCCGCGGGTCTAATGGTGTGCTCTGCCGGGATCGACCCGTGAGTTCGTGCCGACTCACGGCGAGGCGTCCTGGCTCGTGGGCGTCGTCGCCTCGTGGAGATGTTCCTCAACCGGACCCAGGTGCCCATCGGCCGCGCCCTGCGCCAGGCCTACCGCCAGGGCAAGGTCTCCTGGGTCATCATCCCCGTCTACCTGCCCAGCCCGCTGGTCGGCGACGACACCGCCACCGCCGACCCGGCCGAGGTCCACGTCGCCGGCGAGGCCGTGAAGGCCGAAGCCGAGATCGAAGCCAGTTCCTTCCGAACCATCTGGCGGGTCCTGCGCGCCCTCGCCGCCCACGACGCCCGCGTCGTCGGCCGGATCACCGAACTGCGCGCCCACCGTTCCCAGGGCACCGCGCACACCACCGCGGCCAAGCCGGCCGAGGGCAAGTCCGCCGAGGCCGGGGAGGGCGAGCAGCAGCCGGCCCCGGTGGAGTCACCGATCGAGTGGCTGCGGATCAACGCGAAGCAGCACGCCGCGCGGATCCTCCAGACCGTCAAGCTCCGCGCGTTCAACCCGCGCGCGGTCGAGTGGCAGCGGATGCACGCGGTCGCGGCGGTCTTCCACCTCCAGCACGGCCACCTCGACCCCACCGACAAGACCCGCCACGTGGAGCTGATCTCCTGGCTCACCCGCCAGCGCCACCTGGGCGGCCAGGGCCTACTCGATGCCGCCCGCGTCTCGGAGCTGGACGCGCTCGGCATGATCTGGTCGAAGAGCGCCAACGCCTGGGAGCGCGGGGCCGCCTACGCGCGGGCGTTCCACCACCAGCACGGCCACCTCGCAATCCCCGCCACCGTAAAGCTGGACGACTACGCGGTCGGGGCGTGGATGCGCCGCCAGCGCAAGGCCGAGAACCTCACCAAGGACCAGGTGGCCAAGCTCGACGCGCTGGACGAGCTGTGGCGCCTGGAGCCGGACTGGAACCGCTCCTACCGCCGCCTGCTCGCCTACCTCGCCGTCGGTGGGACCCTGGACGGCCCGGCGAACCGCACCGGCGGCGAGGCGGACCCGGCCTTCCGGCCCGGCGCGTGGCTGCGCAAGCAGGACATGGCCCGCACCGGCGGGAAGCTGACCGACCGGCACGCCGAGACCGTCACCGGCTGATCTGCCCCGCACCCTAGGTCCTCTTTTTCGGATCTTCCTGGGCGCGCGGCCTGGGCACCCGGCAAGATCCGAAAGAGAGGACCCGGGCCTCAGCCGACCCGGTTGAGGACGGACGCCAGCGCGGCGCGCAGCTGTTCGTCCTCGCGGATCATCGCGTAGTTGGACCCGGAGACGACCAGGCGGCGGTCCCCGGTGGCGAGCGCGGCCAGCCGGTCGTGCTGCTCCGGCGTCAGGGCGGCGGCGCCGAGCGCCCGCAGGGCGTCGCAGGCGCCCTTGAGGTTGGCGCGGGTCTCGGCCGAGTGCAGCGCCGCCTCGGCGAGCCGGGTGCGGTCGAGGCCGGCCGGATCGGCGACGGCGAGCAGCCCGAGGACGGCCGAGGGTGCTTGGGCTGGGTCGTCGAGGAGAGCTTGGAGCCGGGCGGTCAGCGGGCGCCCGGCCTTGCCGAGCACGGCGATCTCGCGGGCGGCGCGGGCGGCCGTGCAGTGGAACCACTGCCGGCCCTCGCTTCTGTCGAACACCGAGGCCAGTACCGGGAGGACCTCGGCCGCTTCCCCGGTGATCCTCCAGAGGGCGAGCGCCAAGGCGAGGTCGGTGTCCACCTCCGGCGTGGTGTCGCGGTCGATGGTGCGGCCGAGCGCCGTCCGCAGGGCCGGGGTGAGGCGGGCGGCTGTCGGGCCGAGGGCGGCCAAGGCGCGGGCGCCCTTGACGGCGCCGCGCACACCGGTGGCGAGCGCCGCCTCGGCGGCGGCGAACAGCGGCCCGGTCTCGCCGGTCAGCTCGTGCAGTGCCTGCGCCACGAACAGCTTCCGGGCGCCGGCCCGCAGGGCGGTGGCGGCCTGCTCGCGCTGCTCCGGCCCGATGTCGGCGGCGACGGCGGTGATCGCGGTGGCGGCGTACTGGAACCGGGGCAGGACGGCGCACAGTTCGGGCAGCGCCTCGACGGCCTGTGGGCCCCATTGCCGCAGCAGGTGGACCAGTCCGGCGGTGTCGTTGTGGTCCTCGGTCGTCGAGCAACCGCAGTCCTTGCACCCCTCGGGACGCTCCAGCGCCTTGGCGGCCAGGCGAGCGCGGACCGCGGCGAACAGTTCCGGGTCGAACGGGAAGGGCGCATCGGCCGGGGCGTGGGACCCGGTGGCGCACTGCATGGCGCGCGGGCGCCGGCCGAGGGCCCGGGCCAGCAGCGGGGCGGCGGCCTTCGGCGCCACCAGCACGAGCGCGGCGAGGGCCTGGTCGGCCGCCTCGTCGTCCGGCTGCGCGGCGAGTTCGGCGAGGAGATGCGCGGCCTCGGCGGCGGCCGGGCCGATCTTGCCCAGCAGCTGGGCGGCCGCCCAGTCGGCGGCGAGCGGGACGATCGCGGGGATCAGCCGCTGCGGGGCGCTGCGGGACAGGGTGCAGGCGCGGTCGGCCGCCCACAGGGCCTCGGCCCGCACCTCGGAACGCTCGTCACGCAGGGCAGCGTCGAGCAGCGCGAGGGCACTCTCGCGGTCGGCGTCCGTGTCCCGCCCCAGCAGGATCCCGACGATCGTGCGCAGCGGCTCCCGGTGCTCGTTCGCGTAGCCGGACCTGGCCGTCTCGCGCGCGGGCAACAGGCCGAGGACGGCGTCGCGGTGCCCGGCGAGCCACGGCTCCTCTGCGTCCAACGCGGCGAACACGGCGGCCAGGCGCAGCGGCGCGGGCGTGTCCGGGCCGAGCAGGGCGCGGGCCTCGGCGACGGCGCCCGCGCGGTCCAACCGGCCGTACGCGGTGAGGAGTTCGGCCCGGACGGCTGGCTCGGTCTCGGCGGCCAGGCGGGCCCGGACGGCGGGCAGGGCGGTGCCGGTGTCCCGGGTGTGGCCGACCGTCCAGCCGGCCGCCTGCCGGACGGCGGCGTCCTCATCGGCCAGCAGCGGTATGAGCAGCGGAAGTTGGGCGGTGACGGCGGCCCGGACGGCGCCCGGCTCGACGTCGTACTCGTCCTCGCTCTCGGCGAGGCAGCCGAGCAGGCGGAGCGCGTCGACGGTCTGCCGGCCGGAGGCGGCGATTCGGGCGAGGTACGGGGCGGCGTCGACGCTGGCCGCGTACACGGTGCCCTGGTGCACGATCGAGCCGTACAGCTCGTCCAGCGCCTCCTCGGCGTCCTCACCGCCCTCGGCGAAGGTGCGCAACAACCCGGGCAGGTCCTCGGCGGGGCCGTAGGCGTGGTTGACGGTGGACCAGGGGTGGGCGTCGAGCCCGGGGAGGGCGGTGGGGAGCTCCATGGCCGTGATCTTCGCAGGGACCTCCGACATCCGCTCAGACCAGGTGCCGCAGGTAGGCCTCGGGCCGCTCGAGGAAGCGGCGCCAGTGGTGTTCGAGGTCCTGCCAGCGGGCGGTGCGGACCCGAGCTGCGGGCCACTGCCCGGCTGTGCCCTGTCCGGTCGGACGTCGCTTTTCCCGGCCAATGCGGCGGCGACCGCGGTTCTTGACCCGCTCCCGGCCGGACACCATTGAGCAGCATTTGGTCGCTCGGGTGCGCTGCACGCGATGGCGGGTTCGATGCCGAGGAGCACGGGCTGCTCGGCGACGTGCGCCGCCGGGTCCGCCGGCGGGTGGCCGGGACGAGCCTGCGCGCCATCACCCAGTCCCTCGCCGCCGCCCGGGACCACGAGCGCCCGCTACACCGACACCGGGGACGAGAAGGCCGCCCTCCCGGCCGCCACCGCCCGCGACGAATGGCAGCGCATCCACGGCTTGGAAACGTCCAGCGTGACCTTCTGCCACCGCGGACATCCCGCACCTGCGGGGTCAGGCAAATGCGGGGCCGGTGAGGTCGAGGGTCAGCAGGTTTCGCCAGTCGTTGGTGAAGACAGCGGTCAGGCCTTCGTAGCGCACTCCCACGAACGGGTTGGAGTAGTCCATGACAGCGACCCACCGTAGGGAGCGGTCGGTGTTGAGACGGGCGAGGTAGCCGATGTTGCCCATCTGTCCGCCGCCGCCAGACATCCATCCCGATCCGTCCGGCAGCGGGCTCTCGAAGTAGGTGTCCACCTCGGCGGTGTTGCCGTCCTCCTCGATGGACTGCATCACGTCGAACGGCTCTCCGAGGCGGAAGGGGATCGGCTGCCCGGCATCCGGGTGGTAGGCCCCGGGGCCTTGCACATGCACCTCCAAGCCCGTGTCGTCCGGCCGGTACAGCCCGTCACGGGGCGGCATCTCCCCGGCCGTCCACAGCCGCTCGACCATTCCCACAATCCCACCTCGCCGACCCGGAAGTCCCGTACATGACCGCGAGCCTGTCGAGACCCCTCAACGGCACATCGAACTGCCCACACGGTGTCACTTCCCGACCATCATCGGTTGTTCACCGCGTGTTCCAGACAATAGCCGCTGCCCGGACGCCACCGGCAGGACATCGCCGACCGCGCTGCGGCGAGCACTCGGCGTCCGGGCGCGGCCAGGGCGTGACGTCCAGCGCGATGGACAGCTGCCGGTCCGTCCTGCGCGGCAGATCAAGGCCGGCCAGCGCCACGCGGAGGCGGGACACGGCGATGCGCCCCTGGGCGAGCACGTCGTACATCGCCCCGTGCCCGCGCCGGCGCACCGGCTCCAGTGACAGCTCCGGCAGCGAGATGACCGGCCCGTCGGCGCACAGGACCGCGTCCATCAGCTCGAACAGGGCATCCGCCGCAGGGGCAGGCACTCGTAGAACTCGCGGCGAAACCGGGACAACCCGGCCAGAGCCCCGACGCGCGCGGCGTCATCTTGCAGACTGTCCATCACGGCCTTTGGGTGGATCCGTTGTCGACTTCAGCGAGAAGACACGATCACGCAAAGGCCGCCCGGCTGTCAGGCGACGACAAACCCCACCAAGACATGATCTTGGTGGGGTTAATAGTCAAGCTAAGCAGCAGCCCCACCCAACGACAAAACCACGCCTGCCCGGCTACGAACATCGCCGAGACCACCATCAGCCGACTGGCTTTGTACGCGATGTACGACGTCGTTTCGACGCGAGACTGGGAGTCGCACGCTCGCACGAATAGGTGATGTTCACGAGAACGGGAGTCAGCTGCCGCTGGCCTTTCCTCGGGCGTATCCGTCACTTCCCGGTCCGGTTGGTGAGGGACTGTTGAGAGGCGGTCGGTGGTGCGAACAGTGCCTGGACGGTTTCGGTGGCCAGGTCTCGCAGCCAGGCGTGGGCGCGGTCGTCGTCGTAGCGCTGGTGCCACAGCAGGTACAGGGGGACGTCGGGCAGCGGGAGCGGCGGTGGCAGTGTGACCAGGCCGAGTCGTTCCCGGGCTGCGCGGGTGACCGCGTCGGGGAGGGTGACGACCAGGTCGGTGTCGAGGGCGAGCTGCAGGGCGAAGGCGGCCGTGGGTCCGGCGACGACGACGCGTCGTTGGAGGCCACGGGCGGTCAGGGCGTCGTCGATCGGGTCGCGCAGGCTTCCGCGTCGCGAAATGGTGAGGTGTTCGGCGGCCGCGTAGCGCTCGATGCTCAGCGGGCCTTCGGTGAGGGGGTGGCCCGGTCGGACGGCGACGACCAGCCGGTCGCTGCCGACGAGGCGGTGACGGATGTCGGGGAGGGCCGGAGCGCTGGAACTCGATTCGAGGTCGACCTCACCCCGGCGCAGCTCGGCGTCGTCCGCCCCGGGTTCGGCGGACAGGCGCAGCCGGACGCCGGGGGCCTGGTGGTGGACGGCCGTGGTCAGGGCGGTGCCGCAGGCGGCGGTCAGGGCGTCGTGCCAGCGCACGGTGAACACCCGATCCAGGGCTGCCAGGTCGAGTTCCTGCTGCGCGGACAGAAGGTGGTGGGCCTGCTGGACGAGGGCGTGGACCCGAGCGCGCATGGCCAGCGCGCGGGTGGTGGGAACCATGCTGCGGCCGGTGCGGACCAGGATCTGGTCACCGGTGGCCTTGCGGATGCGGCCCAGGGAGCGGCTCATCGCCGGTGCGGTGACGTGGAGACGCGCTGCGGCGCCGGCAACGCTGCCCTCTTCCAACAGTGCGTCCAGCGCCGTGAGCAGGTTCAGATCCAGTTGCATGGCAGTAACTCTACAAGTGCGTAGCATGCACTTGTTGTTAATGATCGGGGAGCCTACCTTCGAAGTGCAGGCGAGAGACAAAGCCGCCCGCACACATCGAACCCAGGGAGCCCGTTATGAGCACAGCCATGCCCTTCGCCGCCGACACGACGCTCCTGTCCGAAGTGACCGCCGCGGTGAAGACCGCCGGCCTCACCCTGCGCGACCGCCACACCTCGCACGCCCGGGGCGTGAGTCTGGACGAGGTCGTCGCCGAGATCCACGCCAACGACGACGCGGTGCTGGACGTGCTGCGGGAGCCGCTGCTGCGGGCCCGGCCCGGATCGCAGTGGGCCGAGGACGAGCTGGCTGGCGGCGCGCTGCCGCTCGGGGAGTGGTGGGTCGTCGACCCCGCCGAGGGCAACATCAACCACGTCCACGGCATGGACGACTGGGCCGTGACCGCCACCCTGGTCCGCGACAACCGGTCGGTGGTCACGGTCGTCCACCTGCCGCTGGCCGGCGACACCTACACCGCTGTCGCCGGCGGCGGTGCCCGGCTCAACGACCGGCCCCTGAAGGTTTCCGCGAAGACCGATCTGGGCGCCGCGCTCATCGGCACCGGCCAGGCCAGGCCCGGCGAGGACGAGCGCACCTTCCGGCGGATCGGCGACTCGGTCACCGCCATGCTCGTCAACGGCCTGGTCGTGCGCGTGTCCGTTCCCGCCACGATGCAGCTCATCCACGTCGCGGCAGGCCGCATGGACGCCTTCTGGCAGTTCTCCGACGTCCGCTCCGGTCTGGTCGCCGGTGCGCTGCTGGTCTCCGAGGCCGGAGGCACCGTCACCGACCTGGCGGGCGAGCCCTGGAACACGGGCAGCCGCGACTTCCTGGCCGCCGCCCCTGGCATCCACACCGCCGCCCTCAAGGTCCTCTCCCCGATCGCCTGACCGGACACCTCTGCTCCACCCACCTCACACCGCAAGGAGCATCACCTCATGACCCACATCGGCATCCTGGGCGCCGGCCGCGTCGGCGCCAACCTCGCCGGCAAGCTCTCCGCGGCCGGACACCGTGTCACCCTCGGCGTCCGGAACCCGGAAGACACCGCAGCCCTTGCCGCCGGCATCGCCCCACAGATCGCCTTCGCCGACCAGCCCACCACCGCCCGCACCACGGACATCGTGATCAACGCGACCCCCGGCGACACCTCCCTGGACCGCCTGGCAGTCCTGCGAACCGAGCTCTCCGGAAAACTCCTCGTCGATGTCTCCAATGCCACCCGCGACGCCGATGACAGCCTGCCCGGCGCCCTGTGCTACCCCGGCAGCAGCCTCGCCGAGCAACTCCAGGCCGCCCTCCCCGACACCCACGTGGTCAAGACGCTCAACACCATGCTGTTCATGGTCATGACCGCCCCCGAAACCCTGGCCACCCCACCGACCGCCTATCTCTCGGGCGACGACCAGGATGCGAAGAAGACCGTCACCGGCCTGCTCGGCGACCTGGGCTGGCAGCCCGCATGGATCGAGGACCTCGGCGGCATCACCACGGCCCGCGCCACCGAGGCCATGATCCTCGTCGTGCCCCACATCCTGCGCCGACACGGCTTCAAGCCCTTCGCCGTCTCCCTCGCCCGCTGACCCATCAAGACCGCATTCGGGCGAAAGTCAGTAGCGGGCTCGTGCGAGGCAGCTGGGCGCCGGCACGGACAACGCCCGCTGAGCTGCAAGTGACGCCCGAACTGATCGACATTGATCATGCCTACTCCCCGCCAGGCGACTCCCGAAGTCGTCGACAAACGACTCCCATCCCGTGTACAGAGCCATCGTGGCTGAAGATCAACGCCCAGCACCATGCGGCGCAGATCCTCCAGACCGTGAAGCTGCGGGCGTTCAACCCGCGCGCGGTCGAGTGGCAGCGGATGCACGTCGTCGCGGCGGTCTTCCACCTCCAGCACGGCCACCTCGACCCCACCGACCGCGAGAAGCACGCCGAGCTGGTCTCCTGGCTCACCCGCCAGCGCTACCTGGGCGGCCAGGGCCTGCTCGACCTCGCCCGCGTCAGCGAACTGGACGCGCTCGGCATGATCTGGTCGAAGAACGCAGGCGCCTGGGAACGCGGCCACGCCTACGCCGCCGCGTTCCACGACCAGCACGGCCACCTCGCGATCCCGGCGACCGCGAAGCTCGACGACTACGCGGTGGGCGCGTGGATGCGCCGCCAGCGCGAGGCCGACAACCTCACCAAGGACCAGGCCGCGAAGCTGGACTCGCTGGACGAGCTGTGGCGCCTGGAGCCGGACTGGAACCGCTCCTACCGCCGCCTGCTCGCCGCCGGCGGAACCCTCACCGGACCGGCGAACCGCACCGGCGGCGAAGCCGACCCGGCCTTCCGACCCGGCACCTGGCTGCGCAAGCAGGACAAGGCCCGCACCGACGGGAAGCTGACCGACCAGCAGACCGCGCTCCTGGACGCCCTCCACGGACTGTGAGTGTGCGTGGTGGTGTCAGCGGGATGGGCGGCAGCGGGCTGATTGATGGCAGGGGATCGCTGAGCTCGGCTTCTGTCTGATGGTGTCGTGG
>NZ_BAAATR010000066.1:0-20823 GCF_039533515.1 Kitasatospora cystarginea | reverse complement strand
CGGACCTTCGGCATGCCCCCACACCCGCACACGGCCACGACGCGTCACCAACGCCATTGACCCGGTTCAGGCGAGCCCAACTGAAAGGCGGAGGCTAGAGAAACGCCCTCCAGGCGGCCACAACCATGTCCGCGCAGGTCGGAGCCAAGATTCGGTTCTCCAGCCCGCTGAATTACGCGGAACGCGGGTACAACTGCGGCTACAACAACGTGAACTGGGGCTACAACGTCTCGCCCGCCGTGGTTGCCATCGCGGTGAGCAACATGCGGAGACAGGGGTCTCCTGGTACGAGGGCAGCCAGTTCTCGGGAAGAACGCCCCGCACAACGTGCCCGTCGACTACATTTCTGCACGGCACTCAGGGCGGTGTCGCCAGTCGGGATCTCCTGCATCGGCATGACACTATGACGTTCCGTGTGAACGCTGGCGGTAAGCCCGGTACCGCCAACCTCAACGTTGGCGGTTCCTTTGTCATCTACCGATGGGTCCACTTCCGGGGCACATGCCGTCGCCTCGGCGGTGGCCCGGTCCCTGACCGAACTCACCAATCACTCGGTGACCGTGACGGCCGTAAGCCCCTACGACGTCGCCGGACAGGCCGCGGCGGCCGCAGACCATCTCGGTGTGCCCCTGCACCCCGATCCCGGGGCGGTGGTGGTCGAGGTGAGCTTTGACCTCGACCACCACCCGGTATCCGTCGTGGTCGATGCCGCGCAGTCGGCTCCTGTGGTGGCATGGCGTCTGGCCAACGCGCTGGTTGACGTGGGCCAGGAGATCCTCGGCAGCGAGCCGTTCCCGCGCTGCCCGGCGCACCGGCACCCGATGGCACTCGGACACCGTGATGCGTTCGCCTACTGGTGCTGTCCCCAGGACCGCGAACGGGTCCTGTACCCAATTACCACGCCCTGACGGTGCTCGGCTGCCTCAACCAGGGTCGGTTCGGCCACGGACGGTAGGGACACCACAGAGCCGGGCACGATCCAACGGCTCAGCGGCTGGTTCAACCAGATGACGCTGCACGGCCGCCTGACACTGTTCACAGCGGCAGCCGTATCACTGGCGGTCCGGGTGGTCATTCCCGTGCTCGACAAGACTCCGCCGACGGTGGCAGCCCGCCTGGACGCGACGTTCCGGACACTGGGCGGGGTGCCGACCAACTGCCTGACCGACAACGAGAAGACCGTCACGGTTGAGCACGTGGCCCGGATCGCGGTCCGTAACCCCGAGCTGGTGCCGATCGCCCGCTACTACGGGACGGTCGTGCGGTCCTGCATGCCGGCCGACCCGGCCTCGAAGGGCGGGACGGAGGCGACGGTCAGGATCGCGAAGCGGGACCTGGTCCCCACCGCGGTGAACCTGCGACCCGAGTACGCCGGCTTCGCCGAACTCCAGGAAGCTTGCGAGTGCAGTCCTCTCCGCAGCGTGATTCTGCTGTGTCAGCGGCTTCTCCCGAACGCAGTGCGCTGGCGGAGTGATGCACGTCCGCCCGCTGCAGTCCCATGAGGCGAATCCACCGGTGAGCGACCGCACTGCGCGCCGATCGCGGGCTCGCGTGACATCTGTCATTACGCATACGTGACATCGGACTCTGCCCGCCCGGCTTCCATAGCAGCAAAGCTGACGGTACGTCAGCTATTCGGGGAGGGGAAACATCCCATGTCCAAACATCTCGCCGCTCTGGCCGTCACCACGGCGCTCCTTGCCGGCTCGGCCGTAGCCCCGGCCGTTGCCGCTGAATCGTCGGCGGGTACCGAGATCGCCGTCGGCAGCCAGGTCACCAACTCCATTTCGGACCACGCGGTCGGTGTCGACACGCCTTTCTGGAACGAGAACCTGCTGCGTGACGACACCCCGGAACTGATCCGCCGGGCGGGCATCCGCACGCTGTCCTTCGACGCGGGCTGGCCCAGCGATCTCTACCACTTCCAAAACGGCGGATCGCTCGGCCAAGACCCGACCGGTATCCACGCTCCCGTACCTTCGTGGGCCGCGCCGAAGTTCAGCTTCGACAAGTTCGCCGAGACTGCCCGCGTCTCCGGCGCCGGCGCACTGGTGCACGTCAACTACGGTACGGGCGACGCAAAGGAGGCAGCCGACTGGGTGCGCTACGCCAACGTGACCCATGGCTACCGCGTCCGCGACTGGGCCATCGGTGAGGAGGTCTACCTCAACGGCTGGAGCGGCAGGCCGCCGGTTGAACCCGACGGGCACCCGGACAGGTCCCCGGCCGCGTATGCGCGCAACAGCATCGAGTACGCCAAGGCGATGAAAGCCGTAGACCCGACCATCCGGGTCGGCGTCGAACTCGCCCCCTATGACCTGGCGGTACCAGACCCGCTCGGTACCAACCAGCGAGCCAAGACCTGGGACGACGCGGTCCTCAGCACCCCTGGGCTGGCCGCCGTCGTCGACTTCGTGGACATCCACTGGTACCACTCGCGATTCCTCAGCACCGATGCGGCCGTCCTGGCCGACACCGCGGCCAACCCGCCGGTCATCAACGCCCTGCGCGCCGACCTCGATCATGCCTCTGGCCCGGGACGCCGAATCGACATCGTCGTGGGTGAGACCAACGTCAACGCCGAGGACGACCCCAGGCAGCAGACCGCCGTGGGCGCGCTCTACCTGCTCGACAACAACCTCTCCCTACTGGAGAACGGCGCTTCGAACGTCAGCTGGTGGGCCCTGTACAACGGGCCGGCCGCGGCCGCTGGCGGCGGCTGGGGAGACCTCGGCCTGCTCTCCTCCGGTGACTGCGTCACCACCAAGGACCAAGGCGACCAGTGCGAGCCGCCAGTCGGCACACCGTTCCCGACCTACCAGACGATGCGGCTGCTGACCACGGCGGTCAAGGGCGGCGGCAGCACCCTCGCCACCAGTTCCACCAGCCCGACCCTCACCGGCCATGCGGTGCGCCGGGCGGACGGTGCGCTGGCCGTGGTGGTGGTCAACAAGGACCCAAACCAGGCGCAGGAGTTCCACCTCTCGCTGCCCGGCAGCTATCGAACCGAGCGCACGCTCACCTGGCGCCAGCATGACACCGCCCTCACCGTTCAGCGCGGTCTGGTACCGGCCGTCCTCGCGCCGTACTCCGCAGCGGTCATCCTGCTCAAGCCAGCTCGCTGACCATCGCGTTGCCGGTAATAAACCGCTGTACTGCCGCGGGGACCGGCCGTTGTGGGCCCAGACGGTCGCCGTTCTCGCGGCCGTCAGCATCGACGTCGTCCGGGCCGGGGACGGCCGCCACGGCGTCGTCCTGGAGCCCGGCCCGCGCGGCCTCGCGGTCGCGGTCCGCTGGCAGCCCGCCGGCCAGCACCCGCTGCCCGGCGGCGTCCTCGCCGCGGGCGCCTGCTCCCGCAACGGCCACCCGTCGGCGCCCGCCAGGCCCACAACCTGATCCTCGAGCCCAGGACGACGGACAGCCGGCCCGGCCTGGCCGCGCCGCGTACCGACGCGGCGCCGACAACCCCAACGGCTCGACCCACGAGCTTGCGCGCCGACGTCCTCGCCGCGCGCGGCGTCCTCAAGGTTGCCACCGCCGACCAGCTCCAGCGCCTGCTGCGCTCGCAGGCGACGTCGAACAAGGCGGATCCGGCAGGCGCTCGGCGACCTCGCGCGGCACGGCCTGGTCGCCTCCGACGGCAACACCGCCGCCCGGCACAAGACGTGGCGGCTCGAAGGCGCGGCCGGGCTGGACGAGGCCGAGGTGAGGTGCCAGGGCTTCGCTCGGCCAGCCTGCTGCCCCAACGTCACCGGCGCCAAAGGTTAGTTGTATGAATATAATGGTTGTATGTCCTTAACTAAGTGGTCTTCCGTGCTCCCCCCTGTCGCCCGTGGCGCCGTTGCGGCCTCACCGGACCGCCGCGGGCGCTCGAGAGTGCTCGCCATCTGCTGCCTGAGCCTGTTCATGGTCGGCGTGGACAACACGATCGTGAACGCCGCACTTCCGGCCATCCAGCGCGACCTGCACACCACCGTCACCGGGCTGCAGTGGGTGGTCGCCGCCTACACCGTGGTCCTGGCAAGCCTGTTGCTGCTCGCCGGGTCCACCGGCGACCGCCTCGGCCGCCGCCGCACGTTCCAGACCGGCCTGCTGCTGTTCACCCTCGGCTCGCTGCTGTGCTCGCTCGCGCCGGGCCTGGACTGGCTGGTCGCCGCCCGCGCGCTGCAGGCGGTGGGCGGCTCGATGCTCAACCCGGTCGCCATGTCGATCATCACCAACACCTTCACCGAGCCCCGCGAGCGGGCCCGCGCGATAGGCGTGTGGGGCGCCGTGGCGGGTGTCAGCATGGCGCTCGGGCCGCTGCTCGGCGGTGGCCTGGTCGACTCGGTCGGATGGCGCGCGATCTTCTGGGCCAACATCCCGGTGGGCCTGGCCGCCCTCGTGCTGTGCGCGCTGTTCGTCCCCGACTCCCGGGCCGAACACCCACGCCCGCTCGACCCGGTCGGGCAGCTGCTGATCGTCGTCCTGCTCGGCAGCCTCGCCTACGGCCTCATCGAGGCACCCACCGCCGGCTGGGCCTCCGCGCAGACCCTGGGCTGCTGCGCGCTCGCCGCGCTGGCGCTGGCCTGCCTGGTGCCCCACGAACTGCGCCGCGCCGCACCGCTGATCGACCCGCGGCTGTTCACCCGCGCCCCCTTCGCCGGGGCCGTCGCCATCGCGATCTGCGGCTTCGCCGCACTCGGAGGTTTCCTTCTGCTCAACACCCTCTACCTGCAGGACGTACGCGGCTGCTCACCGCTGCACGCCGGCGTGCTGACCCTGCCGATGGCGGGCGTGACCATGCTGGTCTCGCCGCTGGCCGGCCGTCTGGTCGCGGCCCGGGGAGCACGCCTACCGCTGGTTGTCTCCGGGAGCGCCATGGCCGCCGGCATGCTGATGCTGACCGGCCTGAGCACGCACACCGCCACCTGGCAACTCGTCAGCTCCTACGCGCTGTTCGGCCTCGGCTTCGGCATGCTGAACGCGCCGGTCACCAACACCGCCGTCTCCGGCCTGCCGCCCGCCCAGGCCGGGGTCGCCGCCGCGGTCGCCACCACCAGCCGCCAGACCGGCCAGGCGCTCGGGGTTGCGGTGATCGGCTCCCTGGCCACCTCGGCCGTGCACGGGCCGCTGAGCACCGGCTTCGCGTCGGCCAGCCACGTCGGTTGGTGGATCGCGACGGCCTGCGGTGCAGCGGTGCTGACGCTCGGTATCCTCACCACGGGCCGTCGGACCGGGTAGGCCGGACCCGTGGCACCGCGGTCGGACTCGGACCCAGACCCGGACCGACCAGCAGAGCGGAGCGCGACAGCGGATGAACGACAGCAGGAACGACGGCGGCCGGCCGGGCACACACACCACGGGCGACGGTGTCGAGCCCCGCCCGGACGATGACGCAGACACCGGCGTGGTGGTCCCACCGGAGGCGGCCCGGGTCTGGGCCGCGATGTCCTTCCTGGTGCTGAAGCAGGAGAACCGCCGCGCCGAGGTGGAGGAGGCGCTGGGCCTCAGCTTCTTCCGCGTCAAGGCGCTGCGCCGGCTGCTGGCCGGCCCGTTGACCATGCGGGAGCTGACCGACCGGCTCTCCACCGACAAGCCGTACACCACGCTGGTCGTGGACGAGCTGGAGCGGCGCGGCTATGTGGAGCGCAGTGTCCACCCCGTCGACCGCCGCTCCAAGATCGTCAGTCTTACCGCCGCCGGCACCGCCGCCGCCGAGCGGGCCGAATCGATCCTGACCCGCCCCCCGCGCACCCTTCTCGCGCTCACCCCCGAGGAACTGACCGTCCTGGAGCACATCATGACCAAGCTCCAGCAGCCGCAAGGGTAGGGCCTGGCTCCCCGATGGGGCCGCCCGCAGCCCCGGTGCGCCGAGCCGTCAGCCGGATCCGCCACCGGGTGCCGCAACCGCGGCGGCGGCCGGGCAGGGGGTCCTCCCGCCGGGACGTGCGTGAGGTCACGGACAAACCAGGAGGACAAGGCCCAGGACCGGGGCATTCCGGGCGGGACAACGTGCCTGGTCAAGGGACGGGACAAGGGGGCTGTCCGGATCTTGCCCGAGACCGGGAAGCCAATCGCGCAGGTCGTGAAGGAGTTGAGGATCAACGAGACCACACTGGCCAGCTGGGCTTCCCGGGCCCGGCGGTCCGGCCCCGTCGGGCCACGCACGGGGCCGAGGCGACGCAGGGCGGCCGTGGCGGCGGGTGACGTGTTCGGAATTGCTGTCTGCCTTGTACCAGGTGTCGGGGTCGGCGAGGGTGAACCGGGCGCCGTGGTGCGGGGGGTTGGCTGCCTTTGGGGCCCTCCCGGTAGCTGTCGGGAACGGGGTGGAAGAAGACACGGTCGGAGCGGGTCCGTACGACGATCTGGGCTGGCAGATCCCGCAGTAGATGCGTCAGCCGGGGCCCGTCGTGGCCGGCGTCCGCCACGACCAGGACCGGCGGGTCGCCCGCGGTCCAGTGGCCGGCGTTGATGATGAAGCGCAGCGCCTCGCGCAGTTGGCGGGAGGTGACCGCCGCGGTGTCAGTGCCGGGTTCCAGGCGCTTCGCGTCCAGCAGTGCCGTCCACGAGGTGGAGCCCGACTCGAGGGCGGCGACGAAGGAGTAGGGCCAGCCGGGCACCATTTCGTGGGTGTTCTCGCGGCGGCCGTAGGTGTGGCAGAAGGAGCGGGCGTCGCTGCGACTGGCGTCGGGCCACAGCCACGGGGAGACGTCGACGGTGAGCACGATCCGTCCGCCTGGCCCCCGGGGCAGGTTGCGGGCCGCGATCGCCGTCCGCAGCCGGGCCTGGTCCGGACTGCCGCGGTTCAAGGCCGCGTAGAGCGAGCCGTGTGAGGGCTGGTGTTCGGGTGCCAGGGCCAGTTCTACCAGTGCGCGGACGGGTCCATCGGTGCACAGCAGTGCGTCGGCTACCTCGAGCAGGGCATCCGTGCGGCGAGTCATCGCGGCGTACAAGTCCAGCCGAAAGGAGGACAGTTCAGCGTTCGCCTGCTGGGGATCGGCTTCATGAACGACACTCGACACCGGCGATGAGCAGGGCCTCGTGGTAGCTCGGAGGGTGTCCACGCCAACGAGTGGTCCAGGAGGCCCTGTTGTGGCAGCTTTTTGCAGATAGGGCAGTCGAGGCGTCAGTCAATCGATGGGTCAGACCCGCCGGCAACGTCACCGTCAGTCGATGTGAAGACCTACGGTACGGCGCGCTGGCTGCAAGCATCCGTTTATAACCAGTCGCCATACTGACTGGCATCGGGGGAGACGCCGGGGGAGACCATTGTCATGGAGTGATCATGGGCATCATGCTTGGCAAAGAACGTCGCTCGGGAGGGTTCGGGAAGCGGGCCGTCCCCTGGGTGGCGGCGACGGTCATGGCTGCTGTCGGGGTGGTGGCGGTGCCCGACGCGGAGCCCTCCGCCGCTGCCCCTGTCTCGCGCACACTGCACTACACGTGCTCGTCCGGGCTCGTCGGCGACGCCGCAGACATCACGATCGACGCGGACATCCCGACCTCGCTGGTGGCGGGCCAGCCCAGTCCGCCGTTCACCATCCGCGGGACGGTGACGGTGGACGCGAGCTTCACGCAGTACGCGGCCGTTCTCGGTGCCACGAGCGTGGACGGATCGGTGGTCGGACATGGCGCGGTAGTGGCGCCACAGGTCAATCGTGCGGAGAGCATGCCCATGTCCATTGCCAGGACGGCGATTCCGGCGTCCGGCTCGTTCGCGCTCACGGCGACCGGAACCGCGCCTACCGTGACACTTCCCCAGCCAGGGCAGGGGAAGGTGGCCATCGGGGATTTCGAGGTGCAGGTCACCCCGAGGACCGCGAGTGGTGCACTGACCTACGCAGGCACGATTGGCGCTTCCTGCGCGCTGGACTCCGGACAGGACAACGTCCTCCGGTCTTTCGTCGTGACGGAGCCTCCGACGCAGACGCCCCCGCCCTCCTCCGGGTCGACGGGCGGCAGGAACCCCGGCAGCCCGACCGGAACGCCCTCGGGCACCAAGACCGGTTCGTCGTCGGGTGGATCGGGCACGTCGGGCGGATCGGGGACGTCAGGTGGCTCCTCGGGCACGACCGGCGGTGGAACAGGTGGAACAGGTGGATCGGGCACGGCGGGCGGGGCAGGTGGAACGGTTCCGTCCCCTGGAACGGGCGGACCGAGTGCCTCGGGCTCGGCTGCGCCCACCCCGGTACCGTCGACTTCCGGCAGTGCGAGCGCGTCGGCCAGTGCATCGAGCTCCCAGCCCGGCGGTGCGGCCCCGCTCGGTACCGCCTCCATCGTCAGGCCGGTCGAGCAGCAGCACTTCCCGTATCCGCTCCTGATCGCTGCGGTCCTGATCGCGACCGCCATCGCCGCTGGCCTCTTCAGCGTCTGGCGCAGGAAACACCGGCTTCGGCAACCTGTGCTGACGTATGGTCAGGTGAGTGAGCCCGTGGCTGTCGAGGACACCGGGACCGGCACGACGCGACAGGAGGACCCCTGGGAGTGAGATCCGCTGGTGGTCTTGAGCTTTGTGCCCGCGCGGCCGGGCGCTTGCAACTATGGTCGGTGTAGTGGCGAACGTGTCCTGCAGAGGGGGCGAACGTGGTGGGTATGGAGCTGGCAGTGGGTTACCTCTTCGCGTGGGCCGTGCGCAAAGCACGGCGGGTGGCCGGGCGGGCGGATGCGGAGGTCGATTCGGCGCTGGACGCCGGGATGGACCGCCTGCACAAGGTGGTGGTCTCCCGGTTGGGTGCTGAGCCGGCGCTGGAGAGCATGATGCAGGAGGCTGCCTCCGAGCGGGAAGAGCTGACCGTACGAACCCGGAAACGGTTGGAGCTGGCGTTGGAGGACGCGGCCGAGCACGATGCGGAGTTCACCGAGGCACTGCGGCAGGCCGTGGACCAGGTCCGGGCGCTCGACGCGCCCGTCGGCCCGGAGTCCGGCAAGTACAACATCGGCGGGATCACCACCAATGGGCAGGCAGCGATCGTGATCGGCGACGGGAACGAGCAGAACAACAACTTCAAGTGACCGCTGCGGGGCCTGACGCTGAGGGGGATCACTGCCGAAGGGTCGACAGCGATCACGAGCAGCAAGAACAGCCGACAGGACAACCGCTTCGGGTCCACGTGACCACTGCGGAGCCTGACGCTGAGCGGGGCATGGTCTTCAACACCGCAATCGTGATCGGTGACAACAACATCCAGATCAACTACTTCAAGATGTTTCTCCCCGATCCGTTCGAGAGAGCGGTGCAGAAACTGGGAAGGGTGGTGGAGGCGCAGTGGCGGCGGGAAGCCCGTCTGCGCGGTCTACGGGCACCGGAGCCTTTTCCCGTTCGCTGGCGTGCGAGCCCCGTCAAGGAGACCGGTGACCATCTCCGCCTGACAGGGAATCCGGTCGCAGGCAGCGTTGCGAACCTGACCGCCTTCGCCGGCGTGTTCATGGGCCTGACGGAGCGCAGGCTGGTCGTGCTGGGCGGGGCGGGCAGTGGCAAGACCACCCTGGCTGTGCTGCTGGTGATCGAGCTGCTCAAGCGAATGAGCGAGGGGGCCCCGGTCCCGGTCCTGCTCTCGCTCGCCTCCTGGCAGCCAGGGAAAGAGGACCTGGAGGTGTGGCTGGAACGGCAGCTGTTGCGCGAGTACCCGCACCTGGACGGCGACACGGCCTCCTCCCTCATCACCTACCAACGCATCCTGCCGGTGCTCGATGGCCTGGACGAGCTGCCCGCCGCCGATCATTCGATAGCACTGGAGAAGATCAACGAGGTCCTTGGACAGGGCGGCCCCCTGATCCTGACCTGCCGGACAGATGACTACCGCGAAGCCATCGGCCACACTGAGGTGCTCCGTGCGGCCGCTGTGGTCGAGCCCGTACCCCTGACCGCCCAGGAGGTCGCGGACTACCTGCTCGGGAGCGCCACCCCGCAGCACCAAGAGCGCTGGGAGCCGCTCGCGGGGGCACTGGTCAGGGACCCGTCCAGCACCGTGGCCAGGGTCCTGACGGTTCCGCTCAACTTGTGGCTGTGCCGCAAGGTCTACGCACGCCCGATCAAGGGCGAGGCTCCCGGGGACCTCGCCGATCACCGGCGCTTCCCCGATGCCCGGGCGATCGAGGGCCACCTTCTGAAATCGCTCGTCCCATCGGTCTACCCGAGCAACCCGCCGCCGCTGCCCCACCCCGACCGCAAGGCGCCGGACAGATGGTCCAGGAACGTTTGGCGGCGGGATCCGAAACGTGTGACCGCATGGTTCACCTACCTCGCCCGCCACCTCCAAGAGCGCCGTGAACAGCATCTCGAAGAGCATCTCGAAGAGGGCCCCGAAGAACACCTCGAACAGCGCCGTGAACAGCGCCGCGAACCCGGCCTCGAATGGTGGGAACTGGGCACCACCATGAGCCTGGTGCAACGCCTGATCCTGATTGGCCTCGTGTCCGGGACAGGCTTGGGGCTCATCGTCGGAGTCACGGACGCGATCATCACCGTTCTCACCTATGCCCTACCTGGGCACGTGCTCGTGTACAGGCTCGGCTACGGACTCCTCGTCGGGTTCGTGGACGCACTGATCAACGGCATCCCGGCCGCGTTGGTCTTCGCACTCGTGCACGGGATCGGGTTCCGGTTCAGGGGCGCGGCGCTGGAACCCTCGCGCGTGTGGACGCCCATCGGAAGCTGGGCGGAGAGGTCGAGTGCTAGGTCTGGGCGCGAGATCCGGACGCGAGCTGGGATCGGGTTCCTGGCGGGGCTCGTGGCCGGGGCCGCGGTCGGGCCCCTGACCGTACTCGTGCCCGTTCTGGCCTCCGGGAGTGCGACGTGGGTCCTGGCCGGGCTCGGGTACGTGGTCATCTTCGGGCTCTCGTTCGCACTCGCAGGCGGGCTGGTAGGCGCCTTGATGGCCTGGCTCGAGGCTCCCATCGCCGTCGAAACAGCCCCTGGACCACGCGATCTGCTGGACCGGAACCGCAGGACCGTGCTTCTGCAACTGCTCATGTTCGCACCGCTGCTGGGAATCGTGTCCGGAGCCGGGGTCGCGCTGAGTGATGAGCTGCTGCACCACTCCATCTGGGGCATCCCGATCCACTGGCCCTTCACCCAGTCGCTCAGACTGGCGTTCCTCATTGCGCTCGGAGGCGGACTCGGGAGTGCAGTCAGCCTGACCGCGTGGGGCCAGTGGGTGGTTCTCGCCCGCGTCTGGCTGCCGTTCACCGGCAAGCTGCCCTGGGACGCGATGGCGTTCCTTGAAGACGCCCACCGACGCGGCGTCCTGCGCCAGGTCGGCGTGGTCTACGAGTTCCGCCACGAGCTGCTTCAAACCTACTTCGCCCAGTTACCACAACAACGCCAGCGGTAATTGGCTGTTGTCGTTCCGATCTTGAGTGGTGTTGGTCGAACGCGATTCTCGATCGGGTGACTGTGACGGCTGCCGTGCACGAGAACAGGGCCTCCCGGTAGCTCAAAGGGTGTCTACGCCAACGAGCATTTCAGGAGGCCCTGTTGACGCAGTATTACGGCATCGCGGACGCGGAGTCCACTTCGGTCACCCTTGCGTGTGACTGCCTGGCTCACCGGTTCGGGAGCGCCGGCGACCACGAGAACGGGTCCTCGACCTGCTGGAGCGGTTCGGACCGGACCTCCCGCTGCGCCGTGATCATCTGCCGCCGCTGGCCGCCACGGACGCCGAACGCACCGTCCGGCTCCTCGCCGACCCGCGGCGCGGCGCGGTCGGGCCGTACACCACGCCGCCCACCAGCGGCACGCTGCGCCGGATGGTGCGCGCTGACCCGCCCTCGCTCCCCGCCCTGGGCCGCCACTGGCTGGCCGCGCCCCGCTGCTTCGCTGCCCTGCTGCGCGCCCTTCCTCCGGGCCGGCGCGACGCGTTCCTCGACCTCGTGTACGCCGGAGCCCTCCCGCGGGAGGGCGAACTTTCCCTCCTGTTGCCGCTGTTCCCGCACGCGCGCCGCCATGCCGAGGCTCGGCGGCGGGTTGCCGCACGTCGCGCGGAGGGCCGCCCCTGGGCACAGATCGCCCCGGCCTTGGCGTACCTGCCCACCGCGGAGGCCCAGCCGGAGCTGCGGGCCGCCCTCGCCCGCCCGGACGCCGACGATCGGTCTGCCGCCTGGACGGCCCTGTTCGCCAACGCGGCCGCTTCCGACGACCGGGCCGCCGTCCAGGACGCGCTCGGCCTGCTGCCGCGGCTGCGCAACGAGCAGGATCCGGTGCGCTGCGCGGCGCTGACCGCGCTCGTCCAGGTGCCCGCCCGGCTGCTGACCCAGGCGGCGGTAGCCGTCCTCGACGCCGCCGTTCAGGACGCGGTCGACGCCCGTGACTGCTCGTACGCCACCCGCGCCGCCCTGCAGCGGCTGGTCGCCGAGGTGCTGCGCGAGCACGCCCTCGCCGGCGGAGCCGAGTTGGTCGAGTGGGCGCTGCGGAGCCTGCAGCGGATCGCCGGGCAGACCGGCACGGTCGAACTCGGCCGACTGGAGCACCGGCTGCGGCGGGGCCATGAGCACGCCGTGTTCGCGACCCTGCGGCCGTGGCTGGACACCATGGCCGACACCGCGGAGTACTGGCTGCTGTTCACCCTGGCCCATTCGCTCGGCCGACGGGCCCGCGGCATCCCAGAGCTGCAGGAACTCCTCCTGCACGCCCTCCAGTTCGGGTCGGACGGCGCGTTCACCACGGCCGCCGCCCTGTGGCTGGACGACCCGCGCACCCGCGGCGCCCGGGTCGCCGAGATCCTCGAACTCGAGCCCTCCGCCGCCTTCCTGCCGCCGGTGCGGGACGTGGTGGTCGAGCGGCGCACCGACCTGCTCGACCCGCTGCTCGCCCCCATGCCGCCGTACGGGCGGTTCCTCAAGCAGCCACAGCGGGCGACCCTGCCGCCAACGTGGTCGGCGAGCCGCTGGACGCCGCGCCAGTGGCGGGCCGCCGCCCGCCTCGCCGCCGCGGCGGCGAGCGACCTCACCCTGCCGCTGCACGGGCGTGCCGCAGCCGTCCACGCCGCCGCCGCGATCCCGGAGTACGGCAAGGCGGTCGTCCGCGCCCAACTGGACTCCGCCGAGGTGGTGCTCGCAGAGGCGGCGCTCGCCGCCTTGGCCTGGACGGACCGGCCCGCCGACGCGCTGGGCGACCTGCTGGCCCACGCGGGCGGCGACCGCGCCCGCGTCGCGGTGTACGCGGCCACCCGGGCTGCCCGGTTTGCCCCGCCAGGCGAGCTCGCCGAGCGGCTCGGCGAGCTGCTGTCCCGGGCGCAGGGCAGCAAGGTGACCAGCCGCAAGGAGGCCGTGCGGCTGGCCGCCGAGCACCTGCCGCCGCGGGCCGCCGCCGACCTGCTGGTCGCCGCGTACCGCGTCGAAGGCCAGCACCGCGACGTACGCGCCGCGGCGGTCGCCTTCGCGACCGGTCTGCTGGACGCCGAACCTGTCTGGGAACTGCTCGCAGAGGCCGCCGGGCAGGCTCCGCCATCCGTGCGCCGCGCCGTACTGCGGGCCGACCCGGGGCACCTTCCCAAGACCCACCGGGCCCGCTACGCCCACCTGGTGGCCTCCGTCGCCGCCGCGCCGGACCCGGAAGTCGCCACGCCCGCCCTCGCCGCGTTGCCGCGGTGGGCCGCCTGGGCCCCGGAGACCGCGGACGTGGCCCGACGGGCCGTCACCGACCCGGCGAACCGGGGCGGCTGGCGGGAGGCCGCGGGCGCCGTCCGCGCGCTCGCCGCCTCCGGGCTGCCGCACCCGCTCGGCGGCGCCGCCCCTGGCAGCCTGCTGCACCGCACCCTCACCGAACTCGCCGCCGCTGCGCGGACGGACGACCCCGACGCCGGGGACGACCGGGACCTGCCGGCCCGCCGGAGGCTGGCCCACCTCACGGACCTGCCTGCCGACGATCGCCACCGGCCGCTGCTCGCCGGCGCCGCCGACCTGCTCGCGGCCGAACCCGACCTGGCGGGCATCAGGGCGGCCGCGCTGCGCCGGCTGGTGGCCCCCACGGCCGGGCCGCAGGCGCTGGCGACCGCGCTCGGCGCGCTCGCCGAGGCCCACCAAGGCCGGCCGGCGGCGGCCGCGCTCACCGCGCTGGCGCTGCTGCGGGATCACGCCTCGGGCCCGCTGCCGCCGCCCGGGACACTCGACGCGCTGGCGCGGACCGCCCGCCGGGACGGGGACACCGGCGCGGCTGCCGGATTGTTCGCCACGGCGCTGACGGAGGTGTTCGGGGATCGCCTCGGCTGGCCCCAGGAGTGGCGGGCCCTATTGCGCGAGCTGCGCCGCCACCCCTCGGCGGACGTCCGCGAGCGCGCCCTCGCGGCCGTCATGTACCGGGAGTGACCTGCGGCTGCGGCCGGCCGTCCGACGCGCGGCGCCCAAACATCACGTGGTGCCGGTCCTGGCGTCCGCTACTGCGCCCCGTCCCGCACGGCCGTCGATGCCGTCGGAGCGGGCACGGGCTGTTCGAGCTCCGCCCCGAGCATGCCGACGGCGGTCACTCGACGTCCCCGCCCGTCCTGCTTCGCTTCGCCCGTGTCGTGCCGCCGGCTGGGACGGCGGCCGGCATCCCTTCGGTGGCCAGCCGCAGACCCGCCACCGCCCTGCGCACCCCGGTGGCTGCCGTTCCGACCCAGCTTCGTCATGGCCACCGAGCTGACGCCGGGCGGCCCCCGCACCCGCACGGTCCTCGCCTACGGGGAGTCCGCCAACCCCGCCTCGCCCCACTACTTGGACCAGACCGTCCTGTTCTCCCACCGGCAGTGGGTCATCGAGCGGTTCACCGAAGCCGAGATCACGGCCGACCCGCAGCCGTGGACCACGACCCTGCACGGCTGACGGCACGGCGACGGGGAGCGCCGGGAACCAGTCCGGCCCTCCGCTGCATCACTCCGGGTGTGCGGCCAGCCCCTCCGCGAGTGAGCGCTGGAAGGCCGTCACCAGGGCCTGCACCACCATGGGCTGGACACGCCGACCAGGCGGGAGTTGGTGGCCGCGCTGGTGGCCGCTCCGGTCGATCCGTGGTGGGAGGTGCGGGTGCTGCACGCGAAGCTCTACCCGGCGAAGGACCGCAAAGTGTGACCTGACCCGATCCGAGGACGGCTCTCTCGTGGACATCGATCACGACTGCGACCAGAACGACGGCCCCGAGAGATGTCGTGAAGCGGGGGAGGCGGCCCGAGGGCTGGCGTCAGTGTCTGGCACTGATGCCAGCCGCCGGCATGGCCGACCCGCCGTACGAAAGGCCGGCCCACCCCGGCGACCTTGGCCAGCACCCAGGAGTAGGCGTCCGCGAGCTCTCCCCGGCCTGGTGCGCCTCGCCGCCCGCCTCAACGTGGGGTAGCCGGGACCGCTACTCTGCGGGAGTGACTGAGAAGATGATCAACCGTTATCGCCTGGCCGTGGAGCCGCTGTTGGAGCCCGGCGAGGCGTTGCTGGACGTGGCGAAGGTGATACCGGTGGCCGGGGTCAAGGCGGTGGGCCCCGCGCCGGCGGCGCTCGGGACGGCTCTGGCGCGGGTCGGCGCGGTGTCCGGGGGAGGAGCGAGCATGGCGAGCACCTTTCCCACCGAGGCCGGCTTGGGGAAGGCCGGGCTGCTGACGGTCACCGACCGCCGGGTGGCGTTCATCGCGGCGGGTCCGCACGTCCGTGAGCCCGGTCGCCTGCTCTGGGACGCACCGCGAGCCCTGATCGGACGGACAGAGCGGCGTCCGAGGATGCAGGCGATGGCGCGGTTCAGGCTTCATTTCGCGGACGGTTCGGCGGTGGCGATGATGACCATGCGCCGGCGCACGGTCGAGTCGCTGGCCGACCATCTGGGCCGGTAAGCGGGCGATTGGGGCGCACCGCGATCCGGACCGCGCAGCTGCTCATGGAGCTGTCGTGGTGCCGGCCGGGTGTGGAGCACCTGGCCCGGTGCCTGGGGGTGACCGAGCGGACCGATCAGCACCAGCTCGACAAGCTGCGCGAGGCTGGCCTGGCCAGTTCTTGAGTGGTCGCCGATCCTGAGGCGGACTCCTAGTCGGGTCCTCGCAGCTCAGTGGCTATGACCGAGCAAGGTAGGCAGTGCAACAGGTGTAGCGCAAGGGATAGCGGCTGGCTTCACTCGTCCGTGGTCGTCGGCCCCTCTCTGTCAGCCTTGGGTGAGACGTCCCGCTTTGTCGGGTTAGCCTGAGAGGGCCCGAGTAGGAGTTCCATCCCTGATGACCAGCAGCAATCCGTCCGCAGCTGACCCGGCTCCCAGGCCGAAGCGCCGCACGTTCAGCCCCGAGTACAAGCTGCGGATCGTCGCCGAGTACGACGCCGCGCCCGAGGGCGAGAAGGGTGCGGTCCTGCGCCGCGAGCGCCTGTACCACTCCCACGTCACCGAGTGGCGGGCCGCGCGCGATGCCGGGGCCTTGGAGAACCTGGTCGACCACCGCACGAGCCCGGCCCGTCCGAAGAAGTCCGCCGCCGAGGTGGAGAACGAGAAGCTGCGCCGACAGGTGGAACGGCTGGAGAAGGAGCTCGCGCGGAACAAGGCCGCGTTGGAGGTCCTGGGAAAAGCTTCGGCGCTCTTGGAAATGATCTCCGAGAGCGCGGACTGAAGTATGCCGCCGATCCCGTCGTGGACGAGGCGTTCACCGCCGTCGAACACGAGCGGAAATGCGTGTATCAGTCCCCACCGGCTGTCGTCGCGCGCCAGCTCAAGCAGCCTGCGAACGCCCTGCTTTCCAAGTCCCCGTCCCTGGAACTCCGGCAGCACCATCCAGCCGATCTCGGCGATTCGCTCGCCGTCGGTGTCGTGGGGCCACAAGGTCACGATCCCCGCGACCACGTCGGGCTCGGCTTCATCGGGCACTATCATCTTGATCCAGTCCGTTCCCGCCGCTGCCCGTTGAACATCACGTTGGACCTTCGCCTCCATACCCTCGCGAGGCAACGGACCGCCCAGCTCGACCATCATCGCCGGGTCGCATCGCATCCGGACGTAGGCGTTGACATCGCTGTACTCAACGTCACGTAGCAGCACCTGTGTTGCTCCATTCCTCTTGGGCCGAGTTCGGCGTCCGGCGGTTGTGCGAGGTCCTGGGCGTCGCCCGATCCGGTTACTACGCCTGGCAGGCCGGCGCTCGGGCGCGTGCCGACCGGGCGGCGGCCGAGGCCGCGCTGGTGGGCGGGTTCCGGGAGGTCCACCAGGAGACGCGGGGTGAAGTTCAGGGGCGACACCGTGCTGATCACTGGCACCTTGACGAACGTCTGCTGCGAGTCCTCGGCGCGGGACGCGGGCACGTCGGCTACTGGGTGGTCCTGGTTCGGCCACTGGGTGGTCCTGGTCGCAGGCGCCAATGCGGTGCGGCGGGACCAGGACCGCAACGGGACGCTGCACATGGTCTACCGCTCGTTCGGGGACGTGCGGCCGACTGGCGAGGTGTTGGGGCAGCCGGAGGCCGCCCGGCTGAGCGGTCCGGGTACTGGGCCCGGTCAACGGACCAGCAGGGCGGCGACCTCGTTGCCGTCGGCGTCCAGGCAGGGCCCCAGCGAATAGCCGTCCGGGTCGACGAGGCAGCCCAGCGCCGGACCGGCCGGGCCGTCCAGCAGCAGCCAGCCCTCGGCGAAGTCACCGGGCGCCACGTCGACAGCGATGTTCTCGGGGTCGACGCCGGCCTTGGCGAAGCTGTCGGCGAGGTGGGCAGCCCGGTCCCAGCGACCCTCCTCGACCGTGCGCTGCCGCAGCACGGCAAGAGCCCGGGCGGCCACCGACTGCGCGACGTCCGCCCCCTCGTAGCTGTCGCCGCCGTGCAGCACCAGCACGCCGGAGTTGGCCATCACCCCGTCACTCTCCCAGCTCGCCTCCACCGGGCGGGTGTCGCCGAACTGCACCAGGATCGCTCGCACTTCGCGCTCCTCGGCCGGGCCGTCGAGCACCAGGTACACCGGCCGCGGCCCCTTGCCGGCCGGACAGCCCGCAGTCTCGCCTTCGAACACGCCCTCGAACCAGGCGACGTCGGCGGCGAAGTCCATCTCGATCCGGCGGAACGGTGCGTCATCGGGCAGCTGCTCGCCGGCGTCGAGTGCGGGGAGCGCGGCGAACAGGGCGTCAAGGGTCTTGTCAAAGTCGTCCATGGCCAGTGAGGCTAACGGGTGCCCCTGACAAGGTGTCTGCCGGGGCGATGGTGCTCAGGCGCCCACGGTGCCGTCGATGCCCTTGCGGAGGAAGTCGGCGTGGCCGTTGCGGCGGCCGTACTCCTGGAGCATGTGGGTCATCACCATGTGCGGTGAGACCCCCTCCTCCCAGCGGGGCTGGTAGCCGGGGGCCTGCCAATGTGCCGGCGGACCGGAGAAGTTGGGGCTGCCGCGAATCCCATTGGCCAGTTGGGTGGTTTTGTCCAAATGTTGAACCCAAGGCCGAGGCCAGCGGCGCGACGGCGACCTTTGGTCTTGCCGCCGGTCCGTGTCCGCCTGACCCCGGCCCGAGTCTGTCATTGACCTCAACGTAACTTTAGGTTCTACGGTGCTTTCATCAGCGATCGTCCATAAGGAGCACCGCACATGACGATCCATCAGACTTCCGATGCCGAGCTCGCCACACAGCCGGCGGCTTACTGGACCGGAGCGGCCTATGAGGCCCTTATCGCGTTCACCCGAGCCCAGCAGGCCGACCTCGGCTTCACCCAGCCCCAGTTCTGGCTGCTGCGCAACCTGTCGAAGAACGACATCTCGCCCGACGGTCACGGCATGACCGTCCCCGAACTCCAGCAAGCCATGTCCTACCTCAGGGTCGAGGACGACCTGGAAACCGAGGCGGAGGTTCTGCTGGAGCGCGGCTGGCTCAGCCGTGACGGCGAAGGGCTGCTGTGGATCGCTGAGTCGGGGGAAGCGGCTCGCCTCGACATCAAGCGGCACGCCCCGGAAATCCGCGACCGGATCCACCTGGGCATCGACGATGCCGACTACGTCACCGCCCTGAAAGTGCTCCAGCAGATGATCCGGAACACCGGCAGCACTCTGGCCTAGCAATCCACAGCTCGCCGGCAACCACACGCCACACCCGTCGGTTGCGCTCTGGGTGCCACACGCTGAGCTTGTTCCATGTCTGCGAGACGCGTGGAGCTCGGCGAGCGTCGCGAAGATGAAGAGTAAGAAGCCGTTGTCTTACCGGACGTGATCGACGTATTTCCGCTGGTGAGGCATAGTGTCGGCGGTCGGGCGGCAGGGTTTGCTCCATCGGGATCGTCTCGTCGGTGGAGGTGCCGGATGGCGTCGGTGGTGGGGCTGCTGGAGGAGCGGGAGCTGGCCGCGCGGCAGCGGGTGGAGTCGCTGCGCGAGGAGGCGGACCGAATCCAGGCCGAGCTGGCGGACGCGGAGACCGACTGGGAGCGGTGGGTGATCGCCCGGGAGAGGGTCGATCAGGTCCTGTCCGCGCCGCGCGGGCCGGATATTTCGGCGGTACCCGAGGACAAGCCCTCCGTGCGGGCCGGCCGGGCTCCGGTTCGGGCGGCGGTGGCGGGTTCGGTGGTGCCGGTGCGCCGGGACGGACTGGATGTGACCGCGCTGGCACCGGACTACCAGCGGATCGTCAACCTTCTGGCGGACCGCCGACGATCCGGATCGGACGGGGCGATCGGCTGCCAGGAGATCGCGGCCGCGCTGGGGCTGGACGTGGTCCCGGCAAAGGTCGAAGGAGTGCGGTCGAAGGCGAAGCGCCTGGTGGAGCGAGGCTGGCTGGCCGAGGACGTGCCGGGCCGGTTCAGCATCGCCGATGGGCCAGCCGGCGGCTCATGACCATCGTCATGGACCACAGGATCATCGTCTCGGCGGTGTCTGTGCGGGCCTCGTAGTCCCGGGCGAGGCGGCGTGAGCGCATCAGCCACGCGAAGGTGCGCTCCACCAGCCACCTCTTCGGCAGCACGACGAATCCGGACGTGTCGTCACTGCGCTTGACCACCGTCAGCGCGATCCGCCATGCCTTCGCGGCGAGGTCGACCAGGCGGCCGGTGTAGCCGCCATCGGCCCACACCAGAGTCAGCCGCCGGAACCGCTCGCGCAGCCGGGCGAGGAGGGTCCCGGCGGCGTCGCGGTCGGTGACGGACGCGGCGGTGACCAGCACGGTCAGCAGCAGCCCGAGGCTGTCCACCACGATGTGCCGCTTGCGCCCCGGCACTTTCTTCCCGCCGTCGTAGCCGGACGTGGCCTTCGGCACCGACGCGGCGGCCCGCACGGATTGCGAGTCGATGATCCCCGCGGTCGGCTCCGGATCCCGCCCGGCGGCCTCGCGGACCCTGCCCCGCAGCCGGTCGTGCAACTCCTTGACCAAGCCCTGGTCGCGCCAGCGCCGGTAGAACGCGTAGACCCGGTCCCACGCGGGGAAGTCCATGGGCATCGCCCGCCAGGAGATGCCGCCGGCGACCAGGTAGCGCACGGCGTCGAACATCTGCCGGTGGCAGTAGCCTTCCGGCTGCCCGCCCCGGCCTTCCAGCCACCCCGGCACCGGCAGCGACGCACGGATCACCGCCCACTCCTCGTCCGTCATGTCCGAGGGGTACCGGCGCCGCCGCTCCGGACGGTCGGCCGCGTTCCCGTACACGTGCGCGAGGCAATCACACGATCGGGCAACCGAGTTGGACTCCACCCGCACCCACACGGAAGACTGCGACACTAGGGCCTCCTGGAACCTCGAACGGCTTCGACAACCTTCGAGCTACCAAGAGGCCCTACCTCTATGCGTCCGCCGACCGACGATCACCCGAACGAGACTCCCGTTCGATCGACACGTCCCACGATCGGTACGACAACGGCTTCTAAGCTTGTTGTTTAACCTCGCAGGTCACCCGACCTGCTGATCTGTGGTTCTTCCCGGGACAGCGGAGGCGGCCGTTCCCCACGCTTCGAGGTGTCGAG
>NZ_BAAATR010000065.1:0-23591 GCF_039533515.1 Kitasatospora cystarginea | reverse complement strand
GCGCAGTTCATGCACGCGCGGGACACCGTAGGCACCCCTGGAAGCGAGGTGGATCACGCTGATCTCGGCCGCGAGGAGTTCCTCCTCGCGCAGGCGGGCCCGGCGGGCGGCCTCGCCGGCCCGCCAGGCGTAGAACGACGACCGGGGGATCCCCAGGACGGCGCGGATCCGCTTGACGCCCCAGGCGTCGTGGTGATCATCAACGAAACGGAAAAGGATCACCGTGTCGTCTCGGTCGCGAAATAGGCGGCCGCCTTGCGCAGGATCTCGGGTGAGCTCCTCGCGTTCGGCGCTCGTCAGCTCGCCCGGCCGGCCCTCACCCCGGTCGGCCCTGTCCTGCTTGACCCAGCCCCGCAGCCCCTCCGGACTGACCCCCAGTTCCCGGGCGATCTCGGTGACGTTCCGATGCGGCGAGGACCGGACGAGCGCGACCGCGTCCCGCTTGAACTCCGCCGTGTACCGCTTGGCCATGTTGCTCTTGATTCCCACCTGGTACTGCTTCCTCCGAGCTTGCATCGCCCAGTCTCCAGGTGTCCAACCTCAAGGGGAAACTTCCTGGGTGAGCTCCGCTCGGCTGGCGGCCAACGTTGCTAGGAGCCGGGCACTTGGACTACGGCGAAGCCACTTGAGGACCGAACTGGGCAGTGGCCCGGTGGTGAGAGCTTGAGCCAGCGGCACGAGAACGGGAGCGATCTGGCCGTCCTCGCCGGCGAGTAGGTGGTGCACGCGGTCGGTGGCCACGCACCGCGCGCAGCACCCGTCCACGATGAGGTTCTCCGGGGAACCACACCGGCGACAGGAGAAGTCGATGTCCGCGCCGCAGCACGGACCGAGGCTCCACCCCCGTTGTCGCCGCTGCCGACCAGGACGCGGGTGACACCACAGCGTACGCAGGGCCCGGGCTTGCGCCGACGCCTGCCGTAGCAGGAGGAGCACAGGGGGCCGATCGGCCAGCGGACCTTGGGCTCCCTCGCCCGTCCGCAGTCAGCGCACGGAACCGAGGGCCGGGGGCGGCAGGCATTGCATTGGAAGGCTCCGGCCGCTTTGCGGCTGCCGTCGCGCAAACGTCCGCAGATGGTGCAGAGTCCCTCGACGGTGTAGCAGCGATGGCACAGCCCGGGTTCGCCGTTCTCACCCCGCTTGGCGAGCTGCCTGAACTGGCCGCACTTGCCGCAGAGCTTGGGCGGGGCGGTGTAGCAGCGGGAGCACAGTGGCCCCTCCGAGGAGTTGGCATGGACCGGGCTCATGGTTCCGCAGCGGATGCACTCCTGGTCAAGGAACCCTGAGCAGGGGCGGCACAAAGGTCCAGATCCGCACCGGAATGCCCTCGCGGGTGACGGCCAGCCCGATCACGATCTGCGGCAGGTCCTTGCGGTGGTCCTTGGAGTGCCCGTACCGGCGAAGCGCGCCGTCGCCATCGTCGGCCTCGTCCCGTTCGAAGTAGGTACTGGTGGTGTCGAAGAAGATCAGGTCGACCTCGAGGTCGAGGAGGTTCGCGGCGGCGAAGAACACCGCTTCCTGCACGGCGGCTTGGGTCCCCTCGTCCACCAGCAGGTCCATGGCCCGATAGGCGTGTTGCTCGGCGAGTTCCTCGATGCCGGGCACCACCGCGTCCTTGCCGGCCCACTCGGCGGCGGCCCGCTTGGAGCTCGGGGCGACAGCACGGTTGGCGACCAGCGCGAACAGGGCACGTTCCACATCGGTGCGGAACTGGCGCGCGTCCAGTACCTTCGCGAGCGCCTGGTCGATGCCCAGCAGCTTCCACAGGCCGTCCAGCAGCCACACTGTTCCGATCGGCCGGGAGGACTGAACCGCCAGCGGGCCGCCTTCCAGACCCAGCGGCGCGGCCACATCCTCGTCCCCGTCACCGAGATAGCGGTTGAGAGAGTCGACCAGCCTCCGCAGGGAGTCGAGGTCGAGCTTGTCCTCCCGACCCAGGTTGAGGAGCACCTCGGCCTGCGTCGTGCCGCCGATCCGCCGGTTCGTCGCCAGCTGCACATAGCGCACCACGCTGCCGTCCCGGTTCCGACGTTGCGTCTTCCGCACGTACATGCCCGCAGGATGCGACAAAACCCCAGTTCATGGCGGCTGAATCAGCAAATACACATGTCCGCACCCCAGATCTGCTCTAGACCACTCAGATCGCGCTGACCAGCGAAGACAAGCGATCAGACCCGGTCGTGTGCCCGCAGACTGTCGAAGCCGGGGGAGCGGACGGGGAGGCTGCAGCTGTGAGCAGGGCACTGGCCGCGGGGCTGGAGGGAGCCAGTTGGCCGGCCGGGGTGCCTGCCTGAACTGTCAGGTCAATCAGATCCATCGTTGCCGAGTGTCTCCCACCGCCGCCCGGCCTGGTGCTGACCGGCCTAGCCGGGCGGGGGCACGGCGAGGAGATCGATCTCGCCGATGAACCCCTGCACGGATTGTCCCAGCCTGCGTCCGATGCCCGCCACCACGAGTCGTATACGTGGCACCTATGAGTCGGAGTGGAACTAGAGGGCCGAGGTGTTCGTCTCCTGGTGACATGAGTGACAACACGTTAGGACGGCGCGGACTCCTTCGGACTGCAGTTGCGGGGGCCGCCTTCCTGCCGGTGGTCGGCGCCGCGTCCACTGCCGCGGCGGGCGAGCCGCACCGGACGGGCGGCGGCAGCGAGACGGTGTTCCGCTGGCTCGGGAACAGTGGCTGGCGGATCGAGGGCAACGGGAAGACGGTGCTGTTCGACCCGTACATCACGCGGTTCCCGACCAACGGATTCGATGCGAGTACCCGGCTCACTGTCGACACCGACCTGGTCGACCAGCACATCGGCAAGCCGGATCTCATCCTGGTCAGCCACAGCCACTGGGACCACTTCAACGACGTCCCCCACATTGCCAAGACCAAGAGGGTCCCCGTCGTCGGGACCGCGACCACCTGCTACCTGCTCCAGGCGATGGGCGTGGACCCCGCACAGCTGATCACGGTCAAGGGCGGCGAGGTCCTCGACTTCGGCGGGTACACCGTCGAGGTGGTGGCGAGTCTGCACAGCCGTAACGCCAAGCACAACTATTGGGCGCCCGGCACGCTGACGGGCCCGCCGGTCAAGGCGCCGGAGACGATCGGCGAACTCCCGGAAGGCGACACACTGGCCTTCCAGATCCGCCTCGGCGACGGACCGTCGACCCTTCTGACGGGCGCCAGCGACTTCGTGGAGCGCAACCTCGCCGGACTGAGGCCCGACATCGCGATGATCGCCGTCGAGAGCACCGCCCGCACCACGTACCGGTACGTACCACGACTCCTCAAGGCCCTCGATTACCCGCGCACCGTAGTCCCTGTGCACTGGGACAACTTCGAGACGCCGCTTACCGGTCCGGCTGTCCAAGGGAGCAAGGTGGACCTGGACGGACTCGTCACACAGGTCCGCGAACTCTCCCCACGCACCAACCTGGTCCGCCCGGAACACCTAACGCCCTTGCGACTGCGCGCATAGCGATCAGCTCGCGTCGGACAGGGACGTGCCCGCCGATGAAACCGTTCGCCGGCGGGCTGGCTCTGTTCACGTGAAGTAGCAGCGATTGGTCAGCGGTTTGGGCAGCAGTTAGCGATCTTGAGTGCTGCGGATGTTCACCAGAAATGACGTCACCCGACGACTGAGGTGGTCTCCGGGAGGCGGGATGATGGTGGCCAGTTCAGATTCTCCGCGCGCGGCCAGTTGGCGGGGAGTCATCTGGCCGCGGATGTCACAACGCGTAGTCGTCAACGGAGTCGGTGTCCGGCTACGGCTGTCGGTCGCCCGGCCGGCTACGCGAGGCTTCCACCGGGAAGTGGATCGGGCTGAGCAGGTACTGCGCACGCTCGGGGCGGGGGGAGTTGGCCAGCCTCGGCGCGATGGCCGCACGTAGCTCGACGATCAGCTCCGCCAGTTCCGCCGGGCTGAGCCAGAGGGCATGCTGCCGGTAGCCCACCTGGTCGGCCACGGGGTCTGTCTCCTCTCGGTCGAGGTAGGCATTGAACTCGGCCAGCAGGGCGGTCATCGCGGTGGTAAACGCCTGCCGATGGTCTTCGGGGGTGAGCGTGCGGAGCTCCTCGACCCCGATGACGGCCCGGTCCTGGCACAGCCGGTAGTGCCGTTCCACCGCCCCACGCACCCTGTGTTCCTCGGCCACCTCCAGGATCCCGCCGCTCACCAGCAGATCGATGTGCCGGTAGACGGTGGCCTTGGAGGCTTCCGGGATACGCGCGCACAGCTGAGCGGTGGTCAGCAGCCGTCCACCGCCCATCGCATGCACAATCCGCAGCCGGATGGGGTGGGCGAACAGTCTCAGGGAGTCCATGCCCAAACCTTCTCACAACTGCTACCTTTCTCAAGCATGAGAACGAATAGGGATGGGGTACTGGAGGTGGCGCGCGGCTTCGCCGCGCTGCTGCGGGCTGAGCACTTCGACCAGACCGTGGAGCTCTTCGCGCCTCCACTGCGGGCTGCGGTCTCCTCTGAGGCGCTGCGGCTGGCCTGGGCGGCCGAGGCTGCCGGGCACGGCGGGATCCAGGCGGTCCAGGAGCCGGAGATCGAAACCGGCGAAGCGGACCCGGTCCGAGTGCGCATCGCGATCACCTGCGCCGACGGCAGCTTCACCGTGGTCACATCGGTCGGTGACGACGGCCTGCTGCACGGGCTACGACTCGATCCGCACGATGGCGCCGTGTGGCAGCCGCCGCACTACACGCAGCAGGACCGCTTCACCGAACGGGAAGTCCTGCTCGGGACGGGGCCACTCGCCGTGCCCGGCACGCTCACCCTCCCCGACGGCCCCGGCCCGTGGCCCGCCGCGGTCCTGCTCGCCGGCGGCGGGCCCTTCGACCGGGACGAGACCAGCGGCCCGAACAAACCGCTCAAGGACCTCGCCTGGGGACTCGCCTCCCGTCAGGTGGCCACGCTGCGCTTCGACAAGCCGACCTTCGCCCACCCGGACCGCGTTCCCTCCGACTTCACCATGGCCGACGAGTACCTGCCTCCCGCGCTCGCCGCCGTCCAACTGCTGCGGCAGCACCCCGAGGTGGACCCCGACCGGATCCATCTGCTCGGCCACAGCATGGGCGGCAAGGTGGCGCCTCGGATCGCCGCCGCCGATCCGTCGATCGCGGGCCTCGTGCTGCTCGCTGCGGACGCGCAGCCGATGCACGATGCGGCCGTCCGGGTGGCCCGCCACCTCGCGGCCCTCGCCCCCGGCCCGAGTGCCGACCAGGCGGTGGCCTCGCTCGCCCGCAAGGCCGAGCTGGTGGCAGGACCTGAACTCACCCCCGACACACCGCCGGAACTTCTGCCCCTAGGCCTCTCCGCCGCCTACTGGCTCGACCTGCGCGCCTACGACCCGCCGACCACGGCGGCCGCACTGGCCCGCCCGATGCTGATCCTGCAGGGTGGGCGGGACTACCAGGTCACCGTCACCGACGACCTGGCGCTCTGGCGGCGGGCCCTTGCGCACCGGCCCGGGGTGAGGATCCGAATCCACCAAGACCTCAACCACCTCTTCTTCCCCGGCAGTGGCGATCCCACCCCAGCCGACTACGCCAAGCCAGGACATGTCGCCCTGGCGGTGGTGGACGAGATCGTGACCTGGCTGGCGCTGCCGTAGGAGAGAACGGAGCCCCGCCCAGACCAATGCCATTCATCCTCCAGCAGTCGCCCTCGGTCACATCCGTAACTGGCCGTCCGTGGGGGAATTCCTGGCAGCCGCTGTCAGCGGGATGCTGGTTTTGCGCCTCGGCGGTGATCAGAGCTGGTGCGCGATCCGTTGGCCTGAGGCGCCGTGCAGCAGAGCGACATGGCGACGCTGTTCTTCTCCTCGCGCTCGGTGAGGACCTGGAAGAGCAGTTCGGCGCCGCGGCGGTCGAGTCTGAGTTCTGAGAGCGCTCGGGTGCTTGCTTCGGGACCGTGATTGTGCTCCTGCCCAAAGTTCTGCCCGGGAGACCGTCAGAGGCCGGCCTCGGTGATGATGCCGTCCATCCGTGCCCTTGGCAGCACGGGGTTGGCCGCAGCGTCCTCGGCGCCCGTGGGCTCGGGGTCCGCCAGTAGTCGCTCCAGCAGGTCCGCGCTGACGTTGGGATGCCGGGCCACTCCCGCGCGCAGGAACGACTCCGTGCAGTCCCCGATTCGCCGCAGCTCCGCATCGGGCAGCTCGGGGTCCTCCAGAGCGAGGAGGCGCACCCTCGGGTCCGGCTCGTCCACGAAGCCTCGCAGCTCCTGACGTGGGAAGTTGGGGTGATCCACCAGTAGGGGCCTGACGTGGGAGCGCTCGCCGTGGGCTCGGATCAGTCGCAGCAGGACCTCTGGCGGTGTGTCGGGTCGGTGGGCGGCGGCGCGGCGGACGGACACGTCCAGGTCGTTGTCCAGCCTCTGCCAGGCTGCCTCCGGCAGGTCCCGGCCGGTTGCCAGGATCTGCCGGAACACCGTGTGCGGGCAGTCGAGGTAGGTCAGCCGTTCGGCTAGGGGCGCATCTCGCAGCCAGCTCGGCTTGTAGGGCGTCCAGTGGAGAGCGAGAGCGGCGTCGTCGCTGCCGGCGGCGTCCTCGGCCTCCACCAGTGCGAGCAGCCGTCCCGGGTCTCGGGGGTTACGTGGCGGCTGTAGGCCACCGCGACGCGCACGGACGGGTCCGTGCTGTCCTGCAGGCGGGCCACCATGTCGGCCGTCAGGCGCGGGTTGCCGACCACGGCGTGCAGTACCGTCTCGTCCCCGGTTGCCAGCAGCCGGTCGAACTGCTCGAGCGTCAGCGGGATACGACACGCGAGGTTGGCTCGCACAGCCGGATCGGCGAGACAGTGCTCGTAGTACTCCGGAGGGACACCCGGGTCATTGGCCTCGCTGGCTGCGGCCCGCACCCCCGGGTCCGGGTCCGTCAGCAGCGCCAACTGTACGACGATCGGCCGCTCCCGCCAGCTCTGCGCGACCATCGCGCGCAGCTTGGGATCGGAGCTGGCCGCGAGTTCCTCCGGCGGCCGGCCGTAGGCTTCGACCAGGTCCTCGATGCCCGTCCGTACCTCGCGCTCCACCATGGTCCGAACGAAGTCCGCATGGGCATCGCGGATCGCCGGGTCGGGATGCCCGGCGATCCGGTGGCGCATCGTCGAGGAAACCCGCTTTCTGTGCAAGAGCACCGCCGAATCCCCGCCGCCATGCGTCAGCAAGGCCTCGACCACCGCGTCCGGCAGCTGCCCCCTGCGCAACGACAGCCCGTGCCGGCCCGCCTCGTGCGCGGCCAGACGCACCAGGACATCCGGCGACGCGGCCGGGTTTCGTCCCAGCCCGGACAACTGCGGCTCCTTGAGATGGACCATGCGTCCACGCTAGCCAAGCCGCCGCAACGGCCTTCACCCGGCCGACTTGTGCCGCCGGCCTCCGACACGCCCACACACTGTTAGTGGTGCTCTCGGTTCTCGCCGACATCTCCTGGGGACTCGATCCAGAACTGATGCCAGAACTCGCCGACATCCGCTCTCCGATTTCACCTACACAGCCACCTGGTGCTGGGTCAGTGATCCCTCACCTCACCTCCAAGTCGCCCGGGCGAACGGTGTAGCCGCCGTCGACGACCGGTGCGAAGGGCGCCGGTGCCATACCGGTGCCCACCACCGGCTGCACGGGCTTTCCGTTGGCGTCCACATCGAGGTTGACGACGCCCCAGGAGAAGCCGAGGCGGTCCTTGGCGTGGCCGTGTCCCTGGGAGATGCTCAGGCCGACCCGCTGGCCGACCGGCATCGCATCCGACTTGGTGATGACGGCGGTCAGGGTGGCGACGTGGTCCCCGGTCACCAGGCAGTCGACCGCGGCGTCGGCGGTGCCCACCTCACCGGTCTCGGCTTTGCGGTGGGTGAAGTGGATGGTGCCGCGCGCGTCGGTCGGCAGGCCGTCCTTGAGCTGGGGATCGTCAGGAAAGCGCCGGGTGTACGGGGCCGCCTGGGCGTCGACGGTGAACCGGATCTCGTCGTCGGGCCGGAAGGCGTAGAAGATCCGCGCCGACCCGGTGACGCTCGCCAGCCGAACGGGGTGGTCCTTGGCGGGCGCCGCGGAGCCGGCGGCGGAAGCCGGGGTGACGGTGGCCAGCGTCGCGAACGCGAGGCCGACGGCGGCGACGGTGGCGGCGGCGCGGGGCTTGATGCCGCGGACCATTGGGGGGCTCCCTTCGTTGACGGCGGCCCTGGTGGCCGCCGTTCGGTGCCCCATCAGCCTCGCCGTCACCGGGCTATCCGCGCCATGTGCCGATCGGCACGTAGATCGCCCGAAGGCGGGCGAGGCTGTGCCCATCGGCACAACCCGCGCGGCGGACTTCAGCGGGGCCAATGCCCGCGAGCTCGAGGACGCCGGGGTGGGGCCGGCCCGGCCCCACCGAGCTCGCCCGCCGGTCAGAGGTTCTGCAGGTACGCCCGCTGGACGGTGCGGGCGGCCTGCTCGGGGGTGTCGTGCAGCATCGCCTCCTGGGTGGCCTGGTCGCCGATGAAGTAGTTCTCGTACACCGCCACCCACCGGTCGCCGATACCGGGCAAGTCGCGCTCGACCCAACCGACCTGGTGGCCCTCGCCGCGCACCAGGAACACGTTCGGGTTGACGGTCCAGCCGGCCAGTAGTCACCAAACACCCGATAGTCCAGACCGATGCCCACGTCCGTGTCCGGCAGGCCGCGCAGCCGGGGGTCGGCGGGGACGGTGACTTCGGCGACCGGTGGCTTCGGAGTCTTGGGCACGGCCGCCGGTGCGGGGCCGGACACAGTCTGCTGGGCCAGACGGAGGTCGACCAATTCGCGCAGCCTGGCACCGTCGCCGGTCGGGGCGGCGGTTTGTCCCCGGGGGGGGAACAGGCTCGGCGGCGTCGGCCGTGGCGGCGGGCGCCGTTTCCCCCCGAGGAACAACGGGTTCCGGGCGGACCTGTTCGGCGGCCGGAACGACGGCCGCAGGCGGGGTCGTTTCTCCTCGGGGCGCAGCGGTGGCCGGTTCAGTGTCGGCCTGGGCGCGGCGGGGCGCGGGCAGTGCGGCTAGCCTGCGGTCGGATCGGTATCCGGCCCGGCCTCTGTTTCCCCTCGGGGTGAAACGACGGGGCCAGGGGAGGTCTCGCCGGGCGCGGGCGCCTGGATGGGGTGGGCGTCCAGCAGCCGCTCGGCAAGCTCGCGATGGTGGATGGTCAGGGCGTGGGCGGCGTGCAGGAGCTCGTCTAGGGCTTGGCGGGCAAGGGCAGGGTCGCCGTGGCGGGCCGCGTGGTCGAGCTGGCGTAGGAAGCGCACGTCGTGCTGGCGCAGCTTCTCGCCGAGTTCCAGCAGCTCGGTCGCCTCGGTGCTCGCGCTGAGGTCGGAGGGCAGCGGAGTTTCGCCTCGGGGAGTTTCGGCAGCTGCGGCGAGCGCCTTCTCCTGCCGCTTCCGCTCCCTCGCCGGCCGGATGACTTCCGGCGGCGCCTTGAGTGAAGACGGCCGCAACGTCCACGCTTGACACGCCTGCGTCCTCCCGGCCGGTCAAACTCGCCTGGCAATCGGTCAAGATCACCTGTAAGAGGACACCCAGCCGGGCGGACCGCCTGCCCGAACACAGGTGACACAGCCTGTCTGTGAATCGCTCCCACCTGGGGAAATGGCCGGTCAATGACAACCCCCACAGGTATGAAGGCCGCCGGGTTCGGGCGGCTGCTGGCCGAGGCACGGCGGCTGACCGGCGCGCTGCGCGAGTCGGTGGAGCAGGTGCGCACCGCCGTCCTGGTGCTGGCCGAGCGGGTGCGCGCGCACGGCTCCGGTCGCGCATTACCGCTCGTAGACCACTTCGGGGAAGCGCGGCGACGGGCCGTCCAGGAGGTGGTCGTCGTGGCCGCGCAGCCAGCGGTCGAGGAACGACGAGACGTAGGAGCGGGTGGCCAGGACCGCGCGGTCGGGGCGAACGTCGCCGACGTCGTCGGTCAGCGTCGTCGAGGCGACGGCGCCCTGGCGGGCGAGCTGGGGCAGCAGGGACTGCGCGTCGGTGTAGGAGCCATGGCGGGAGCCGGTCAGGGTCACGTCGGCGTGCCAGCCCGTGCTGTGCTGCCACAGGGCGTCCCAGCCGGGCTGCTGGTGGTAGCTGCCGGAGCCGGACTCCTGGGTGCCCATGAGCAGGAAGGGCCGGGTCAGGCCGTCCTCGGCGACGGTGGGCAGGGGCAGCTGGACTCCGGTGCCGTCCGGGCCGGAGAAGTGCAGCTGGCCGTCGAGGTTGACGCCGACCTTGAGGCGCGGATCGTCGTGCATGGTCTGCAGGGCCGTGGAGCCGCCCCCGGAGTGGCCGACCATGCCGATCCGATCGAGGTCGAGCAAGGCGGCGAGGCCGGCCGGCAGCTGCGCGTCGTGGCGCAGCCCGGCGAGTTGGTCCAGGACGAAGCGGGTGTCGTCGACCCGGGTCTGCAGCGTCTTGCGCAGGAGGGCGCCCATGTCGAGGCCGGGCCGGGCCATCAGCGCGGGGAAGACGGAGGTGGCGAGGTCCCCGTCGGGGAAGGCGACCTCGGAGGCGTCGTAGGTGTGGTCGACGGTGACGACCACGTAGCCGCGGGAGGCGAGGTCCTCCACCAGGGCGGTGCCCCAGGTGCGCGGGTCGCCGAAGCCCGCCGAGTACAGCACGACGGGCCGCTTGCCGCCGGGGAGGGCGGGCGCGTCGGCGCGGGCGTGGGTGCGGATGCCTGCCCAGTCGGTGCGGCCGGGCTCGAAGCCGTTCTCGCGCTGGCCCCAGCTCCCGGCGTTGCCGAAGTGGTCAGCGGCGGCGGGGACCATGTACGGCGCGCGGTCGTTGCCGGTGGCGGGCCGGGTGGTCGGGTACCAGAAGCTGATCATCAGCTTGCGGTGCTGCCCGGGCTTCCAGGGGTCGTCCCGGGGGTCGTCCGTGAGCTGCAGGGACGTCGTGCCGATCGGGTACAAGCCGGTGGGCTGCGGAAGCCAGGCCCTGGCCTGCTGCTCGGTGCCCCGTCCCGGCGCCGCCACCGCCGCCACCGCCGCGCCCGGTGCGCCGATCACGCCCAGTGTCGCCGTCGCCGCCAGCAGTGCCGCCGCCACGGCCCGTCCTCGCCTGTTCATCGCCGTTCCCCCTCGTTCGGTTCCGTGTTCGCCTTGGACACGGGCGACGGTACGGGCGAGGAGGGGCGGAAACCGTCATACCGGGGTGCCAAGTCCTCTGTAGGACCCCGGTATGACGGCGTTCGGCGCCACAGGTACTTCTTCACCGCAGCCTGACCAGTTGCTTCCAGCCCACGTCGTCGGCGGTCCCGACGGCCGGCCCCTCCACTACCGGATGGGGCAGACTGCCCGTCATGACAGCACCTGAGCATGGGGCCGCATCCGCATATGGCTCGCTGCCCACGTTCGGCCAGACTCAGCCGGGCCGATGACCGATGGCGCGCGCCTGGACGCGTTCGAGGCGGACCTCGGCCCGCCGTTGCCGGCCGACCTGCGGGCATGGTGGCTGCTGCCCCTTCCTGGACGCAACAGCAGACCTCTGGTGCGGTGAACCCGAGGACGGTCCCCGCGGGTGGGGACCACACAGCACCGCCCGGGAAAAACGCTGGTACGAGGACACGTGACCGGACGCTGCCCCCGACACTCCGCCGTCATCGACGAGTCCCCAACGAGCATCGACTGATCGAACTGCGTTGAGACAGATCTCCGTCCGTCAAACTTTGGTGAGACTGGTCAAACTTCGCTGCGACGGGTCACCAGTGTCCTGTGACAGATGATCTTGACCGTTTGCCAAGCGATCTTGACAGCCGGACTATCGGCGGCAGATCCAGTAGCTGTCGCGGGCTGGGTGCCAGCGTCGCTCACCGGTGGGGCGAGTCACCACGACGTCGCCGTCCTCGTACGAGACCCGGTCGCCCGCCACGACGAACACTGGCCTGTCCAGTCCGACGCGGAAGTCGGACTGGAGCAGGAACTCGCTGAGCAGCAGCATCCGCGGCATTGGGGTAACCCCGTCGAAATTCACGCGCATGAGCCGAGCATCCCGGAGGATCCGGTGCGGCCGCGACAGGTTTCCGGACACGGAGCGGGCAGGCTCTGGTCAAGATCAGGTGGTAGAAATCTGCTGGTCGTCAAGATCCTTTGGCAAACGGTCGAGATCGCCTGTCAGGGGACAACCTTTCCAGTCTCAACGGACTTTGACCGCGACCTCCACCAGCAGGAGCGGGTACGGATCGGTGTCAGAACGGTGGCTCGTTGGAGTAGGTGCCGCCTCAGGGGTCGGGGGCCGGAGCGACGCTTGGCCGGACCTGGAGGACACGGACGGCATCCTTGATGCGGCCGAGGTCGATGAGATGGTGGGCCAGGACGGTGTTGTTGGAACCGGGGTGCTGTTCGAGGACAGCGACGGCCTCCTCGATGCAGCCGGCCTCGGCAAGCAGGTGTGAGAGGGACCAGGCCGCGTACCAGGTGCCGCCTTCGGGGTGCGCCCGGGCCTGCTCGATCGCTTCGTCGCGTAGGCCGCAGTCGGCCATGAGCGGCAGCCGTATTTGGAAGAAGTCCCACTCCTCCTCACCGTCACGCCGCTCCTTGAGGGCGTCGAGGTAGGCCAGAGCTTCCTGAGCACGGCCGTGCTCGGCATACAGGGTGCACAGCGCGTCAACGACGCAGTCGTCCGCGCCGCCCGGGGAGTCCGCCAGGGCGCGCACCACCGCGATCGCCTCGTCGACGCGACCGTGCCGGACCAGCAGCTGGGACAGTAGATGGGCAACGCGCCACATGCCGTGGGGCTTTTCGGCGAAGGTCCGGTAGACGGCGGTCGCTCCCTCCTCATCGCCGCGTGCCTCCAGTACCTCGGCCAGACTCCGCGCGGCGTGCCCGTGGTACTCGGAGTCGGTGTACGCGCGCAGTTCCTCAATCCGTCCATGCCTGGCCAGCAGGTCGGCCAGCGCGTCCCGGCCATTAACGGACGTAACCTCCCGGCGGCGCAGCAGGGCGATCGCCTCGTCGACGTGGCCTTGCCGTTCCCGGACGGTGGCAAGCAGGTCGAAGGCGTTGGACGGCTCCAGGCGGAGCCGGTGGCAGTCGGGGTCGTCGCAGGCCGGGACCGCGGCCTCGATCCGGGCTTCCAGCAGCGCCGCAACTTCCTCGTCCTGGCCTGCGGCGTCGGCGACGTCGACCAGGGCCTGGGCGAGGAACCAGTCCTCAACGCCGGGCCGCAGCAGCGCGAGCGCCTCGGCGGCCCGGCCGTGGCGGGCCAGCAGACGCGCGAAGAAGTCCAGGACCAGCCGGTCGCCGGCCTGCGTGTAGGGGCGGGACAGCTCGATCGCCTCCTGCGCCCTACCCCAATCCTCCAGCAGCTCGGCTCGGGCCTGGACGGCCGGCCACCAGCCCGTCGCGATGTACGGACCGAGCACGTCCAGCGCCTGCTCGTACTGCTGCCGGTCGCCGAGCAGCCGTGCCCACTCCAGCGCGCAGAACCACTCCCCACGCCTGGCCTGGAACTCCACTTCCCGCTCGTGGCCAAGCTCCACAAGCCGGGTCACCAGCGATGAAGGAATGCAGCCCGACAAGGTCCGGGCCCGGTAATCAAGATCAGCAGCGTCCACGGCCCCGCACCCTAGCCGCCACCCCTGACACCAGAGACCGGACAACGGCGGTCAAACTTCGATGAGACAAACCGCCGTCAGTCAAACTTCGCTGAGACTCGCCAAACTTCGGTGAGACGGGTCACAACCAGCCGGTAGTCGGCAGGTGTCCCAACCCTGTCCCAGCACCAGCGCAAAACGCTCCCACCAGGCGAAACGGCCTGGGACCGTCTCAGATCCGTCCCAGCAAAACGCCCGAACCGGACACCCTGGGACGCAGCTGGGACAGGGCTGGGACGCCGCCAGCCTCAGCCTGGCGAACCGGCCGACGTTCACCCCTGACCTGTGGCACGCGATCTTGACCGTTTGCCAGCAGATCTTGACCGACGCCGGGCACCGGGTGCTTCCGGGGTTAGCGCCAATCTCGTGCGCCTGGCCGACGGGCGGTGCCACGGCAGCCGACCAGGACCTTGCCGCCCGCGGTGCTGGAGCCGGAACGCGAACGGCTCTGGTCGCTGCTGGAACTCCAGGAGCTCCTGGACGAGTGAATCGTGGCAGAACCGGCCGCACGACGGACTGCGTGACCCTGCCCACCCGAGCCGGATGTTCCCCACCGACAAGCTATCGACCGCGCCGATTACTGCTGAGCGATCAGCTCCCACCGGACTGAGGCAGGCCTCAGTTTGCGTCGCTCGGGGTCCAGCGGGTAGCGAGCATGGTGAAGCCCTGCTGGTCGTCTCCGGACTTTGCTGTGATCTTGAACCACACCACCGACTTCTTCGCGGTGATGAGGCAGTAGGCGGAGTTGACCTTGAGGGCGGCAGCGCTCATCTTGTTCGGCCGGGTGTTGCGGTTGGCGTCGTTCTGGCACTGGTCCGGCCCGGGTTCCTGCGTCTGCGAGGTTCCCCACTGCCGCGTCGAGGTGAGGACGCTGTCCTGCTCGCCCGACAGCGGACACGCCGCCTGGACGATGAGATCGTCGGTGAGGAACTCGGCCTCGCTGTGACCGCGTCCCTGGTCGAAGTTGACTGCCCCGGTCAGGCACTGCTCGGCCGCCGGCAGGGTGATGGAGGTGTCCTGGTACTTCACCGTCCAGCCTGCCCCACTGGGCGTCGGGAAGGCGGCCGGAGAGGGCGTTGTCGCACTGCCCGACATCGGGGCCGGGACGCCCGCCGAGGTCGCGCTTGAGGCCGGGTCCGGGTTCGCGGCGGGGGTGGTACTGCTACTGACCGCCGCCCCACCCGCGAAGTGCACGGCGAGCGACAATCCGGCCACCATCACCACGGTACCGAAGACCCCCAAGGCCACCCGCATCCCGCGGCCGGTCTCGCGCGGCGGGGCCGTCGTGATGAAGTTATTGACCTGAGTGTCATTGCTGCCGGTCTGCGCTGCGGTGGACCCCTCGAAGGTATTGTCGGACACCCCGCCCACGGGCTCGCTCATGCCTTCGGTCCGAAGTGGTTCTCCTGCCGGCTGTGGTCGCCGGTCTGGACGGCGGTCGGACCCATGAACGTGTTCCCGCTCATCACGTTCGCACCCCCGACCGAGCCGCCAGCCGCCTGGATCTTCGCCACCGCCTCCCGCAGCGCCTTGGCGAACTCCGGGTCCTGCTCAACCGCGTCTTCCACAGCGAGCGTGACCCACTGCCGGGTGCGGTCGCTGAGCGCCTGCTGGCCGGCCTCGGCCTCATTCGCCAGACGCACCAGCGAACCGTCATGCCCAAGCTTGCCGCTGACCACTTCATGCAGCCGGTCCATCGCCGCGTCCAGTCCGGCATCCACCTCCGCGTCCGCCCGCCCAGCCACCCGCCGCGCCTTCCGGACCGCCCACGCGAACAGGTACCCGACCACGATCTCTACGCCGGCCATCACTCCCCCAGCCTCAGAACTGACATCACATCAGACCGTACTATCCAGCCAGTCCCGGCCGCAGGCCCAATGCCTCATCCGACAGCCACAATGACGCGGCCGAGCAGACGGGGCCGCGCCGATGGCTGTCCCCCGATCCGATCACTCGTCGCCAGCTACTGGCGCAGCAGCGAGGCGGGGTTGAGGTCGAGGTGGAAGGGGGCGTCCAGGTCGCTAGTCTCGCCGACCTGGACCAGGCGGCCGCCGACACCGGGCACTGGACCGGGCCTGGCGGGTGCGGTCCAGCCGGAACCAGGTGGGCACCTGAGCGATCACCATCCCGGCAGCCCCAACCACGCCAAGGTCGACCCGAGGGCGTTCGTCAACTACCTCCGCCGCGCACCGGCCTGGCTGCTCACCGCGCTGCACCCGCCTGGGGCAAACCGCATATAGCCCGCACGGGAGGCGAGGTGACTGGTGGATGGGTTGGAGTCGTCCAGCCAGTCGTCCGGGGTGACAGGTCAGCCCGAGGCGCTCAGGGGGCGCCCGCCTCGTGCCACCAGGCGAGGACGTTGAAGTCAGGGGCTGTCGCCGACCCAGTCCCAACGGCGCTGCACGCGGGGTTCGTAATGAGCTTGGCCGCCGGGACCGTACCGGCCGCTCTCGGTGCGCAGCGCGGCGCCGTCGGCGAGCTGTTCGTCGTCCCAGCCGGTGACATCCAGGAGGAGGCCGTAGAGCGGGCCGCCGCGCAGCCCCCGGTACTCGTGGCCGGGCTGCGGGCCGGGGTCGGGGTCGTCGGGGTCGGCCCCGCCTCATTGCCAATGCCCGCCAGGATCCCAGCCGTCACCGACATCGGGCGCAGCATGGAGAGGAGGAGGCAGGCCATGCCGAACGCGATCGCCAAGCTGTCGATCAGCTTCTCGCTGGTTTCTGTGCCTGTGGCCGTGTTCGCCGCGACTGGGCCGGGCCGGCACGAGGTGCCGCTGCACTTGATCCATGGCGGCGACTGTGGCGCCAGAATCCGCCAGCCGAGGGTGTGCGAGGTCCACGGCGAGGTGCCCGCGGGCGACATCGCCCACGGCTACGAGGCACCGGACGGGCGCATCGTGGTGCTCACGCGGGACGACCTCACCGACCTGCCGCCCGCCACCACCAAGGAGATCCGTGTCCTCGGCTTCCTGGACGCCGCCAGGGTGGATCCGATCGCCTACGACCGTGCGTACTATCTGGCACCCTCCATGCCGGCCGGCAAGCGCCCGTACGCCCTGCTATGCCAGGCCATGCGGGAGGCGAATCAGGTCGGCGTCGCCCGCGTCGCGCTGCACACCAAGGAGAGCCTGGCTGTGCTGCGGGCACGGGACGCCGTGTCGGGTGGTCGACGCGCTGGCGGCGTTCGACGGCTGACGGGGCGTCCACTCGGACCTTGACCATGCCCGGTCGCGACCGGCCGCCATCGGCCCACGTCGCTCACCACTGGGAACGGCGGAAGTCGCCCGGGGCGCAGCCGACTTCGCGGGTGAAGAGCTTGCCGAAGTCGGTGGCCTCGGTGAAGCCGAGCGTGCGGCCGATCGCGGCCACGGGCAGGTCGGTGTGAGCGAGCAGCCGCTGCGTCTGCAGCCCTGCCCGCCTCGCGCTGGTAGCCGCCACGGACGGTCTGCGAGTTGGTGATGGGGTCACGACGCCGGCGGGCGTGATGCCGCCGCTGGCCCCGACGACCGCGGCGACAGCCTGCGCGCGGTCCACCGCTCCGGCGGTGACCGCGCGGCCGTAGCCCGTGATGTCCTGGACAGGTGCCATGGCACCATCCTCTCGCAGTGCGCCGACGCCGGCAGTGCGGACGAGTGACCTCAGTCATACCGCTGCAGGGGCGAGTCTGCCCGGAAGGGCCGTCGCATACTGCCGCGACGACCGGCCCGACCAGTCGCCTGGCTCGCCTGCTGGTCCATCTGCGATACGAGGAGCGGTAGTTGGCCGGTCGGAGAGGTCGCCCCGTCCACTCCGGGTCGGATCGACGTGAGCCGTGGTCGCCCGGCCCGCGCGCGCTCCACCACCCGCCGGTCGGCGGGTGGTGGCCCCGCCGGGCGGTGCCGGTCCTGTCGGCCATGTGTGAAGATCCTGGGGTCTCGGGGGGATTTCTCATGTTCGTCTCATCAATGCCAGTGCAACGTCCGTCGGTGCGGCCGCGACGCGGGAAACTGACTGTCAATCAAATAGCTGGCGTGTCCGTCCTCCTGGGGCTCCGACGGTTCCTTCCAGGAGATGGCGACTAAGTTGCACACGAGAGTCCCAAGAGGCCGCCCGGGTTGGGTGCGCCGCACGATGGCCCGGGCGCTGACGGCCACTGCGTTCGCTACGGCCACGGCGATGACGATGTCGGTGGCGCACGCGGTGCCCGAGAAGCCGGTCGCGCCGCGTGACGGCGGGCAGCAGCTGCCCGCATATGCGGTCAACGGCGAGTTGGTCCACTACAACTTCCAGTGGAGCGACGACAACTCGGACAAGAACTCGATGGCCAGGTGGTCGACCCCGAACACCATCGAGGGTGGGCCGCGAGGGCTCCACCACAACGGTGCGTACGTCGACCGGGCCCAGAACTGGTCGATCTGGGGCAATCCGCGCGCTACCCCGGACGGCCGGACGCTGCGGCTGGACGGCAGCAACCAGTACGTGTCGGTCCCGCTGACGCTGCACGACGACCAGTCGTTCACGGTGTCCAGCTGGGTGCAACTGACCCAGACCGGCAAGTCCTACTCGGTCATCGCCCAGGACGGCAGCCGGGTGTCCGGCTTCTACCTGAAGGTGAACCCGGACGGCAGGCCGGTGTTCGGCATGCCGCGCGGCGACTCGGAGAACGCCGGTTGGGACACGGCGAACGGCCCGGACCTGGTCGCGCAGGCCAACCCGGGGGCCATGAAGCCCAATTGGACGCACCTGACCGGTGTGTACGACGCGCAGGCCGCCGAGGTCCGGCTGTACGTGAACGGTGTCCTCACCGGCCGCGCCCCGCACACCTCGACCTGGCAGGCAGGCGGTGAGATCGAGCTGGGCCGGGACATGTGGGCCGGCAAGCCCGGCGACTACCTCCCCGGCGGGATGGCCGACGTCCGGATCTGGCAGCGGGCGCTGCCCGACATCGAGGCCGCGAACGTGGCGATCCCGGACGGGCAGGTCCGTGACGACCACTGCTCGCTGGGGAACTCGCTGCACGTCGGTGGCCCGAAGGTCAAGGCACTGACCGCCAAGGCGCTGACCAGCTCGATCGCCGATTCCCGTTTCGCGGCGCTGAGCGCCTGGGGCTACGGCCCGGTCGCCCTCGCCAAGATCGACGATGAGGGCGACCAGCGGACGGCAACCAGGCGCAGGACGCCCGGACGGCGGCCTGGGCCGCCGTGACCAAGCCGTTCGGGGACGGCATCTTCGGCGACGACTACAACACCTTCCTGAACTCGCCCGGTTACGGCCAGGCAATGCGCAACTTCCTGCTGGACGACGGCAAGCGCAACTGGGCCGGACCGGCCGTCGCGAAGCCGTCCCAGGCAACCCTGGACCGTGCGCTGGCGATCCTGAAGGACCGTCAGGACAAGGCCGACAACTCCTGGCACTGGTACGGCGCCAACGGGGTGATCATAACCGCGGACCTGCTGAAGGGGATGTCCGCGTACCAGATCGCCAGGTTCATCCGCTTCGGCGGCTACCCGACGGTGGCCCCGGCGAAGGACTCGGTCGAGTTCCGGATGGAGGTCGAGGACCTCAAGACCCAGTGGGCCGGCTGCGACGGCTCCGACCCGCTGGACCCGACCCACGTGCTGGACGACGTGGTGGCCACCGCCAGCGCCGAGTGGCAGGCCGAGCAGGCCGCCCAGGCCGACCAGCGCGCCGCCATCGTGGCCGCCGACATCCAGGCGTACCAGGACGTCCGGACCGCCTCGGACGCGCTGGTCGAGGCCTCCGGGCAGGCGTACATCGTCAGCCGGATGCTGTTCTTCCAGAAGTTCTGGCAGGGACAGCCGAAGAGCAACATCTTCTACCCGAAGCCCGATCAGTTCACCAAGGCCACCGCCGCGATGGCGGACGCCAAGAAGGTGATCGCCGCCCAGCTGGCCATTGCCCAGAAGGCCGCCGCCTCGGCCAAGACCCAGGCGGACAGCGCGAGCGCCGCCGAGTCCGACGCCGGGAAGATCGCCGGCGGCAACGGCACGCCGTACGGCCGTGGACTGACCTACGCGCAGCAGTCGGCCCAGGTCACCAAGGCCTCGGCCGCCGCCGCGCAGTCCGCGAGCAAGGCGATCGAGACCACGCTGAACGCCGTCTCGGCCGGCCAGGCAGACAGCAAGGCGCTGTACGCCCTCGGCGACACCCAGACCCACGCCACCCAGGCCGAGTTCCAGCGCGCCGCCGCCCAGGAGGCCGCCGACCAGGCGCACAACGCCGCCGCCGCGGCCGCCGCTCAGGCAGACCAGGCGGGCCAGGCCGCCGCCAGGGCCAAGGCCGACAAGGACAAGGCCCAGCAGGCCGAGCAGACCGCGAAGGCCGCTGCCGCAGACGCCGCCGCCAAGCGGGTCGTCGCCGAGCAGGAGCGGGCCAACGCGGCCGCCGCCCGTCAGCAGGCCGACGCCCAGCGGGCCGCCGCACAGGCGGCCGAGGCCAAGGCCCAGCAGCAGCAGGCCGCTGCCCAGGCGGCGTCGAACACCGCGCAGACCGCGGAGCAGGCGGCGTCCGACAAGTCGAACGCCGCCCGTGACGCCGAGGCACAGGCGGCCGTCCTGCGGGACGCCGCCGTCGACGCCGAGCAGCACCGGGATGCGGCACTGTCCCGGCAGAAGGCGCTGGAGGCCGCCGCGCAGGCGGCCCAGGGCACCACCGACGCGACCGAGACGCGGCAGGCCGCCGACGCGGCCAAGGCCGCCGCCGGGCAGGCGACCGACGCGGCCGCAGGTGCCCGTACGGCCGCCGACCACGCCGGGCAGAGCGCGATCGACGCCCGTACCTCCGCCACCCAGGCGACCGGTGCAGCGCAGCGGTCCCGGGCGGCCGCCGACGCCGTCCAGGCCGACGCGGCGACCAGCAGCGCGGCCGCCGCGACGGCGCACGCGGCGGCCGCCGACGCGATAGCCGCCTCCGAGCAGGCCGCGCAGAACGTCAAGAACGCCGACGCGCAGGCGCACGTCGCGGCGGCCAACGCGGTCGCCGCCCGGAAGGCCGCGACCATCGGCCAGATCGAGGCGGATCACGCCGCGGCGGACAGTGCCCGGGCCACCGGGCAGGCGTTCGCCTCCGCACAGGCGGCGAGCGCGGCACGGGACGCGGCGAACGCCGCGATCGACGCCGGCAACAGTGCCGTCGCCCTGGGCACCCCCTTCCGGGAGACCGACTCCTCTGCGGGCCTCGCCGTCCTGGTCGGCCAGGACAGCAAGACCATCGCCCAGCAGCAGGCCGACGCCGCGAAGGCCCGGGCCGACGAGGCCGCGCGGGCGGCCAAGGCCGCGCAGGCCGCCGCCGACAAGGCCCAGGCCGATGCCAAGGCCGCCGCGCAGCTCGCGGCCAACGCCGCCGCCGACACGGTGGCCGCATTCCAGTCCGTCGCACGGGCACGGGACTTCGCCGCCCAGGCGGCGAGCGACGCCGCCGCGACCAGGACAGCGGAGACGAACACCACCCAGTACGACATGCAGGCCAACAGCGACGCCCTCACCTCGGCGCTGGCGGCCAACGGCGCCCAGAACGACGCCATGGCCGCCCGCGCGGCGGCCACCGACGCCGAGAAGGACGCCGCCACGGCCCGTACGGCGGCCACCACCGCCGAGGGCAACGCGGCCACCGCCCGTAGCTCGGCCGCCACGGCGGACCAGCAGGCCACCGCCGCCGAACAGGCCGCCGCCAACGCCCAGTCCAGCGCCCAGCAGGCCGACCAGGCGGCACAGCGCGCCGAGGACCAGGAGCGCAAGGACCAGCAGGCCGCCCTCGCCGCCATGGTCACCTCGCCGCCCACCCCGGTGGCGGACCTGACCACGGACGAGACGACGTCGCTCAGCGGCGACTGCGGCGCCGACTGCGTCGAGCAGTACAACCAGGCGCAGAAGCTGGCCGGCGAGGACGTCATCGACTGGGTCAAGGAGAACGGCGGGCAGATCCTGCTCGACGTGCTCGGTGTCACCGACGCGAAGAAGTGCTTCGCCTCGTTCGACATCGAGAGCTGCCTGTGGACGGCCGTCAACGTCGCGAGCTTCATCGAGATCGCGGGCAAGATCCCGGCCGTCAGCCGGGCCATCGTCCGGATCACCGAGGGGATCTCGAAGTTCCTGGAGGAGGTCAGGGGCGCCAAGGCCACCCTGCAGCGACTGCGTCAGATGATGGACGCGGCCAAGGCGGGCGAGTGCCTGATCGACGCGGCGTCGGCTGCCGCCGTCCCGGCAGGTGCTGCCGCGTTCAGCGCAGGCGGGGCCGGTGCCCGGCACGCGTCGGCGATGGCGCCCAGGGCCAAGAAGTCGAAGTTCTGCGGCATCAAGTGGGTGGCCGTCCTGCACGACGACTTCTGCGCCAAGGGCATGCACATCAACCTCAAGAACGGCGCCGAGGTGAGCCTGTTCACCATCGCGGACGAGATCGTCGGCAAGGTCGGCCGACCGGCCAAGCGGGATGCCACCGACGCCGAGATCAAGGCCACGATCGAGGAGATCAAGGCCAACAAGGGCTACCAGTCCGACATCCTCAGGGTCGGAGCGGACGCCATCAAGCAGTTCAACACCCCGGGGAAGAAGAAGGGCACCTGGGGTGCGGACTGGAGCTGCGGAACCAACCGCGCGGTGGAGATTCAGCTACTGCTCGACGCGGTGCGCAAGCTGTGACCGGATTCACCGGGTAATCGGCTGACCGGGCGGTGCGGCTTTCCGATGCCGGAAAGCCGCACCGCCTTTCGGTGAATCAGATCCTCCGGGAAATCGGGTGATGCCGGTGTGGCATCATGACCGTATGGAGATGCTGAGCATGTTGACCGTGCTGACGGAATTCGGCGCAACCGGGTCGATCGCCGGAATGCGTCCGCTGGCCTCCTTCCCGGAGGTGACCGCAGTGCTCGGCCCGCCCGAGAAGTCCGGCCGGATCTCGGACGACCAGCCCTGGCCGCAGTGGTTCCAGTACGGCGACATGTCGGTCGAGGTGTGCCGGTGCCGGATCATCAACCGGGTCTCCGTCCGGACCTGGTACGAGAGTGTCAGAATTCCCACCGGCCGGCCCGGTGAATTCCACACCTTCGAGGCCGCGCCCACCTGTCCGCAACTCTCGGCCGCCTTCTCCGCCGCCGGTGTTCCCTGGCAGCGGGTCAAGCAGACTCACAGCCTCCCGCAGTTCACCATCGAGACCGATATTGCGGGCCTGCCGGGGGTGACGGTCGCTTTCACTTTCACTACTGGCGAAACCCCGGATGCGCCGCCGCTCCACAGCGCCCACGCGGTGGAATTCGCCCACGAGTGCCCCGAGGATTCGGCGCCTGTTCCGGGGTGACCGGCTACGCTGTCAGCCTGGATCCACCGACCGGTGACTGGCTGACGGTGCCCTCGCGTCGGCTGGACAACGGCCGGCCAGGGGTGTGGAGCTTGCGGTGCCCGTCGACGGCTGCATCGAGGACGGCATCCTGTGAGGCATCGGTGAGGCTGTAAACCAGCGGCTGCGCCCACGAGATGGCCCACTGCACACTCTCAGGCCAGTCTTGTCCTCGGCCGAAGGTTTCGGCCAGCGCGGCGGGGAGCTGCTGCCCAAATACCGCAGTGATGTCATGCGTCATGGGATTAAGGGAAGCCAGGTCAAGGTCGAGCGAGGACTGCGGCACGCCATTGTCGGCCAGTAGTCAGACAAGCGTCGGGCCGGGAGGCCGGACGTCGGCGGGATCACACCGCGACCCCGTCGGGGACCGGCAGTGCTCCGGGCTCCGCCGCCGGAACGCCGACCCGGCCGTTCTCGTCCGGCAGTAGCAGCTCGGCCGTTCGTGGGCGCGACGCGCTCCCCCGCTCGCCCGCACCGTCACCCGACGATGCAACAGCTGACCGTACCCGTCACCAAGCCCGGACCAGGCCGCCGTGGTGATCTCCAGGCGTAGCCGGGCGCCGCCGGGCCATGGGCCGTGGGAGAGGAGGACGGATCCGGTGCGGCGTAGGTGTGCGGCCAGGCGGGTGGTGGTGCGGGGCTGCAGCCAGGTGGGAGGTCGGATTAGGAGGACGGAGCAGACCGGGGCGAGG
>NZ_BAAATR010000064.1:0-24980 GCF_039533515.1 Kitasatospora cystarginea | reverse complement strand
ATGGACCTTAGACAAGCCCTATCGTCGCAGGTCAGCGGCACTCCTCAGTCTTTTGATCACGCCTCGGACAGCCCTGCTCGTGAAAGCGCGAGGTTAGGCCCGGACGGGCAAACCCGCGCTGCGCATGGAAGCGGCCGGGCGCGCCTCCTGTCCGCCCTGGTCTACCCCCCGACCGGGCTGGGCCCGCCGCTCGTACCGCGGGCCCCGGTGTGCCCGTGCTATCGGGTGAGTCCGAACGAGGTGACGAGCAGGCGGCTGGCGTAGGGGGTCTCCGCCCCGGCGAGGCCGGTCGGGTTCACCGAGTAGACCACCTTGCGGCTCAGGTCACGGGTGGCGAACACCCCGCTGGTGTAGCCGGGCCGGGAACCGGTCTTGCCCCAGGCGACCAGGCCGCCCTGCTCGATCCGCTCCAGGCCCATGCTCATGCAGGCCCGGGAGGACGGACCCTTGCCGCAGTCATTGTTGTGGAAGTTCGGCACGTCGGGCACGGTGAACAGGTTCTCCTGGACCGAGGCCGGCAGCAGCCGGCCCTGGAACAGAGCTGAGAAGAACCGGTCCAGATCGGACGCGCTGGAGATCAGGCCGCCCTCGGCCCACGGCCAGGGGCTCTGCTCGGTGACGTCGGCCTGGTGCGTGGTGCCGTCCGGGTCGGTCACAGTCAGGTAGGCGTGCGAACTCGGGTGCGGCAGAGCCGGGTTGTCGGCATCGGGCACCGACGTCTGGTGCAGGCCGAGCGGCCGGATGATCCGATCCCGCACCTCATGGGCAAAGCTGTGCCCGGTCACCCGCTCGATGACCATCCCGGCGAGGAAGGTGTTCATCCCGTTGTACTGCTGCGCGGTACCGGGATCAAAGTTCATCGTCGGAACCTGCTGCGCGGTACCGGGCTGGGAGTCCGTCGGTTGACCCTTCAGCGTGGCGACGACCTGCTCCGGCGTCCAACTGTCGAGCCGGTGAGCCTCGAACCAGGCGGTCGAGCCGTCCCCCCACATCTCCTCCGAACCGGTGGGAAGCCCGCTGGTGTGGTTGAGCAGTTCGCCCACTGTGACCAGCGGGAACTTCTTGGGCAGCACACCCGGCAGGTACTGCTGCACCGTACCGTCGAGATCCAGCCGCCGTTCACCCGCGAGTTGCAGTACGACGGCCGTGGTGAACACCTTGGAGATGCTACCGATTCGGAACCGGCCGTTGGGATCCACCGCCTGGCCTGTCGCCAGGTCGCCGGTGCCGGAGGCGCCCTGGAAGCTCCCGGCGCTCCCGCTGACCCGGACCAACGCGCCGGTGACATCGGGGGTGGGGTGCTGGTCGAGCACCTTCTGGATCGCCGCGGGGTCAAGCGGCGGCAGCAGTGCGACGGCCGTGTGCGATATGCCGTTCGCGGCTCCGGCGGCCGGTACCGGCGCGGCCGGGGCCGCGAAGGCGGGCGCACTCGCGCCGATCGTCACGGCGGTCAGCAGTGCTCCACCGGCGACCAAGAGGGCCCAACGGGTACGGTTCGCGCGAGTGTTCACGAGGAGGTGCTCCAAACAGACTGGTGGATCCGGCCGACAGACCTCGGCCCGATGACTGAGGTACTGTCAGGACCCTGCTCAGGCCCGCCATCGGGGAAGATCCCAGTTTCTGCCCGTAGTTGATCTCAGGGTTTCCCCGGAGAGGCCCCCGGCCGAACTGAACCGGGGTCGGATCAGGCAGAGCCGCCTTGAGTCCCGGTCTGCCAGTCGGGCACGGCCAACTCGTCATCCCGAAGTGACCACATCGACAGCTCGCCCTGACCGGGAACCTCGCACGACCCGCAACTGGTGGGAGCGGTACTCATCGTTCGCGTCTTCAACGGTGAACCCGGCGGACGAGAGGATGGCTGCCATCGCCCGCATCATGGCCACCGCGATCTCGCTCGGATGCCGCCGAAGGGGATCGTCCAGCCGCCGAACGGGAGTGGGCGTGCTGTCGGCAGATGGAGCGCGGGAGCGAACCGGCTGGGCGAACGTCAGGTGGTTTCGCGTCCCTTGATCTCACCCAGCCCGCGTGCCGAGCCTGTCAGCCGTTGCCGCAAGTCGGGCAGGGTGCGCAGCGCTCGATCCGGACGTTGTCGACGACCGGCCCGCGCGGGCCGGTCGTCGTTGTGCTGGCGAAGGTGACGGTGGTCGCGGAGTTGGCGGCCTGGAAGGTGAACTGCCGGTTGACGTATCCCATGTTCGTGAGCGACTTGCCAGTGGTGTTGAAGGAGAAGTCCTGGTAGTCCTGCCCGTCGATGAGGGCGCGGCCGGTCTTGAGCGTCGGGGCGCCCGTGGGGTTCCCGGCCAGGGCGTAGGTGACGGTGTAGGTCGCACCGGGGACGGTGGTGAAGGTCTGGGCCACCGCACCGGGCCCGGCGCCGTTGAGGTCGACGGACTGGTCTCCTTCCGCCGCCTGCCAGAAGCCTGCGCCGATCAGGTCGACGGTCCCCGCGGTGACCTGCCACGGCCCGATGGCCTGCCCTGCGGACAGTTCGGTGAAGCTGCTGGCTGTCGCCCTCGGGTACTCGAAGCTGCCGTCGTCGAAGCGGCTGACGGTCTGCGCCGAGGCCGTGGCGCCAGCACCGGCGAGCAGGACAGAGGTGACGGCGATGGCACCGGCGCGCATGGCAAGCATGGATTTCCCTCCCGAACGTTTGGCACCACACTAAATTGATGCGTTCACGAATAAGATAAGCAGATCTGAGACCGAGGCAAAGACCTCGAAAGAAAGACATACAATCACAACACATGATGTTTTATCGGCGTCATCGCCTTCCCGAAGCGCCATGAACCGAATAGCCATGAACCGAATAGTTCGGCAGGAGCGTTCGCCTAACGCGACCGGAGTCCTCGGAATGGCACTGTCGCATTGGCTAATCGAGTGGAATGATCTTCAGATTGGTCGCACCTGGAGGGGATCGCTCGTGTCGCCCATACCGCTGCCATAGAGGGGGCCACCGAGCTTCGAGGTCGACGACGCACAGGGCGAGCCGAACACGGGGCATGACGACATCCCCGACCTGAGCTGCTATATCGACATCTGTCGATATAGCAGGCTTGCCTCTCTAAGTAGATGGCTGTCAACATAGACGCATGTCGAAATCAGAGCTGGTCGTCCTCGGGCAGGACGACGCCGCGGTGTGCTGCTCGCCGATGGTCCGCGAGCCGCTGGGCGAGGAGGCCGCCGTCGACCTGGCGCGGATGTTCAAGGCGCTGTCGGACCCGGTGCGGCTGCGCCTGCTGTCGCTGATCGCCTCCTATGAGGGCGGCGAGGCCTGTGTCTGCGACCTGACCGGCCCCTTCGACGTCTCCCAGCCGACGATCTCCCACCACCTGAAGGTGCTGCGCGAGGCCGGCCTGGTCGGCTCCGAGCGGCGCGGGACCTGGGTCTACTACTGGGTCCTGCCCGCGGCCTTGGCCAAGCTGTCCTCCCTGCTCCGGACCCCGTCCGGCACCGCCGCGGGGGATGTGAGATGACCGCGATCGCACCGCTGGGCCGCCGGACGGCCGTCGAGTTCGTCGGGACCGGCGCGCTCGTCGCGGTGGTGGTCGGCTCCGGCATCCAGGCCACCAAGCTCTCCCAGGACATCGGCGTGCAGCTGCTGGCCAACTCCGAAGCCACCGTCTTCGGCCTCGGGGTGCTGATCGCCCTGCTCGGCCCGGTCTCCGGCGCCCACTTCAACCCGGCCGTGACCCTCGCGGCCTGGTGGACAGGTCGCCGCGGCGGTGAGGGACCGAGCCCACGGGAGGTCGCCGCCTACCTCCCGGCCCAGATCACCGGGGCGATCGGCGGGGCGGTGCTGGCGGACGCGATGTTCGCCGAGCCGCTGGTGCGCTGGTCCACCCACGACCGCTCCGGCCCGCACCTATGGCTGGGCGAGGTCGTGGCGACCGCCGGCCTGGTGCTCCTGATCTTCGGCCTGGCCCGCACCGGCCGCTCGCACTTCGCGCCGGTCGCGGTCGCCTCCTACATCGGCGCGGCGTACTGGTTCACCTCCTCCACCAGCTTCGCCAACCCCGCGGTAACGATCGGCCGGGCCTTCACCGACACCTTCGCCGGCATCGCCCCCGCCTCGCTGCCGGCGTTCGTCGCTGCCCAGCTCGTCGGCCTGGTGGTCGGCGTCGCCCTGGTTGCCGTGCTGTTCGGCCGGCCCGCCCCGGCCGCCGAGGATGAGGTGGTCGTCCCGCACGGCGAGCGCCACCCGGCCGCCTCCGCCCACTGAACCCCCCGTCACCACACACCTGCCCGAAGGAAGAACCCGTGAGCTCTCCCGCCGTCCCGTCCGTGCTGTTCGTCTGCGTCCACAACGCCGGCCGCTCCCAGATGGCCGCCGCCTTCCTCGCTCGCCTCGGTGGCGACCGGGTCGAGGTCCGCTCGGCCGGCTCCGCGCCCGCCGACATCGTGAATCCGGCCGTGGTCGAGGCCATGAAGGAGGTCGGGATCGACGTCTCCGCCGAGGTGCCGAAGGTACTCACCGTCGAGGCGGTGCAGGCGTCCGACGTAGTGATCACCATGGGCTGCGGGGACGCCTGCCCGTACTTCCCCGGAAAGCAGTACCTGGACTGGCAGCTCGACGACCCGGCCAGCCAGGGCGTGGACGCCGTCCGCCCGATCCGCGACCAGATCGAGCAGCGCATCCGCGGCCTGCTCGCCGAGCTCGGCATCGAGACCGCCGCATGACCCTCGCCACGGTGACCGTCACGGTGCTGTTCCCGGAGCACACTTCTTAGCCCCGGGCTTCGACCGGGTGTTACGCGTCGGGGTGCGCCGGCAGGGCGAGCCAGCCCGCCCAGGAGATCTCGCGGCCCAGGAAGCGCGGCTGCTCGAACGGCCAGTCGGCGGCGATCCACTGCGGCACCAGCGCGTCCAGGGCCTGCTCGACCTTGCCACCCACCAGCTCGTCCACCACCCACCAGGAGATCTCGCCGTCCGCGCCAGCCCTCTCCGGCGGGTCGATGTAGACGCAGCCGAGCAGGGCCGTCTCCGCCGCATCGAACAGCGCGTAGTTGAAGGACTGGTGTGCGGCGATCTCCTTCTCGTGCCGCAACAGGTCGGCCTGGTCGGCCTCGTAGGTCATGGTGGCCGCGGGCCAGCCCCAGGCCGGGCCGAAGATGGTCCACAGCCGCTCGCGCGAGCCCATCACGGCCGGATAGTCGAGCGGGGTGTCCGCCTCCCGGATCGGCCGCAGGTGATGGCCGCCGCCCGGCAGCGGTACCAGGACGGGGTGGACGAAGTCATCGGGGAGCCAGCTCATGGCGCCCGACCGTAGCACCGCGCGGGCGTCTGCTCCCCTGGATTTTCTCGGTACCGACGCGCGGACCGCCGTCCCGGCGCACCCGGGCTGAGCGAGTTGAACCCAGTCGGCGCGAGGACGTACAACGGCGACAACAGTGCCTCCTGAATCACTCGTTGGCGTAGATGACCTTCAAGCTGCCACGAGGCCCTGCTTTCATGCCCGGCAGCGACCGCGATCACCCGGTCGAGACTCCCGTTCGGCGGACGACCCGGCCCCGCACAGTGACGTGGCCGCCCGCACGGACCACGATCCCGCACCAGGCGGCACACACGCTTCTCGCCCTCGCCGACGGTCTGACCACCCACGTCCTGATCGGCCACCTGCCCCGATCGGCGAAAGTCACGCGGCGGGCCTGCTGCCGCGTGACGCCGTGCCCAGCATCGGGCCGCGGGCGGGACGACCGAAGCGCATTGCAGCTGGCAAAGACGCGCCGCGCTCACCCGTTGCCGAACTCATGCACGCCCCATCAGGCGGTCTCATCGTGGTAGAAGCCCACGCCGATCTCGGTGTTCGCCGGAATGATCTGGGCTTGGCAGTGCGGAGGGTCGTTGCGCCGCATTGTCTGGAACTGCACGGCGGCGACGTCGGTAGCCCGCCACCTGACCGGCCGGCCCTCACGGAGGTGCTCGCGCCGCCGTCAGCGTCGCACTGCCATGGGCAGGGCGAGCAGCCGGCGGTCGGTGGTCGGCTCCGCGGCGTGGATGGGCGAGTCCGCCGCGGCCTTCACCACGATCCCGGAGCTCGAAGAGGCCCACATCATCGCTGGGAGCGCCTCAGTCCTGATGAAGGTGCACACCCAGACCACCGAGCAACTGCAGGACGTGCTACGGCGCTTGTACACCATCGACGGAGTGGGTGGCACGCAGGCGACGGTCGCCCTGTCGCCGCCGCAAAAGAGCGCCTCGGCGTCGCGCTGCCCGACGAATTGAAGGTGCTCTACCGGGTGACGCGGGCTCGTTGGTAGGACTGGGAAGCCGTGCCCCCGTACAGTCTGACCAAGACGCACGCCGTCGGCCGCGTCCGGAACACCAAGAGGAGCACCCTTTGGCACACAACGCAGACACTCATCTCAGCGTGACGTCCACCATCGCCGTCCTGCGTGCCGAGCTTCCTGAACTCGAGCGGCATCAGCAGAGGCTGGAAGCGGAACTGGCCGCCGTCACCGGTCGGCTGGAAGCGGCGCGGGACGCGCTGCGCGCCCTGCAGTCGCTGTCCGCCGTCCCACTGCCCAAGGAGACGGTCGGCCAAGCCCAGCGATCGTCGACTGAGCCGTCCGGCGAGCAGGACACCGCGGGCGCGGCGGCAGCGCCCGGGCGCAGGCGGGCCGCTGCCCGCAGGAAGGCCGCCTCCCCAACCGAGCCGCAGCGGCGGACCGCGACACGCCGCAAGGCCGCCGGGAAGGCTGCCAAGACGACGAAGACACGCGAGCGCGCCGTGCCGAAGAAGACCACGACCGCCGCGTCCGAGCCGGTTGAGGCGCGCAAGCGCACCCCCGGGCTGTCCGCAGGCATCCTGGCGTACCTGGCCGAGGTGAAGGAACCGGTCCGGGCCGCACAGGTCACCCAGGCCCTTGGCCGTGAGACCACCCCCGCCAACGTCAACGCCGTACGCACCAGCCTCGAACGGGCCGTGAAAGCGTCCCAGGCACAGCGCACCGGCCGCGGTCTCTACCAGGCACTCCCCCACTGACACCCGGCCCCACAGCGCGCCGATCCGGCTCGAGCGCCACCGCCAGCGGCAGTTTCAGCCCTGCTCATCGAGGGCTTCGTACGCTGCCGGGGGTTCGACAAGCTCAGGATGACGCAACACGTACTGATCGCCCTTGAGCGCAAGCATCGCCCAATGCCACGCCTCGTCATGGAAGACCAGGCCACGGAACGGCGTGCCGGGCGGCTCGTAGGGGTAGTGCTGCGTGGCTACTTCGTCGGCCTGCGCCAACGTCATGGCACCATAGGTGCGCATGACCCAGGCATACCTGGTTCGTTCGCCCTTCAAGTACTGCGCGTACTCGTCCTCGGGCCACTCCGGCCACTCCCGATCGTCCTCCACCAAGCGATGCTAACCCCACGGGATCAAGAGTGCGCCTGGTCTCTGGCCTTCCCGTCGGACGTCCTCGGCCTGCTTCATGTCGGCGCGGGTGGCCTCACCATCGCCGACACCGGGTCCCTGCACACCGAGGTTCTCGGCTTGTGACCACGACAGCATGACGACCCGCAGGGCGAAGATCCGATACGCGGCGCCGGCGCTGGCGGACATCACCGAGGCTCTGCTACGGATCGACAAGGCGCTCGGCTTCTCCCCGCTAACCCCCGGAGCGGCCCGCCGCGGCGTTAGGGCCGGCCGTAGCCGAAGACCCGACGTCGACCGCACGGGCGCTCTCGCTGCTCGCGCGGGCGCAGGCCGTCTCGACCGAGACCATGGCTGATGTTCCGTCAGAAGACCTACGGCATACATGCCCGCGACCTGGCCGGGGAGCGTCATGCGCCTCGAAAAGACGAACGTCCTGATTCCGGGCGCCGGCCGCCTGCAGGGGCATCCAACTACCGACTGTAAAACGTGAGTTGATTCATCGCCGGGCGCCGGGAGGAAGGTTCCTGTGGCGTAGTCAGCACGACGGCATGGACCCCCGATCATCGCGCGCAGCTCCTCCGTGAGCCGCTGCGCCTCGGCCGCATGGCCGGGATGGCCGGGATGGCCGGTTCCTGGTGCCGTCGCTCGCCCACACTCCCCGCCCGACCGAGTGCTGTCGCCGTCCAGCGGGTGCCAGATGGGCGCGGCGGGTGCGCACTACACCGGGTCCGCGATGAAAAAGATTGGATCCGGGGTGCAACGCGAAGGGCTGCCCGCGGCGTTCAAGGAAGTGAGGTGCTCCGCCGTGGGCGCCCAACTCACTTCAAGGGGACTTCTTGATGATGCGTCATCTCGGCTTCGCCGCCGCCGGCGTGGCCAGTGCGGCCCTCACCCTGACCGCGCTCGGCACGACCACCGCGTCGGCTGCCCCCCAGCCCGCCCGCTCGGGTGGCACGATCTCGGCGGGTGCGCCGACGGCCGACTGCGGGGGTAACCCGTACCACCTGCGGGTCCTCCAGGCCATTGACGCGAGCCCCTCCGGCAGGTCACTGACCGCCCGGAACACCAAGTACTTCTGCGGCTTCGACGACGGTTACTTCGCCCCGGTGGGCAAGCCCACGAAGTTCCACTTCGCGCCCGGTGCCAAGGCCACCCTGCTCAACGGCGTCCACGAGGAGAAGGTGAGCCTGACCGACCTTCTCCGGCGCGTCCACACCTGCAAGAGCAACCGCAGTGCCGTCCACTGGCCCTCCTCCTGCAACAACCAGTACGTGATCACGGTGAACAAAGCCGGTGCGATCACGACCATCGCCCAGCGCTACCACCCCTGATCCACCCATCCGTCCGGGCTGCCGGCCGACCCCGGCTCGCAGCCCTGACGGAAGCACGCAAGCGGAAGCGGCGGCCCGTCGGCACGGCGGGCCGCCGCTTCGGCTCTGAGCATGCGGTACGGGGCGAGCGATGGCGCCTGCCGCCGATCCGACGAGCCCCGCACTCCGATCGCGGTCACCACGACGCCGGACCGAGTCGCTGGCGCCGGGCCGTGGCCGCCTCCTCGATGTGTCCATCCGAGTGCGTCTGCGATGGAGGCCCCTCGTCCGGTCAGGCCCTGGTTGTGCACGCCGTCGTCGACGCCGTACCGCCGCCACACACCCCTGACGCCGGCGACGTGCTGCACGATCTCAAGGAGCTCGCCGTCGGAGTCGAGTCGGCTTCCCCACCTCCGCTGACTTCCGGTGGTGGGTCTTGCCGCTGCCCTGGTGAGTTTCCCGTGTCGGTGCAGGCCAGCGGCCGGTTAGATGCGGGGCTGGCTTGTTCGGGTGGCGGCGGGGTTCGGCGGGACGCCGGGGCGGGCATGGCCTACGGCATGACGACTTCCTCAACCGGACGCTGCCGTCCCGCCACATCGGCCGTCCCTGCACTTTCTGCTCGGGTCCGCGCCGTGAGGCCGCCGACTCCGGCCCGGCCGGGCGGCGGGTGCTGCCGGACCTGGTCCAGCGAGCACCTTACGCCCGACGGGATGGTCGTCCGGACGACCTGGCACGAGCCCGCGTGCACGACGTGGGGCCGGCGGTGACCGCCCCGGCGGCGCCGGGGACTCGCTTCGCGCCCGGCGCCACGGTGGTGCACCGCGACATTCACGCGGGCCGCGTGTGGTCAGCCCAGCCGTACCGAGCGCTGGCCGACACCGGCACGGTGCTGGAGCTCGGCTACTGGCCCGGCATCCGCTCCCTCGCCCCGACCGCCTGGACCACCGCGTTGCGCACCGGCGACGACGCCGTCCGCAAGAGCGGCCTGCAGAATCTCGCGGCCGGCATTTGGGAGCTCGGCCCGTGGGCCTGGCAGCACACCGTCGTCCGGGCCCGCTTCGAGGCCGGGGAGATGTTCTCCCTGCACTACTTCCAGGAGCCGGACAGCGGCGAGCCGTTGCGCCTGTACGTGAACTTCGAGCGCCCGGCGGTCCGGACGCGGATCGGGATCGACACCCTGGACCTGCTCGTCGACCTGGTGATCGAGCCCGACCTGTCCGGCTACGTCTTCAAGGACGAGGACGAGTACGCCCACGGACGGCGGCTCGGTTTCATCACTGACGCCGACCACCGTCTGGTCGAGCAGGCACGTCAGCGCGCTCTCGGCCTCCTCCAGGACCGGGCCGGACCGTTCGCCGACCCGTGGCCCACCTGGGCGCCGGACGCGGCCTGGCCGCTGCCCGTCCTACCCGACGGAGCCGACCGGGCGGCGCTGTAGACCGCCGGGATGGCTGGCCCGTTGGCTCCGCAGCCGGGCCGGACGGTAGGTCACCTGCCCGCGTCCGCCGGTGCGGTGCGGGCACTGACTGATCGCGGGCTTGCCGGGGGCAGTCGTTCGGCGGCCCGGGAAGGCAGAACAGCGATCGAAGGGGCGGGCTGCACCAGCCCGCCCCTTCGCCGTACTGCGCCCTACAGCTCGCTGCACCGGCACGCGCGTCGGCTCTCGTCGCCGAGCGGGTGTCAGATCGGCGCGGGCCGGTCCGCGCTGGATGAGGTCCTCGATGCGGGCGGCGCCGACCGGGACGGTGGCGAGCATCTCGGTGGTGGCCGGGTTCCCCACAGCGGCCATCCACAGGTCCGCCACCACCTGCGCACCCCGGCCGGTGACCTTCAGCCGGACCGCCAGGTTCAGTCAGCGGCCAGCCACCTGCAAGGCGCAGGTGCATGAGCCACGGTGAACACGGCCGCCGTGTTGCGGCCCTGACCGGCATCGATGCGCCGAATCCCGTTAGGAGCGGGCGCGTTGCACCCGGTGTTGCACCCGTCCTCGCTGCGTCGACCGGTTCCGGCGAGCGGCCGCCATCCAGCTGCTGCGCCGGGCAACTGGTCACCTTTGGTTCCCGCAGAAGGCGCTACCGCTCCGTGTCTGCGCGTGCGGGGTCGGCGGCGGCCTGTACGAGGTTCCGCTCCAGGCGCTCCAGGGTATCCAGAGCCGCAGTGCACTCGTCGGCGGTCAGGCCCGCGGTCACGAGGTCCTCGAGCTGGCTCCAGCTCTGCTCGACCTCCCGGCGCAGGGCGTGGCTGGCCGCGGTGGGTTCGATGAGTGATGCGCGCTTGTCGGTGGGTGAAGGGCGGCGGCGGACGAAACCGGCCTGTTCCAGGCGCTGGACGGTCCGGGTCATGGTGGCGGCGTCGGAGTCCAGCAGTCGCACCAGGTCGGCCTGGCGCTGTGCGCCGAGTTCCCACAGGTGCATCATGACCAGCTCCTGGCCCGGGTGCAGGCCGATGCGGCGCAGTAGTTGTCCGGCGAACATGCGGTGCAGGCGGGCCAGGCGGAAGATCGCGTGACTGATCGGCCCGCCGCCGGCTGCGGCCGGCACCGGGACGCTCGCCTCCTGACCCGTTCCCGCGGGACTCTTCCCGACCTTCGACATGGACTGCGACATCTATTCCTCACTTTCCTGCTCAAGCAGCTTGATTCTACCTTCTGATTCGCTTGCTTGTCGGGGGCATTCTGGCCGCGTGGCACATACGGGCAGATAGAGGAACATGGCGTGCGTCACACTACTCCCGGGGAGCGGCTTCATCACGTTTACTTGTTCGAGCAGGTATTTACTCGGCGTTGGTCAGGAAGTGCCGCACCGCGGAGCATCGCTTCCCCCGAAGGAAGGACCATGACCACTGCTTTCGATCCGATCGTCCTGGGCGGCAAGCGCCTGGCCAGCCGCGTCGTGATGGCGCCGATGACCCGCAGCCGCGCCTTCGGGTTGGGCGCGGAGCCGACCGGCCTGGCCTACCTGCACGTGCTGGAAGGCCCGGACCGGGAGCTGACCCTGGAGCTGCGCAAGCAGTTCCCCGGTGATCAGGACCGTCTTCTTGCTGGTCGTCAAGGGTTCTTCCCGTCAAGCGCAACCCGCATTGACCCACACCCGGGGAACTCCCCGATTAACTGCACAGCAATCGGGGAGCTCCCCGATTGTCCAAGTAGACTGATCCCCCGACGAAGGGAGCAGCAGCCTTGACCACCCGCCCGAGCCCGTTGCGTGCCGATGCCCGCCGCAACCGGGAGCGCATCCTCGAAGCGGCCGTTCGCGCCTTCTCCGAGAAGGGCGCGGACGTTGCGATCGATGCGATCGCCAAGGCCGCGGGCGTCGGCTCGGCCACGCTCTACCGCCACTTCCCCACCCGCGAGGCGCTCATCGAGGCGGCCTACCGCAACGAGCTGGCCCGGGTCTGCGAAAGCGTCGCGGAGCTGCTGGCCGACTTCCCGCCGGATAGGGCGATGCGCCTGTGGATGGACAGGTTCATCGACTACCTGGCCGCCAAGCACGGCATGGCGGACGCCCTGCGGGCCGCGGTCGCCTCCGGTGCGGACCCCTTCGCCGAGACCCTCGACAAACTCCGCACCGCGATCGACACCCTGCTGCACGCCGGCGCCGAAGCCGGTCTCCTCCGCTCGGACATCGACCCCCTCGACGTCGGCCTCAGCCTCAGCGGCATCTCACTGATCACCAGCACTCCCGCCCAACGCGAACGAGCCGGCCGCCTCCTCGACCTGCTCCTCGACGGCCTCCGCTACGAAACAGGCCGATAGCCCGGGCGGCGGGCGGCGGATCACCCGGCCGCGATCGGGCCGAGGTAGGTGCCGGAGACGTCGATGATCTGGCCGGTCAGTCAGCGGCTCTGCGGACCCGCCAGGAAGGCCACCACATCGGCGATGTCCTCCGGCTCGCCGAGCCGACCGAGTGGATGCCCGCGTTGCCGCCGGCGGCTCTGCAACACCACCTGGGAGGAGGTGCACTGGTGGCGCGCTGCGGCCATCGGGTGCTGCGGTGGCCGGCGCCGGCGCGCAGCCTCGTGTGAGGACGTACCCGGGAGTGGCCCGACCCCCGGTGTCGGGGATCGGGCCGGTGGTTCGCACAGGTCTTTCGGGTCAGCGGGTCGGTGGGTGGGTCAGCAGGTCGGCGTGGTGGACGGTGAAGCCGCCTTGGACGACCGGGGCGAACGGGGCCGGCGCCATGCAGGTGCCGACCACCGGCTGCACGGGGTGGCCGTGGGCGTCCACGTCGAGGTTGACGACACCCCAGGAGAAGCCGAGACGGTCATTGCTGTGGCCGGGGGTGTCCTTGGTGGCGCCGTCGTAGACGCTCAGTCCGATCCGCTGGCCGACGTTCCCGACCTCCGACTTGGTGACGACGGCGGTGAGGGTGGCGACCCGGTCGCCGGTCACCAGGCAGTCCACGGCGGCCTCGTCATGGTAGGTGTTCCCGCTTGCGGCATCGCGGTGCGAGAAGCGGACGGTGCCGCGGGCGTCGGTGGGCAGGCCTTCCTTGAGTGCGGGGACGTCGGGGAAGCGCCGGGTGTAGGGGGCGGCCTGGGCGTCGATGCTGAACCGGATCTCGTCGGCGGCGGCGAAGGCGTAGAAGATGCGTCCCGAGCCGGTGACGCTCGCCAGCTGCGCGGGCCGGTTCGAGCCGCGAGCTTCGGCGGTGTCGGCAGCGGATGCCGCGGTGACCCCGGTGAGCGTAGCGAGTGCCAGCCCGGCGCTCGTCACGGCGACGCCGAGGCGGCGGGGTCGGCGCACGGCGCCGAAGGTCCGGGCGGTGGAGGCGCGGAACACGGTGAACTCCCTTCGTCGGCGGCCCCGGTGGCCGCCGTCTCACTGCCCACCAGCCTCGCTGCCAGGGCCCCAGACGGACCATCTGCCGATCGGGACGTATTCCGCCCAGCGGCACGCCCCGAATGTGCCGATCGGCACGGCCCCGCGCCTGGACCTCGGTCCATACGCTGCTCGGGTGAGACCTTCAACTGGACGGGAGCGGCACACAGGAGGTACGACCGCGTCGGTGGGTCAACGGCCTGGCCCTCGGCGGAAGCCGAAGCAGCGCGGTGCTGCGATGCGGCGACCTGGCCCGGCTGCCCAGCTTCCGCCACCTTGCGCAACCTCGCCATCGGCCTGCTGCGCAAGGCCGGTTGGGCCAACATCGCCGCCGCCGACCACTACCGTTCACGCTTCGACCACGCCACCGCACTCCTCGAGATCACCTACTGAGAACGCATCATCCCTGACCGCCGCAGCGAGGCCAACTGCCCATGCTGCCAACACCTCCTGCATCGTTGCTTGCTGAAGTTGGAGTATGTTTTCGCCAGTTCGCAGACTCTGTCCGCCCCGCCCCCACCGCCGCAGCCCGGGAGTCGCCATGTCCGCACCGCACCACCCCGCCGACCCGTACGCGCAGTCGGACGTCGTGGGCCCGGCCCCGGACGGGGTGACCCTGCCGGTGCCGCCGGTCTTCGACTCGGTGGAGGAGGAGCGGCAGTACCGGAAGGAGCAGCTGGCGGCGGGCTTCCGCCTCTTCGGCCGGTTCGGCTTCTCGGAGGGCGTCGCCGGGCACATCACCGTACGCGACCCGGAGAACCCGAACTGGTTCTGGGTGAACCCGTTCGGCATGAGCTTCAATCAGATCAAGGCCTCCGACCTGATCCTGGTCGACCACGAGGGCACCCTGCTGCACGGCAACCGGCCGGTGAACCAGGCCGCGTTCGTGATCCACTCCCAGGTGCACGCGGCCCGCCCGGACGCGATCGCCGCCGCACACTCGCACTCGCTGTACGGCAAGGCCTTCTCCAGCCTCGGCATCCCGCTCGATCCGATAACCCAGGACGCCTGCGTCTTCTTCGAGGACCACGGCCTGTACAGCGACTACCGGGGCGTGGTGAACAAGGTCGAGGAGGGCAAGCGGGTGGCCGCGGCGCTGGGCGGCCACAAGGCCGTGATCCTGCAGAACCACGGCCTGCTGACGGTTGGTCAGTCCGTGGCCGAGGCGGTCTGGTGGTTCATCACCATGGAGCGCTCCTGCCAGGCGCAGCTGCTGGCGATGGCTGCCGGCACCCCGAAGCTGATCGACCGCGAGACCGCGCTGATCACCCGCGGCCAGATCGGACACTCGCTGGCAGGCTGGTTCCAGGCCCGCCCGCTGTGGGACCAGATCACCGTCTCCGACCCCGACCTCTTCGACTGACCCGCCCCCACACCCGTCTGTCCGCCCCTGAACCCCTCCCTGCCCCCGTCCGTCCCGCCTTCACCCGGAGCAGCCCGTGCCCACCACCCCTGCCCAGCCCCGGCTCCGGGTCGCCGTGTTCGGCGCCGGATCGATCGGCTGCCATCTCGGCGGCATGCTCGCCGCGACCGCCGAGGTCACCCTGATCGGCCGGCCGGCCGCGATGGCGGCGATCGACGCGGACGGGCTGACCCTCACCGGCCCGGGCCAGGCCCGTCGCGAGATACGGGACTTGACCACCGCCGACCCGAAGGCTGCGGCCGGCGCCGACTACGTCCTGGTCACGGTGAAGTCCGCCGACACCGCGGCCGCCGCCCGGGAGCTCGCCCCGCACCTCGGCCCCGACACGGTGGTGGTCAGCTTCCAGAACGGTCTGCGCAACCCGGACGTCCTGCGGAGCGCACTGCCGTCCCACCGGGTGGTGGCCGGCATGGTCCCGTACAACGTGGTGCGGACCGGTCCCGCCGCCTTCCATCAGGGCAGCGGCGGGGCGCTGATGCTGGCGGCCGACGAAGGCGCGAACGCTCTCGCCGACGCGGCCGGGGCGAGCGGTCTGCTGCTGGAGCTGCGGCCGGACATGCCGGCCGTCCAAGCGGCGAAGCTGCTGATGAACCTCAACAACGCGCTCAACGCACTCTCCGGCCTGCCACTGCGCGAGCAGGTCGGGCAGCGGGCGTACCGGCTGTGCCTGGCACGCTGCCAGCGGGAGGCGCTGGCAGCGTTCCGGGCCACCGGGGTGACGCCGGCCAAGCTCGGCCCGGTGGCGCCGGGGTTGATGCCACACGTCCTTGGCCTGCCGGACGCGCTGTTCCATCGGCTGGCGGGGGCGAGCCTGCGGATCGACGCCGCCGCCCGCTCCTCGATGTGGGAGGACCTCCAGCGGGCTCGCCCGACCGAGATCGACTCACTACAGGGAGAGATCGTCGCCCTGGCCGAGCGCCAGGGCCTCACCGCCCCCGCCAACGCCCGCCTGATCACCCTCGTCCGCGAAGCCGAGACGGCCGCCCCCGGCACCGCCCGCTACTGGTCAGGCCCCGCCCTGCTCGCCGAACTCGCCTCGGCCCGCTGACACCTGTCGTGGTCCACAGTAGAAACCGACGCCACCAGTGCTCCCCCGAGTGCGCCTCAACGCCGCGCGTGGCGGATCTTCAACCGGCCGAGCCCCATGCTCCCGGAGATCCGGATCCTCGGCCCGTCTGGGCGGGGGCGCCGCCGGGTCCTGTAGAGAGGGTCCTTCCACCCGGTGCGCAGATCCTCGATGTCGACGATCGCGTCGCGAGGTACCGTGATCTTGGCGCTGCCCGAGCCGAGTTGAAACTCGATGTCGACCGCCGGATGGTCGATGACCGCCCGGGACAGGTCCAGGTGCACCCTTCCGAGTGCGGACGCGACCTTGAGGATCCGAGGTACCCGCCATGCGCCGCGCCGCTGGATCCGTCCGCTGACAACGGCAATCGTGGACGTGTCGCCTGCATCTTCCGGGAGCGAGGCCAGAGCCGACACGAGCGCACGGTGCGTCTTGGCGGTGAGCACCTCGTGGAGGCGTTCCTCCAGCTCCCCGTGCGAGAGATGCCCCTCGCCGTACGCCTCCTGCAGGCGCTGTACGGCCGTGTCGCGGTCGTCTTCGCTGATCAGTGACGGCCAGCCGTCGGACCCGCCGGCCACGGCCTTCACCGTCCCCTGCGCTTGTGGGCACGGACCGGCGGCGGGACGAGATTCCACAGCCCCCCGGCGACCACGATCGGATCCACCATGCCCCCTCGAGAACCTCAGCCTCATGGCCGTTCTGAACGGCTACGTCGAGGGTGCCGTCCGTGACGAGGTCAGCTGGGCCGAGGAGGTCCGCCGCAGCGGGCTCAGCGAGTCCGAGTGGGTGGCGCGGAGCTACCCGTACGTCCAGCAGCTACTGAAGCGCGGGGAGTACCCGATCTTCACCAAGATTGCGATGGAGGCGCGCCAGCCGCACCTGAGCCGCGACGACCAGTTCCGGTACGGGCTGGAACGCGTCCTTGACTGCGTCGCCGCGAGTCTCCCGTCACCTGCGCGGCGGCCGCGGCCAGGCCCAGCTCGGTGAGCCCCCAGATGTCTTCGGCGTCACCGTCCTCGTTCCGGCCGGGTTCCGGCGGCAACGCGCCGGGCCGGACGGTCGTCCTCCCCCGCGCTTCGACCAGCTCGTGGTCCTCCAGGTCTTTCAGCGCGGCGCAGGTGTGGTTGACCCGCGTGTGGGTGGGGCGGGCAGGCTTCCGGACGTGGTTGGTGGAGGCCGCCCTGGCACGCCGAGCACGTCCGGGCGGATCGGCGCGGTCGACCGCCACGGATGGGCGGCGCAGGCGGGGAAGTTCACTGGGGGCTCGACCGGCTCTTGGAGGGGTCCCGGTCACCTTGATGGCGTTTCCCCAACGAGGTACGGCGGCTTCGGCGGGTGCTTCCCAGCGGGCCGCTGAGGGGGATCCACGGCCCTCCTGAGGTTCTGTCAGGCCCACAGGACGCCGACCGTGGGCGGAGAACCGCCGGCCCCGGTTGCTCCACTCTCCACCGCCACAGGGTCGCCGGCCCTTCCAGGAGCAGGCTCGGAGCGCGGGGAACACTGCTTGCGGCCGGCGAGTCGGCCCTGAGCGAGCTTGGAGACCGGGCCGGTAGCGGACAGGGCGCCTGTGTGCAGCGAGTTCGCTACCGATACGGTGGAGGCCGTTGCAGACCTGGGGGGCCAACGTGGACCGATGCATTTTCCTGACAGGATCAACTTTCGTCGTTGCGGCGGCAGTTGGCCTGTCCCTCAACCGGCTGTCGCAGACGCTGGAGTAGACCCCTGGGCCGGTGGCGGGCAAGGCGTCGGTGCCATGTCCCGGGCGGCCCCTGCCGCCTCGCACCTCCAACGAAGAGAGCTTGAAGAGGCCCTTTCCGTCGGTGAGTTGACCTGATGCTGTCAGGTCGGCTCAGGACATCGCGGACCGCCGAGCCGTATGACCTCCAACGCGAGATGGCGCCCTTCGCCTGTCATGCCCTGACACCGGACTCCAACGACCGGGCACGCGAGCCACCAGCCGCGTGATCTCGAAACACAGCGCACGGCTGGGGAACCGCGACCTCCGACGGCGCGCGGTGGCTCCTGGCACCGGATCGCTCGACCTCGTTCCTGGGACGGCTCCGCCCGTCTCCCGAAAGGATTCCTTCCTGATGACAGCTTTCCATCACCTCCGCATACGCCGCCCGCTCGCGCGGCTGGCCGCGGGCGCGGCAGCAGCGCTGCTGGTGTCCGCCGTACCCACCGCCGCACAGGCGACGCCCCGCCCCACGCGGAGCACCCCGAAGTACTGCGCCTCCGCGCACAACCCCCAGCTGGCAGCCCGTCTGTCCCAGGACATCGCAAGCGCCCTGGCGGGCCGTAAGGACACCGTGGCCTTCGCGATATCGGACGCCAAGACCGGTGTGTCCTGCGCCGACCACGCCACCGTGCACTTTGACTCGGCGAGCGTCATCAAGGCGACCATCATGGGCGCCGTGCTGCGCCGTGCCGAGGACGAGAACCACCGGTACCTGACCGACTGGGAGGACCAGAACCTCCAGCAGATGATCACGGCGTCCGACAACACTGCGGCCACCAATCTGTGGAAGAGCCTGGGCATGCCCCGCCTCCAGGCTTTCCTGCAACTGGCCGGGATGAAGGACACCCAGCTGGGCGCCGACGGCTTCTGGGGTCTGACACAGATCACCGCAGCCGACGAGCTGAAGATGCTGGACGTCTTCACCGACAACCCGAACGTGCTCACCCCTGCGGGGAAGGCGTACGCCCTCGGGCTGATGAGCCAGGTGGAGGCCGACCAGCGCTGGGGCACCCCCTTCGGAGCGCCGGCCACGGTCTCCGTGCACCTGAAGAACGGCTGGCTGCCGCGGGCGACCCACGGCTGGCGGGTGCACAGCCTGGGCATCTTCACCAGCGCGGACAAGGACTACCGGATGGCGGTCCTGAGCCAGGACAACGCCACCGAGGAGTACGGGATCGACACGATCCAGGCGCTCGCGTCGGTGGTGCATCGCGACCTCAACGGCGGTGCCGCCAGCCACGCTGCCGGAGTCGCTCCCCACGGCGGCGATGACACCGGTGCGCCCGAGGTCTCCGACGGCTCGGCGCCGTTCGGGCCGGTCGCACACTGACGCACGCCGAATGAATCCGGTAGGCCTCGCACTCGGGGTGCGCGGGGCGGTGGCCGACCTCCGGCTGGCCGCCGAGGCGGGCCCGGCCGCCGCCGAGATGCTCACCGGCGTCCTCCGGGGAAGCCCGGATTGAGGACCTGGTGCAGCACGGGCCCGCCGCGCCGATCCGGCACCCGCACGACCTGCGGCCAGAGCCGTAGGTCGTGCGGGCGGACCGAGCCGTAGGCGCCGGACGTCGGCCGGGGACGTACGAGGGGGCGGGACGCTGTGGCCCGCCCCCTCGCCGATCGCCGTTCCTCCTACCCGGGCCGCCGGAGGCGGTCGACCGGGCGTGGATCGGCGCCCGTCAGTCGCGGTCTACGAAGCCGGGCTGGCCGGCGCCTCTGCCTGGTCGACGAGTCGAGATGCCAGCTCCTCGGCCAGCCGTGCGGCGGGACCGCGACGGCGGCGGGAGAGGGCCAGGCCCAGGTGGCGGCGCGGGCTCGGCTCGGCCAGCGGGAGCGCGACCAGCTCCGGGTGCCGGGTCAGGCCGATCTCGGGGATCAGTGCGATGCCGATGCCGGCGCGGACGAGTGACTGGGCGAAGTCGTAGTCCGTCGCGGTGCACGAGATCCGCAGCTCGACGCGGACCAGGTCGGCGTGGCGGGCGAGCTGGGCAGCGGACTTGCGGCAGCCCAGGATCCAGCGCTGGTCGGCGAGTTCGGCCAGATGCGGTGGCTCGGGCCGGGCCCGGTAGCGGGTCGCGGCCGGGTGGCGGCGCGGCAGCACCACCCGCAGCGGGTCCGTACCGAGGGATATCCAGTCCAGGCCGGACCGGTCGCCGGGCCGGGCGGGCGGCGGGCCGTCGAAGTGGTAGGCGAGGGCGAGGTCGGCCCGCCCCTCGCGGACGGCGGGCAGGCTCTCCTCCGGCTCCGCCTCCAGGATCGTCAGCTCCACCTCCGGGTGGTCGGCGGCGAATCCGGCCAGGGCGGTGGGCAGCAGCCGCCGGCCCGCGCTGGTGAAGGTGGCGACGGTGAGTGCGGTCCGTTCGGCGGTCAGTCGGTCGATGCGCTGCCGGGTGTCGGCCAGTTCGGCGGCGATCACGTCTGCGGCCTCCACCAGCAGGCGGCCCGCGTCCGTCAGCGTGACGCCGCGGGTGGAACGTTCGACCACGGACATGCCGAGGCTTCGCTCCAGCGCGGCGATCTGCTGGGAGACGGCCGAGGGTGTGCAGTGCAGCGCCAGAGCTGCCTGGTTGAAGCTGCCGTGGCGGGCGACCTCGCGCAGCACGGCCAGCCGCTGGACGTCGATCAACAGTTCTCCTAATGGCGAGGTGTCACGATGGACACTACCGCTGTTGATCACAGCCGAGCAGACTGATCGCCGAGGACACCAAGACACGGACTGGGCTGGGAGGAGGCCGCGACATGGACGTATGCGTGATCGGCGGAAGCCGCTACTTCGGACGACGGCTGATCGAGGAACTACGGGACACGGGCGCGGCGGTGACCGTCGTCAACCGAGGTTCATCGCCCCCGCCGCAGGGCGTGACCCATCTGCGCGCCGACCGCGACGACGAAGCCGCGCTGCGCACCGCGCTCGCCGACCGGCGCTTCGATGTCGTGGTCGACCAGGTCTGCTACACGCCGCTCCAAGCGGCCATCGCCGCCCGGGCCTTCGCCGATCGCACCCGGCGCTACCTGCTGACCTCCACGGTCGAGGTCTACGCCGAGCTCGGCCGACCGGGCGGGGAGGCCGTCCCGGAGGAGGCCGTCGATCCGTCGACGTGGCAGGTGGACCTTGAACTCCCCTGGGAAGACCAGCGGTTCCGGGACGACCACTACGGCGAGGGCAAGCGCCAGGCGGAGGCACTGCTCACCCGGGAGGCCTCCTTCGACGTCGCTGCCGTCCGTACCGCACACGTCCTCGGCGGCGGCGACTTCACCGGGCGGCTCGCCCACTACGTCGAGCGGATCCGGCACGGCCTGCCGGTAGTCGTCCACGACACGCCGCAGCCCGCGTCCTTCGTCCACGAGGCGGAGATCGCCCGCTTCCTGGCCTGGGCCGCAGCGGCGGACTTCACCGGTCCCGTCAACGCGGCGTCGCACGGGACGCTGGACGCACGCGAGATGTGCGCGGCGGTCGGCCGCGCGGTCGGCATGGAGCCGGCGCTGGTCAGCGGGACGGACGATCCCGTCTCGCCGTTCTCCTTCGATCGCTGCTACGCGATGGACACCGGCCGGGCGGCCCACCTGGGCTTCCGGTTCTCGTCGATCGCCGACTGGCTGCCGCACGTCCTCAAGGAGGCCCGGCGATGAGGCAGAATCCGGCTGCGCACGTCGCCGCCCGCACCGTCGGCGGCGTCGTGGTGGGTGCCATCGGCCTTGGCGCGATGCCCCTCTCCGTCGAGGGACGCCCGCACGAGGAGCAGGCGGTCACCGTGATCCGCGCCGCGCTGGACGCGGGCGTACGACTGATCGACACCGCCGACTCCTACCACTGGCACGCGGACGAACTCGGCCACAACGAACGGCTGATCGCCCGCGCGCTGGCCGCCTACGGCAGTGGCTCGGACGACGTCCTGGTGGCGTCCAAGGGTGGCCGGGGCCGGCCCGGCGACGGATCGTGGACGGTCAACGGCGACCCGCGCCACCTGCGCCGCGCGGCCGAGGCCTCGGCGGCCCGGCTCGGCGTGGAGGCGATCGGCCTCTACCAGTTGCACAAGCCGGACCCGGCCGTCCCCTTCGCCGACTCGGTCGGCGCGCTTCGGGACCTGGCCGATGCCGGGACGATCCGGATGGTCGGCCTCTCCAACGTGGACCGTGACCAGATCCACACGGCGCGGGAGATCCTCGGCCCACGTCTGGTCTCGGTGCAGAACCGTTTCTCCCCGGCGCATCCGTCCACCCGGGACACCCTCGACCTGTGCACCGAGCTCGGCCTGGCATTCCTGCCGTGGAGCCCGCTCGGCGGGATCTCACCCAGCGCCGTCGACGGTCCGGGGACCACCGTGCCGGCGCTGGACACGCCCTTCCACGCCCTCGCCCGCGTTCATGGTGTCAGCCCGCAACAGGTCTGCCTGGCCTGGCACCTGGCGCAATCGCCGGTGGTGGTCCCGATCCCGGGCGCACGCCGACCGGCCTCCATCCGCGACTCGGCTGCGGCGGCCGGACTCACGCTGTCGGCGGCGGAGCTGGCGAAGCTGCGCCTTTGACGCTTCGGCCAGGAAGTGGACAGCACTGGATCTGGATAGCGGCCGCCACCGGCGGGTAGCCCTCCCGGATGCGCCCCTGGGTAGCCCGGAGGACCGCACCCGCGCCCGACCAGCCCGGGCAGGCAGCACGGGACGGCGCGGGAATCTGCCCGACCGTCACCGGAGAGCGTCACTTGATGACACAGCGCATCGGCACCCAAGTGACACCATCCACTCCTCCACGAGCCGACAGGACGGAGGCTTCGTCAGGACGGAAGGCGCCTTCCTGGGCAGCTGCCTGCTAACCGGCCGGACGAGCGGCGGAAGCGACGGCTGACGGCTGACGGCTGACGGCTGACGGCTGACGGCTGACGGCTGACGGCTGACGGGAGCAGCCGGTAGGGTCCTGCTCGGTTACCAGCAAGTAGTGGTTGAACACCGACACAACGTCACAGTCTCGTCCGGGGCCCTCGGATGGGACTGCGATGGCGTGGAGATGACGGATCATCTCGGAAACTCGAGCGCTGTGGGGGTGCGTGGGTGACGACGTTCGGTGAGATGTTGCTGGAGTTGCGGCGGGCTGCGGGACTGACGCAGGAGGAGCTGGCCGAGGCCGCTGGGTTGGCGGCCCGGTCGATCCGGGATCTGGAGCGGGGCCGCCGGGCGCGGCCGCAGCGTCGCACGGTGGAGTTGCTGGCGACGGCACTGGGGCTGGCGGACGCCGACGCTGCCGCACTGCTAGCCGCCAGCCGCTCCGGTCGGCAGGCGGGGCCGCCTGCCGATGACGGTGCGACGGGATCCGGTCTGCTCGATCGCCACAGCCAGCTGGCGGTACTGGAACGTGCGGCCGGTGCGGCCCGGGCCGGCCAGGGGGCGGTGGTGCTGGTGCGGGCGGGCGCGGGGATGGGGAAGACCTCGCTGGTGAACGCCTGGGCCGCCGCCGAGCAGGCGCGGGGGACGCGGGTGGTGCGTGCCAGCGGGGCAGAACTGGAGCAGGACTTCGCCTTCGCGGCACTACGGCAGTTGGCCGAGCCGTTACTGGCCCGGGCCGGTCGGGCCGGCCGCGAGCGCCTGTTGTCGGGCCCCGCGGAGTTGGCGTCGCACGCCTTGCGCGTGGATGGAACCGGCGACGAAGGGCTGTCGCCCGAGGCGTCACTGGGTGTTCTGCACCGCCTGTACTGGTTGATGGTGCATGTCGCGGATGACGGTCCGCTCGCTCTGGTGGTCGACGACGTGCACTGGGCCGACGGCCCGTCCCTCCGGTAGCTGGCCTACCTGGCGCGGCGTCTGCGTGGTCTGCCGCTGCTGCTGGTGCTGGTGCTGGTGCTGGCGGCACGGTCGGACAGCGGCACGCAGGCCGAGCCGCTGCTGGAGCAGATCGCCGGACAGCCGGACTGCCTTCCGGTCGGGCTGCCGGCGCTGGGCGCCGACAGCGTGGCCCGGCTGGTGCGGGCGAGTCTGGGGCAGGAGGCCGAACCACGGTTCGTCACGGTCTGCGCCGAGGCGACACAGGGCAACCCCTCGCTCGCGAGGTGTCGTGGTACCTGCAGGCCCAGATGCTGCTGATCGGTCATGAGCAGTTGTCCACCCTCCCCGCGGCCCGGCAGCACGCCGGACGGCTGTGGGACCACAAGCTGGCCGGTGACACCCCGGGTGAGTGCGCGGTCCTGGCCGCGCTTTCCGCCTCGGCCGTCACCGGGGACGCCAGCGCCTCGGTCACCAACGACCTCCTCGACCGGGCCCTGCGCGGCGGGCTGGCGGGGATGGACCAGTCGCAGATGCTCGTGAGCCTGGCCGGGCTGGCGTTCGTGACCACCGACCGTCTCGACGACGCGGCGGCACGGTTCGACCAGATCGCCGACGTGGGCGGGCGGTGGGGCTCGTTCCTCATGCTGTCGGCGGCGACGATGTGGCAGCTGATGGTCCGGGCGCGCCGTGGTCAACAGCTCGCGCTCATCACGGACTTCGGGCATCCCGCCACGACGACCGGGGAGGGCGTGGAGCACCGGGTGCGGCTGGGGATGATGGCCCAGGTGGGCGAATCGCTGTTGGAGCGGTGCGACCCGGCCGCGGCGGAGCGGGTACTGGTGCCGGATGCCGACACCGATCGGGCGGGCTGGCTGTGGCAGGGGCCGATGCTCCTGGTACGCAGCCGCGTGCACGCGGCGCGGGGCAATCCGGCCGCCGCCCTGGCGGTCCTGCTGGAGTACGGTGCACAGGAGAAGCGGGCACAGGTCGCGAATCCGACCGTGACGCCCTGGCGGTCCCGGGCGGCGCTGCTGCACCTGGCGCTCGGACAGCGCGCGGACGCGCTCCGGCTGGCCACCGAGGAGCTGGAGTTGGCCCACCGGTGCGGTACCGAGCGAGTGATCGGCGTGGTGTCGCGCTGCCTGGGCGTCGTCCTGGGCGGCCCTGCCGGGGAAGCCTTCCTGCGCGAGCCGTGGCCGTGCTGGAGCGGTCTCCGGCCCGCCTGGAGCTGGCCCGGGCCCAGTACGAGCTGGGGGTCGCCCTGTCGCGCAGCGGCGAGGCCGACCAGGCCCGCCGGATCCTCAGCCCGGCGCTGGAACTCGCGGAGACCTGCGGGAGTGTCCTGCTGGCCGGTCGGGTACGCCGGGCGTTGGCCGCGCTCGGGGTGCGCCCGAAAGCCGCGCCAGCGGTGGCTCCTAGCCCCGTACTTCGCAGGTCACCGTTTCAGGTCTGTGGCCAGCGGGTTCGGGTGACTTCGATGCCGAGGAGTTCGAGGAGGTGGAGTTGGACGC
>NZ_BAAATR010000063.1:0-25084 GCF_039533515.1 Kitasatospora cystarginea | reverse complement strand
ACCTGCGATGCGGATCCACACGAGTTTCCAGTCCCGTACGTCCCGGGACATGCCCGGCAGCGTCATCAGCTCGCGCGGGGCACGCTCCGCATCCCCCGGTGCCGGGGCTGGCCGGCGGGGGCGGGAGAACGGAACGGCGCTGGTCACCCCTCCACCGTAATTCGAACGATTGTTCCCATTCAAGTTTTACTCATCTGCCGATCCGGCCATCGGCGCAGGTCCCACGGGTCTCCTGAAGGCCCGGTCACCGCAGGTCCGGCTGGGTAGGCATCGAACAGGGGTGGGACGCGACGGGGGACCGGACCTGGAGGCTGGCGATGTCGAACGCGATCGCGAAGCTCTCGATCACCTTCAGCCTGGTGTCGATCCCGGTGACCGTGATGGCCGCGACCGGTCCCGGCCGGCACGAGGTACCGCTCCACCTGGTCCACACCGCGGACGGCGGCCGGATCCGGAACAAACGCGTATGCGAGCTGGACGGGGCCGAGATCCCCTACGAAGACATCGCGCGCGGCTACGAGGCCCCGGACGGGCGCACCGTGGTACTCACGCGGGATGACCTCGCCGACCTGCCGCTCGCCACCACCCGGGAGATCCGCGTCCTCGGCTTCCTGGACGCGGACCGGGTGGATCCGATCGCCTACGACCGCGCCTACTACCTGGCACCGTCGATGCCGGCCGGGGAGCGCCCGTACGCGTTACTGCGCCGGGCCATGCTCGATGCCGGCCAGGTCGGCATCGCCCGCGTGGCGCTGAGGACGAAGGAGAGTCTGGCCGTGCAGAGGCCGAGCAGGTGCTGCGGCGCTTCACCCGCGGCGGCCCCAGGCACCCCACCTACCAGGCCCTCGAAGAACTCGGCCGTGCCACCAGCCGCAAGGCAGACCGGGGACAGGAAGGTCGTCAATGTGTTGAGGCGATCCCGGCGGTGGGTGGGCGTCGTAGAGTTACTCGCGGACCAGGGCGTTCACTCTGGGATGCCCGTCACCACTGTCCCCGCCCAGGCCCGCGAGCAGGCGCAGCCCGTCCTCGGCAGGGCTGTCGGGGGCCGCGGACAGCACCAGCAGCTCCATGCCCGATTCGTCCGGTAGCGCGAAGTTCTCCTGGTGCAGTTCCAGCAGTCCGACCAGCGGGTGCCGGTACGCCTTGCGTCCATGTGTGCGGGCGCGCACGTCCGCGCGGGCCCAGAGGCGGCGGAAGCGCTCGCTACCCATCGCCAGCTCGCCGATGAGCGAGGCCAGGCGGGGGTCCTCGGGGTATTTGCCGACGGCCAGGCGCAGGTGCCCGACCACGTCGAGGGTGCATTTCTCCCAGTCCGTGTAAAGACCGCGCTCGGCTTCCTCAAGAAAGATGTGCCGGGCGGTGTTCAGGCCCGGCATCGGCCGACCGAAGAGGAGCCCCGCGAGCCGGTTCCCGGCGAGTACGTCCAGGCGGTGGTCCATGATCAGCGCGGGTGCGTCGGCAACCAGGTCGAGGACGCGCAGCAGCTCCGGCCGGACCCGGCCGCCCGGCGTCTTCGCGCGGCGGCGGCGCTGCCGGGCGAGGCGGTAGAGGTGCCCGCGTTCCGTTTCGTCGAGGTCGAGGACGCGGGCGAGCGCGTCGAGGACCTGCTCGGAGGGCTGGGTCGCGCGGCCCTGCTCCAGGCGTATGTAGTAGTCGACGCTGACTCCGGACAGGTGCGCGACCTCTTCGCGGCGCAACCCTTCGACCCGGCGGCGGCTGTCGGTGGGGATGCCAACGACCGCCGGGTCGACCCGGGAACGCCTCGTCCGAAGGAAGCCCGCAAGATCGTCCATGCCCCCAGTATGGCCTCGGCTGCGCCCGTGAAGGTGGTCCTGCCGTTACCAGGAAGTCCCGTCCGATGGAAGAGGCGGCCCTGAACGCCGGGCGCCGCGGCACCCAGAATCGAAGGCACCCGATCCGAAGGAGTTCCCATGAAGACGCTGATTGTCTACGCCCACCCAGAGCCGAAGTCACTCAACAGCTCGCTGAAGGACCTCGCGGTGTCCACATTGGAGACCGCCGGACACGAGGTACGGGTGAGCGATCTGTACGCGATGAACTGGAAGGCGGTCGTGGACGCCGCGGACTACGGCCCCGAGGCCTCAAGTCCGCTGAAGGTCGCCCTGGACTCGGGCCGGGCCTTCGATGCCGGGACGCTCACCCCGGACGTCCTCGCCGAGCAGGAGAAGCTGCTCTGGGCCGACACGATCATCTTCCAGTTCCCGCTGTGGTGGTACACGATGCCCGCGATCCTCAAGGGCTGGGTGGACCGGGTGTTCACCTACCGCTTCGCGTACGGCGTCGGCGAGCACAACGACACCAAGTACGGTGAGCGCTTCGGCGAAGGCACCCTCGCGGGCAGGAGGGCTCTGCTGTCGGTAACCGCCGGCGGCCCGGAGTCGCACTACGCCGCTCGCGGGATCAACGGCCCCATCGACGACCTGCTGTTCCCGTTCCAGCACGGCATCCTCTACTACCCGGGCATCGAGGTGCTGCCGCCCTTCGTGCTGTACGGCACCGACCGGATGACCGGCGAGGACTACCCGGACGTCGCCAAGGCCTGGGAGCAGCGCCTGCTCACCCTGGAGTCCACCGAGCCGATCGCGTTCCGGCGGCAGAACTTCGGCGACTACGAGATCCCCTCGCTGCACCTGAAGGAGGGGCTGGAGCCCGCGGGCCGCACGGGTTTCGGGCTGCACGTGCGCGGCTAACCGCCGACGATGGACAGGACGAGCTGGGGCGCGAACCCGAGGGCCGTGGCGGCGGTGCGGGTGAGCGCCACCAGGCAGGGTGTAACGGCGGGTTCCTCCGACGCGCTGTGCCTGCCGTCGGAGAGGACGGCGGCACGGCATGTGTAGTAGACGAGACCGATGGCCGCGTCAAGGGCCGCGATGATCGCCAGCCAGAGTGCGTCGCCGTCAAGGAGGCCCTGCACGCCCGAAGCTGCCGCGAAGCGGCAAGTACCTGAGAGTGATTCTCCACTCATCGATAGTCACTGACGGTCGGCCGGGTGTTGTTTCATAGATGGTGGCTCGTGAAACACCCGGCCGCCCGCTGGCCCACCTGCGGCGATCATGTCTCATGAGTTGTTGCAAACGACTGGACTTCTGAGAGAGGCTCTGCAATCTGACACCGGACCACCTGCAACTCGGCGACAAGCACGCCCACCTGATGCTCGGCCGACAGCCCGTCCTACTGCCCCCACGACTGGCTGGGCTGCTGCAACAGCTGGTGGAAGATCCTCTGCCCGACTCACGAGCTCTGTTTTGCCCACGCCACCCCAGGCCCCCGACTGCTTTCCCGGGCTTGGTCCCAGGAAAGCCCATCGCGACTCCGCCATGACGCAGAAGCTCAACCGACACGGGGGGTGCGGGCGGCCCGCAACTCCGCCCTCGCCGCCGACCTCCCCAGCCCCATCCTCGCCGCCCTGACCGGCATGCACCGCCACACCGCCATCCGCTGGGTCACCTACGCCCGGCGGACTGGGCTGAGTACCTCGCAGCCCGGGTCGACGATGACAGTCGACCCGGGCGGAACCGGAAGGAGTCACCATGACAGAGCCCAAGCGGATGAACGAAGAAGTGCTGGCCGGAGGCGGCGTCAACCATGTCGTGCGGGTCGGCTCGACTGTTCGACGACCCGTGGGGCCGTGGACCCACACGGTCCACGCTCTGCTTGATCACCTGAAGGAGGCGGGGTTCGCCGGTGCCCCACGAGCTCACGGCTTCGATGCCGACGGCCGGGAAATCCTCGATTTCCTCCCCGGTCATGTCGCCAACTACCCGCTGCCGGACTATGTGCGATCAGACGCGACCTTGCAGGCCGTGGCTGTGATGTTGCGGCATTACCACGACGCCACCGTCAGCTTCACCCCTGCGGCGGACGCCAGTTGGTACTTGCCCAGCCGCGAGCCGGCCGAGGTGATCTGCCACGGCGACGTCGCTCCCTACAACTGCGTTTTCCACGACGGGAGGCCGGTCGCGTTCATCGACTTCGACACCGCCCACCCCGGTCCTCGTATCTGGGACCTCGCCTACGCCGCCTACCGGTTCGTGCCGCTGACCGATCCGGGCAACGGCGACTTCACCCTGCCCATTGAGGAACAGTCCCGCCGACTTCGACTCCTCGCAGACGCCTACCAGCTTGACGACAACGATCGCGCAGCGCTGGCCGACACGGCCCGGGACCGCTTGGAACACCTGGTCCGCTACATGCATAAGCAAGCAGACGCTGGCACCGCCGCGTTCGCCGAGCACATCGCCGCCGGACACGACTCCCTCTATCTCACCGACGCGGCACACATCGCCCGCCACGCAACAGCCTTCACGGAGGCGCTGAGCCGGACCGCCCCACAGCAGTGAACTCCAGGTCGGCGGGGCAGGAATAGTGCACGGTAGGAATAACCCCCTCCTGCCAGTAGTGCTCGGCATGCGGGCGGGTTGCTGCCCCGACCCAGAACACGGACCGAATGGCTCCCGCGGACGCCACCTGATCCGCACCCAGGCCGATGACGTCGAGATCGAGTCGTCCAGTGTGTTCAACACCAACACCCACGGGACCTTCACCGACGTCGATCTGGAGACGCGCCGCCCCGACCGGCTGGTACCGCCGATGGCCGGTACCACCGCGATCGGGGCGGTCGTGCATCTGCTGGCCACCACCATCGAGGAGGGCCGAGACCTTTCCTCGATGAGCTGCAGCCTGGCCGACACCGCCTAGCGTCTGCTGCTGGCCTGACAGCCCGGCCTCACTTCAGGTGCCGGGCGAAGAACCGGTCCCCGTCGTCCACCTCGAACCACGGGGTGCCGGCATGCCCGCCCAGATTGGCGTGCAGCGTCTTCTCCTTGGTGCCGAAGGCGTCGAACAGGTCCAGGGCCAGCTGCCGGTCGTTCCCTTCGTCGTCCCACTGCAGCAGGAACAGCAGCGGAATGGTGACCTGCCGGGCCTCCTCGCGCAGGGCGCGGGGCACGAAACCCCCGGCGAAGAAACCGGCGGCCGAGATGCGCGGCTCGACCACCGCCAGCCGAATGCCGATGGCGGTCATCCCCGAGTACCCGACCGGGCCGCCGATCTCCGGCAGCGAAAGGAGGGCGTCCAGAGTGGTCCGCCATTCCGGGACCGCCTTTTCGACCAGCGGGACGATGAAGGACTCGAAGATCTCGTCGACCGGCTCTCCGGCCGCCATCGCCCGGCGGAGGTCGGCGCGAGCCTGCTCGTCGACGGCGGAACGGGGCCGGTCACCGTGCCCGGGGTGGTCGATGGCGGCCACCGCGTAGCCGTACTCCGCCGCGGAGTGCCGGGCCCGGGCCACCAGCCGGGATTCCCGCTTGTGCAAGCCACCGTTGTGGCCCATCAGGATCAGCGGGGCCGGTGCGGATCCAGGCGTCCACAGGACACCGGGGATCTCGCCGAGGGTGAATTCGCGTTCGAGGACGCCGTCGTCGAGGCGCTGTTCAGAAGTGAATCGCATGGTCGTGCCTTTCGGGAGTGCTCAGAGACGGCGCTCCCGGACGACCTATCGTCCGACCGTGACCACGGAGGAGAGCACCCATGTCGATACTGCGTTCACGGGTACCACCTCCTCGTTCTCTCGCACGGCTCCGCAAACCTAGCAGTGGTCGTGGTGGTCCGCCAACAGGTTTTTGCGGAGACTCCGCTGCTCGCCGCGAAGGCGGTCACGCTCAGGCAGCAAGATCCAACGGATTCACAGCCGCTCGCTTGACAAGTGCAGAGAAGAGTTCAACTCTCAACACGCTAACTTGACAGAGAGCAATGCTCAAGACCTGTGGATCGACTCTGGGAGGAACGCAGAGGGCGTACCTTCCCGAATGATCCTGTGATGGTCATCGAGTAGGCCGACGTTGCAGCGTCGGCCAGGAAGGCACGCCCTGTGCTCACCGTAGTCAACGAGGACGGCACCACGCGGGACGGCTCCCTGCTGGACGAGATCGTCCGCGAAGGCGCGAGGAGGATGCTGGCCGCCGCGCTGGAGGCCGAAGTCAACTCCTACATCGCCGAGCTGACCCACGAGAAGGACGAGACGGGACGGCGCCGGGTGGTCCGCAACGGCTACCACCAGCCCCGGAAGGTCACCACTGCCGCCGGCGTGATCGAGGTCAAGGCCCCGCGGGTGAATGACAAGCGCGTTGACGAGGCCACCGGCGAGCGCAAGCGGTTCTCCTCAGGGATCCTGCCGCCGTGGTGCCGCAAGTCCCCGAAGATCGCGGAGGTGCTGCCGCTGCTCTACCTGCACGGCCTGTCCTCCGGGGACTTCGTCCCGGCGATGGAGCAGTTCCTCGGCAGCTCGGCCGGGCTCTCTCCGGCTACGGTCACCCGGCTGACCACCCAGTGGCAGGCCGACCATGCCGCCTTCCAGGATCGTGACCTGTCCGGCACCGACTACGTCTATGTCTGGGTCGATGGCATCCACCTGCGCATACGCCTGGACGAAGCCAAGGCCGCCGTCCTGGTCGTGATCGGGGTCCGCACGGATGGCACCAAGGAACTGGTCGCGATGGCGGACGGCTACCGGGAGTCGGCCGAGTCGTGGGCCTCGCTGCTGCGGGACTGCGTGAGACGGGGTATGCGCGCGCCTGTGCTGGCGGTCGGCGACGGGGCGCTCGGGTTCTGGAAGGCCCTGCGCGAGGTCTTCCCCGACACGCGCGAACAAAGATGCTGGGTCCACAAAACGGCCAATGCCCTGGACGCCATGCCGAAGTCGGCCCAACCGGCGGCGAAGAAGGCGATCCAGGACATCTACAACGCCGAGGACCGCGAGCACGCCGAACAGGCCGTCCAGACCTTTGCCAAGCTCTACGGGGCGAGGTTTCCCAAGGCCGTCAAGAAGATCACCGACGACCAGGACGTGCTGCGGGAGTTCTACGACTACCCGGCGGAGCACTGGGTCCATCTGCGGACCACCAACCCGATCGAGTCGACCTTCGCCACCGTCCGGCTCCACACGAAAGTCACCAAGGGCGCCGGCTCTCGCGCCGCCGGCCTGGCGATGTGTTCAAGCTCGTCGAGTCGGCCCAGGCCCGTTGGCGGGCCGTCAACGGCGCCCACCTCGCCCCGCTCGTCCGCGCTGGAGCCCGCTTCGAGCGCGGAGCCCTGATGGAGCCTGACCGAGCGGCGGCATAAATACTCGGCCGGTCCTGCGTTGCACCGAGTTCTGGCTAAGGCAGGCGGACCGGAACTGCTGGACCTGCTGGCCAAGGGGCTGACCGGGACGGATCTGACCACACTGCTCCTGGAAGTCTTCCGACGCCGCGCCGATCGGCTCACCCCGGCCGAGGTGATGCGGCGCTATCGCACCGACCGGTTCGTGACCCCGGCCCCGACAGGGTTCGCGCAAATACGACGAGCCGAAGACTTCCTGCTCTCGGCGCTGCCGGATGACTTCCAGATGCTCACCTTGGCCCCGCTCGTCCCCCTGGCAGCGCATACGGCGGTCGCGACCGTCGACCCGCGCAAGGTCGTCGCCACCATTCGTGGCAGCGAGGTCGCAGCCGACCCGACCAATGCCCTGGCCCTGGAGGCAGCCCAGCGGAGATCCCAGGCCCTGGCCGCCGATCCCCGCTCGGCCGTGCCGGTCCGGATGGCCGCCAGCCAACGAGTCGTGCGTGCCCAGCACTTCGACGCGCCCGGCATGCTCGCCCACTTCCGTTGCGGGCCCTCAGCGCCAGCAGCGCCGAATCGGCGCGCGCGGCCGGCGAGAAGTACGCGGTACCGCTGGCCTTCAGCAACGCGGAGGAGCTGGCCCGCAGTGAGGAAGTCGACCTCGTGGTCGTGACGGTGCGGGTCCCCCAGCGCCTGGAACTCATCCGGCCTGCGCTCGAAGCGGGAAAAATGGTGTTCAGCGAGTGGCCGCTCGGCGCCGACCTCGCGCAGGCTGAGGAGCTGGCCGACCGCGCGCACCTCGGCGGGCTGCTGACGGCCGTCGGCCTGCAGGCCCGGTCGGCTCCGCCGCTTCGGTATCTGCGCGACCTGGTCGCCGAGGGCTACGCGGGGCGCGTGCTGTCGACCAGCATGCTCGGGTCGGGCCGGCCCTGGGGCGCCACCTACGACGACGACCACGCGTACGTGCTGGACGTCACGAGCGGTGCCACACTTCTGTCGATCCCCTTCGGACACTCGGTCGATGCGCTGACCATGGTGCTCGGCGAGTTCCGCGAAGTATCGGCTCGCATCGAGAACCCGCGTCCCGAGGTCACCCACGTGACGAGCGGGGCGGTCGCGGCCAAGAGTACCGAGGACCAGATCGCCGTGACCGGTCTGCTCGACTCGGGGGCCGTGGTCGCGATGCACTTCCGCGGCGGCACATCCCGCGCCACCAGCTTCCACTGGGAGATCAACGGCACCCAGGGCGATCTCGTCGTGAAGGCCGACCACGGCCTGTGGTGGATGGGGCGGCTACGCCTGTACGGCGCCCGAGGCGACGACAGCGGCTTGGCCGAACTTCCGGTCCCCGCCCGCTATCAGCGGTCGCTGACGCACTGGACCGAACGATCCGCCGAGCCCACCTACAACGTCGCCCACGAGTATGCGCTTCTCCGCGACCAGATCACCGGAACCCTCGCACCGGGCACGGACGGCGTCCCCGACTTCCGGCACGCCGTCCGTCGGCACCGCATGCTGGAACAGATCCGAGAGGCGGCACGAACCGGCCGGAAGGTCACACTCGCGGACCAAAGCCCGTGAAAGCGAGCAAGCCCTACAGCACAGGCGGCTAGCCAAACCGGTTGACCGCCCGCCGATCTGCGATTGCCGGCTCGCGACCAGTCCTACAGTGCTCAATGAGGCCGCCGGCCCGGACCTACGAACCCCAGCGCACCCAGACAACCTGAGCAGCCCGGCTGCCGCTCCATGGCGGTGTGGTCGGTGGCGCAAGGGCACGGGCAGGTCGAAGTCGGCGGGCTGGCTCTTGGTGACCAGGTGGGCGGGCAGGTCGCCCCACCACCGGCGTGGCCACTGTGCCTCTCCCCTTCTCGGCTACTGCGAGGTTGAACGGCAGCCGCCACCTGGTGGCAGCGGCAACGCCGAGCAAACCCCCGTGACCCCGGTGCATCCCATCGGGGTCAACGAGTGGGCCGGCGGCCGGTTCGACGGACACGCGCACCAGCCAGCACAAGAGCCGCGACGAAGACGACCACGGCAACGACCAGCAGGTAGAACAGGCCTTTGGCAAGAGCACCAATGAAACCGAGGACCACGGCCGCCAGGAGCAGAACCAGAATCCACACCGTGGACACAGCCCTCCTCACACGTCAGCGCCGGGCGAGGCGGCGTTCGCCACCCGCACCGGGCACGTAGTCGAGCCGGTAGTGGGCGAACACCGAGGGCTCCTCCTCGGCCGGCAGGACACCATCGATGCCGATCCAGGGGGCATCCTTCACCAACGCCTTGGAATGGGCGACCCGAACATAGCCGGGACCCACAGTGGCACCGGCCAATGGGACGAAGACCAGGCGGTGGCGGGTCGGCAACCCGACCATGACGGTGGCGAACGCGGGATCATCGGTGGCCGTGTCGACATACACGGACTCGAGAGTTCCGATCTTCTTGCCGTTCTGGTCGACGACAGCGTGCTCGCGCCACTCCCGGATGTCGGCGATCTGAATCATTCGCAGCCTCCCGTCTCAAACGGCTCTCAGGATCCATCATGGCTGGACAGCGCCGCAGCCGGCGCCGCGAAGTCGGAGAACTTGCAGCATGACGGCCGCCCCCGTCTCGGACGACGTCGTTCCCGGCGGCCGTGAACGCGGCGGCCGTCGTTGCCTCCCACACTCCCCGGCCACCGTCGACCAGCTCCAGGAGGCCAGGAGCAGAGCTGGCTGACGCCCCATGGGGGTACACCTGCGGTGCCTGAGGCTTCGAGTACCTCAACACCGAGCCATAACACCGCGGGACCAGCGGAGACCCCTTGCGGAGTCGTTCAGCGGACCCAGGTGCCGGTGAGGGTCTGGACGGCGGAGCCGTCGAGGTCGGCGAGCGTGGTGGCGACGAAGTCGCGGGCCCACTCGGAGGTCTGGATGCGGAAGGCCGGGCGGTCGCTGGTCAGGGCCTCGATGATCGGGGTGGCGGCCTCGGCCGGGGTCTGGGCGTTACCGAAGGACTGCCGGGTGCGGGCGACGTACGCCTCAAGGGCCGGGGCGTAGGGCCCGGCCGCGGCGAGCAGAGCAGGGACGTCCAGGCCGAGGTTGGCGACGAACTCGCTCGCGACCGCGCCCGGTTCGACCACGGCGACGTCGACGCCGACGGTGGCGGCGACGGGGGCGAGCGACTCCATGAAGCCCTCGACGGCGAACTTGGCCGCGCAGTACGCCTCGTTGAAGGGTTGGCCGACGACGCCGCCGACACTGGTGACGGTGATCACGCGGCCCTGGGTGGCGCGCAGGTACGGCAGGGCGGCGCGGGTGGTGGCCACCACACCGAAGAAGTTGACCTCCATGGCGGCCCGGACCTCGTCGACGCTCATCAGCTCGATGGTGCCGACCTGGGCGGCGCCTGCGTTGTTGACCAGGGCGTCGAGGCGGCCGTGCTCGGCGATCACCTCGTCCAGGCAGGCGGCGATGCTCCCGGGGTCGACCACGTCCAGGCGCTTGACCTGGATGCGGTCACCGACGCCGTTCTCGGCGGCCGCCTTCAACAGCGCATCGGCCTTGCCCATGTCGCGCATGGTGGCGATGGTCATCCAGCCGGCCCGGGCGGCGCCGATGGCGGTGGCCAGGCCGATGCCGGAGGACGTGCCGGTGATCAAGACGGTCTTCGGGGAAGTCATGAGAATTCTCCTTCTCAAGCGTACTGGCGTCGGCCAATAACCGGGGAGCTCCCCGGTTGACTGCCACAATAACCGGGGAGCTCCCCGGTTGTCCAAGCAGACCGATCCCCTGACGGAGGGAGCAGCCTTGACCACCCAGCCGAGCCCGTTGCGTGCTGATGCCCGCCGCAACCGGGAGCGCATCCCCGAAGCGGCCGTGCGCGCGTTCTCCGAGAACGGTCCGCCGCCGGGCGGCCGGGACGGCGGGGCGTAAGGTCGGGGTCAGCCGGTGACGGTCTCGGCCATGTGCCCGTGGAGCGCGTCCAGGAGCGCAGTCTGCTGCTCGGTCAGCTTCCCGTCTGCGCAGGCCTCGTCCTGCTTGCGCAGCCACGTGCCAGGCCGGAACGCGGGGTCCGCCTCGCCGCCGGTGCGATTGCGGGGCCGACGAGGATTCCGCCGGCCGCGAGGTAGGCGAGCAGGCGCCGGTAGGAGCGGCCCCAGTCCGGCTCCAGCCTTGACCCGCTGGGAAGCCGCACTCAACGCCTTCGAGATCGCTTTCGACGGCCGCTTCTCCGTCGTCCCCGCTGACTCAACCCAACCGGGTTACACCGAAGAAGACCGTACAGACCCGTCAGTCACGGGCACGGAGACTGGCTTCCTCGAGGTCGAGTTCGCGCTGGATCCGGCGCCGGGTGGCGTTGCTGATCATGTTTGCTTCGTAGAGGCGCTGGAGCTCGGCCGCCTCAATGCCGATGAGTGTCCGGCGTATCTCGCGGTAGGCGTCGGCGGGACGGGCGTCCGGGTCGCTGTAGTGGGCATCTTCCGCTTGGTGGATGCGCGCCTCCAGATGGCGACGCGCCTGTTTCAAGGCAGTCTCAGCGGCGGCGCCCAGTTCGGCGAGCTCATCCAGATCGCCGAGCTGTTTGAGCTCTTCGAGAGCGGTGTGGGCAATGTGTCGGCGGGTCCGGGCCTCCTCGCGGGCGGTGTGCTCCGGTTCCAGAGCGATGCCCGAGCGGCGGACGACAGGAGCGAGGGTGAACCCCTGGAAAACAACGGTGAGCGCGATGGTCCCGGTGGTGAGCGTGAGGATGAGCGCCCGGTGCGGCAGCGGCGCCCCTGTGTGGGTGACCAGGGGGATGGAGAGCGCGGCGGCCAGCGGCATGACGCCTCGGGTGCCCGCCCAGGACAGGACGGCCGGAACGCGCCAGGAGAGGCGACTGTCGCCCTCCTTCTGCCGGTACTGGATCAGGGCGGACAGCGGGAAGATCCACAGCAGACGGATCGCCAGCACGGTGAAGGCGATCACCGGCACCCACAGCGGCCAGCCGTGCTCGTCGTGCGTGAGGTGACGGACGGCGGAGGGGAGCTCGAGACCGATGAGGGCGAAGACGGCGCTCTCCAGCAGGAAAGTCACGGTGTCGTAGACGGCGTGGATCTGGAGACGGACGGGGGCATTGCTGACCTTGTGGCCCGTACTGCCGAGGACCACCCCGGACACGATGACGGCCGTCACGCCGGAGGCGTGCAAGTCCTCCGCGATGACGTACGAGGCGTACGGAGTGACCAGTGCGATGACGGTCTCCAGCACGGGGTCCTCGGTCCGTCTGCGGATGAGGGTCACCACTGCGGCGACCGCCGCGCCGATGAGGGCTCCTCCGCCCGCGAGGATCAGGAACTGCTCGACGGTCCCGGACACGGTGATGGCGCTGCCGGAAACCGCGGTCGCCACGGCGACCTTGTACAGAACCAGCGACGTGGCGTCGTTGAACAGGCTTTCCGCCTGCACCATGGCCTGCACGCGCGGTGGGAGGGACAGGCGCCGGCCGAGTGCGGTAACGGCCACGGGGTCGGTGCTGGCCAGGACGGCGCCAAGGATCAACGCGGTCGCGGTGGTGAGTGGAGTGATCGCTCGGGCGACGTACCCGACGACGACGGCCGAGGCCAGGACCAGACCGAAGACCAGGCCGGTCACAGGCCGCCACACGCTGCGCAGGTCGCGGACAGACATTTCCCCGGCCGCGGCGTAGAGCAGTGGCGGCAGCACCAGCACGCTGATCACGTGAGGCGGCAGGCGGACCTCGGGAACCCAGGGCATGAGCCCGACGACCAGACCGGCAATGACGAGGAGCGAGGGAGCGGGCAAGCTCCAGCGCCGGGCACCGGTCGCCACAGCCGTGGCCAGGACCACGAGCAGCAGGATGACGGTCAGGCCAGTCATGCAGCGTCCCCAGTGGGTTACGGTTTGTTACCCCCCTCTGACCAGGTGCTCTATCAACGTAACCGGATTACGGACGCCAGCCCACCGCTACGGGAGCCGGGGCCCACACCACCTCGCGCGGCCGGCTCCAGCCGGACGCGGGGGAGAAGAAGCCCGCCGCAGGCACGCCAACCCGAGCGGTGGTCCATACGGACACGGGCGGCCCGATCGACGCGGTCATCGCCTTCAGCACGATCTTCACCACCCTGCTGAGCTCGTCGAGTCCGGCCGGACCCGCTGGCGTGCGATCACCGGCGCCCACCTGGTCCCGCACGGGTGCCCGCTTCGAGAACGGCCAACTGGTCGAACGCACCGAGAACCGCGCGGCCTGAGGTGAATGCCACGATGGCGCGCCACCGTCGGCTTTCGGTTCTGCGAGGCTGCCTTCGGTGCTGGCGGGCAGCTGCTCGATGGGCTTGGCGAGCGCGACCTCGATCGGGAGGCGAAAAGGCGGCATGGCTCCACTCGGAAGAGTCGATCCGGCACCCGGGCGCCTGGCCCGTGAAGAACGCGAAGGCTTCGGGTGCGGCGTCGATCATCGCCTGCTGCTCGACTGGTGAAGGGTCCGTATTCCAACCCGGCGCTGTTCGCGATCCCAGGGCCAGGGGACATCTGACCGCTGGCACGTGCGGAACCTTCATCACCCAGCGCTGCCGCCTGGTCGGATCGGCCACCGCCGGCCACCGCCTCGCCCTCCTGCTGCACGACCTGTCCGGCCACCACATACAGTCCGTCGAACGGGCTCGCGGTGGTCGACACCGCCGAGGAGCTCGACGCCGGCTGGCTCGACAAAAGGCCGCACCGATGACCAACAACTGGAACACCCTGGGCTACGTACGGGCCGTGGGTCGCCGCCCTGCGCGTGCCGGCCCGCCGACCGACCGACGAGGAGCGCGCGAACCTCGACCTCCCCCGCTCGCTCTACCCGGTGGCCGACGAACGGACCGTGCAGCGTGCAGTATTCGACCCGTCGCTGCGCGGCTACGTGAAAGCGATGCGCGCCGGCGGCTCCGCATTCGACGACCCGGCCGTCGGCGCCCGCTGGTACGGCGCACGCCGCAAGGCGCTGGACACCGTGCTCGCCGCTGTCGCCGCCTCGCCTTGGACCGACCACCTGGTGCTGCGCGGCTCGGTGCTGCTCACCGCCTGGTACGGCAAGGCCGCCCGCGAGCCCGGCGACCTCGACTTCGTCGTCACCCCCGCCGACTGGGAGCTGGCAAACCCGCGCACCTTCGCCGGCCGCGCCGGGGAGGACCTGCGCGGGGTGGACTCGGACGGAATCCGGCGGCACCGGGACACGTTGGACCCAGCTCCTCGCAACACCGCTCGTAGCGGTCACGCCAGAGGTTGCCGGGGCCCTGCGGCCCCTGCGTGCGGGGTTGGAGGTGGCGCCTACGGCGTCACCCGCAGACGGGCACAGCACCGCGGATTGGCAAAAGGGTCGGCCATGCGGGCCGCTCGAGGGCGCCTGGCGCGTACTCAACCCGGTAACCAGCGGTGCCCGCATCCGGCCCATGCAGGGCTCTCACCCAGCCCGCACACAACCAACCGGCGAACCACCGACCCGCCACGCAGGCACAACAGGTCACGCTTCCGGCCAGTCGGCCGCACGAGCGGGTGCGGCCCGGCCGCGGTGCGCCGAAGCTGGGAGGGTGAGCATGATCGTCGTCCTGGAGAACCCTGGCTCGGCCCACGTGGTGGTGCACGCGGCCGCGTCCGATCCCGACATGCCGAGCGCCCCCGGCCCGGTCACCGCCTGCGGCCTCGACACCGCCGATATGGTCAGAAACGCGTGGCAGCCAAGCAAACCCGGCCAACACTGGTCGCCACCCGAACTGAGCAGCCGCATCTGCCCACACTGCGACCACGCCATCCGACCCACGTAGAACACCGACACCACCCACACACGACCGCCGGCCGCACACCGAGCAGCGAAAAGACCGCCCAGGCCCCGCCAACCGCCCCCTGCAGGCCGCCCGCGACCCTCGGGCCCCGCCCCGTTCCAGACGGTCCAGCGACCTACGCCGAGATCCCGCACGGACCGCGGCGCACCCCCGTGGCGCCGCGGTCCGTCCGCTGCCATTACGGCAGGTAGTGCACTTCGGGGAAGGCCCGCGACGGCCCGTCGAGCAGGTGGCCCCGGTGGTGGCACAGGTGCTGGTCGAAGAAGGCGAGCGGGTATGCCTGCTGGATCTTCACCGCGCGGGCGGGATCGAGGGTGCCGATCCAGTTCTTCAGCTGCTGGTCGCTCATGCCGACCAGCTTCGCCAGCTGTGGCATTAGCACCTGGGTGTCGCCGTAGGACTGGTGGGTTGCGCCGTCGGCCTGGACGTTGAGCCGCCAGCCCTTCAGATGGGACCAGAACACGGCCACGTTCGGGTCCTGGGCGCGGGTGAACCTGGCGGTCATCATCATGAACGGCCGGTCGAGGTCGGTGGTGATCGTGGGCATCGGTCCGGGCTGCATCGGTCCGTCCAGGCTCAGCCCGGCCCGCACCCGCTGATCGGCCAGCATGACACAGGCGGTGGCCCTGCCTCCCTTCGACCAGCCGAACATGCCGATGTCGAGCGGGTCGAGGGTGCCGAGCAGGCCGTCGGGGAGCGCGAGGTTGTCGACGTCGGGGTTGCGTCCGGCGGCGAGGTCCTGGACGCAGTCGAGCACGAAGCGTGCGTCGGTGGCATAGTCCATCGGGGACAGCGTCGGGTGCGTGGAGTCCCTGATCTGGGGGACGACGCGGCCGTCGGGGAACTCGGTGAAGCCGTCGTAGGTGTGGTCGACGGTGACCACGACGTAGCCGTGGCTGGCGAGTTCCTGGACCATGATCGTGTGGTCGGCCCGGTGGCTGCCCGAGCCGTGTGAGTAGACGACGACGGGCAGGCGGTGGCCGCACCGGTGGACGGGCGCGCCCAGGTGGCCCGACGTGAGCAGGGCGAGGGACGGAGGGAGCGGGAAGCCGACGTCGTCGAGGAAGGCGCGCATGGCGCCTTCGGCCATCCAGGGGGCGAGCGGGTAGTCGTCGACGTCCCGGGCGGGGTACCAGACGCTCGCCATCAACTCGCGGTAGTGGCCCGCCCCGGCCGCCGGGTCCGGCCGGGAGGTGTCGAGCAGGTGCAGGGCGACCATGCCGACGGGGTGTGGGCCGGTGGGCTCGGGCAGGGTGAGCCTCCCGGGGGCGGCCGCGGAGGCCGCCCGGGAGGTGGAGGCCAGGCCGAGCGGGGCCGCGGCGCCCAAGGCCATTGCGGTACCCAGAATGCGACGGCGCGTCAGTGCATCTCGGCTTGCGAACGGCGTGGTGTCCATGCCCGGAACGGTGTCACGCGGCGTGGGCGGAGAGCATCAGTCCACCGAGTGATCTGCCCGCCGCCCGCATTGGCCCGCAGGTTTACCTCCCCAGACTGATGCCGGGGGCGTTTCAAAGCTTCGGTGATCTTGTAGACGAGCCGGCGAGGGATGTTCAGGAGGTCGAGCGGGAGGCTGAAAGGGCCGTAGGTGACGTGGCGGAGGCCGGGCGCAGCGCCTTGTTCGACGTCTCCTGCGGGCCCAGCGGCAAAGTCCTTGAACGCTGCGCGGCGGTCCTCGAGCCGGTCCGTGCCGGCCACGGCCCGGGCCCACAGCCGCTCCGGCCGGTCCTCGTCCTTCAGTAACTCGGCGGCCTCCAGCGGGTCGGTGGCGAACGCGCGGGCGGAGCCGATCCGGGAATGGAAGGTGATGACCCGGCGCAGGCCGAGGTCGGCGACCGCGCGCAACACCGCGATCTGCAACGCGCGCGGCGGAACAGGTCCTCGTTGGAGCGCTGCGCCTTGAGGCCGGCGACGGCGGGCAGGTCGAGCAGTTCGCACAGGTCCTCGTCCGTGACCAGCGGTACGAGGACGCGGTAGTCAGCGAGGTAGCCGTGCTCGGTGCCCTGCCCGAGCGACCAGCGGTAGACGGTGGGGCCGTAGATCCGTTCGTCGTCCATCGAGCAGATCATGGTGCCTTCGGCGACGTCGACGACCTCGTGCGGGACTCGGGTCCCGTCGACCGCGGGGTGGCGGTGAAGTACCAGCGCCGGGCGGCGGGCACCTGGTCGTCGTCGCGGACGGCCCGCCCACGGCTTGCCGTCCGATCTGGTGGTTCGGTGCGCCTCGTCCACCACCACCAGGTCCCAGGCGGGCAGACCGAAGTCGCGGCGGCCGTCGCCGATCTGCGCGAGCGGCCGGACGCGCCCACCGCCGAGCCGGAGGCCGCGCCGGGCCCGGGCGGATATCCGGTCGACGCGTGGCGGGCAATGGCCGCCCGGGGGCACGACCTGGCGCGGCAGCAGCTGACCGTCCGGCGCGAGCCGGGCTGCTCGCTCCGGAGGCTGTGCCTGGCTACGTCGCCGAGCAGCTGCTCGCCTGCCGCCGCTACGCCCTGGCCCGCAACGCGCGAGCCGTCGGCCGGTTCTGACGGACCGCAGGTCAGCGGGGGCGGCTTATGGGTCCGGGCCTGCCTCGGAGTGCGCCCCGCCGGTGATGGCCCGGTTGTGCGACTCGGGTCCGATGGGCGCCCGGCTGCAGCGCATCCGGGCGCGGTGTTCGGGTGAGCGGTCGCCGTCAGCTGATCACCAGGACATGTCGTCGACGAGGGCAACCGCATGACCGGTCGGCGCCGCTGCCGATCCGGTCGGTGCGGCTACGTCGCCCCAGCTCGTATCGGCCATGGTCACCGGCTTTACGGGGGCCGTGGCAGCGCCGACCGACACGACGACGGTTGCCGCGAAGGCAGCCAGAACTGCTGCAATACGGGTGCGAGACATGGGTGTACCTCTTCCGCTACTCAGAAGACGGGTTCGGGGCCAGACAAGGATCTTGCTCTGGCACGCACTAGTGTTCACATTCGTAGTCGTCGTTTCAAGCGCTTCAGTGCCGTCGCCAGCAGGAGTGGAAAGCCGCTCCTCCCGTCGGTTCACCCCTCGGCCCGCCTTTTCGAGCCGAGGAAGGCGAGCGGCCACTTTGCGACTGACGTTCTGTCACGTAGGGCCGTGGGCCCGGTAGTCGGTGGATCGGGCACGTCGTGTACCGTGACCCTCCTCACACAGACTCAGATCCGGCCGAGTCGCATGTACCGGACAGCTGAGCAGTGACCCCCCAACCACTTTGTACCTATCGTCAGGGAGTTACCGAAAGTGCACCACCCCCTGCGCCGGACTCTTCCGGCTCTGGCGGCCCTCGGCATAGCCGTGGGCGCCCCGGTCCTCACCGCCGGAACCGCACACGCCGTCATGCACGACTGCGGCGAGGTCGCCGTGCAGTACTCGGTCGACGGCGGCAGCCACTGGATCAACGGCGGCCGGATGTCCGAGCCGCACGGCACCATCCAGGTCCGCCTCGTCGGCGAGACCTCGCCGGGCTGCGACTACAAGGTCTCACTGGCCTCCTACAGCACCGAGGGTCCGGACTGGGGGACCTCGGGCACCCAGACCTTCCTCGGCTGGGCCACCACCACGCTCAACCACGACCGCCCCCAGGCCACCCTGGACGTCAGCGCGCATCTGCCGAAGTGCTTCGGCCAGATCGACCTGTACGCCGGCGACCAGAAGTTCGACGGTGTCAGCAACCCGGCACCGCACTTCCCCGACACCGTCGTCCCGCGCAACCTGATCACCGCGTGGAACGGCGGCTCCGCCTGCCAGCCGACCCCCTCAAGCAGCCCGTCCGCACCGGTGAGCCCGAACCCGGTGCCGCCGAGCCACCCAGCCGGCTCGCCGTCGCCCAGCGCCTCGGTTCCGCCGTCCGCCTCCCCCAAGCCATCGCACTCGCCAAGTACTCCGACCCGGACGGGCCACCCGAGCTCGGCGCCATCGGCACCGGCCCCCTCCGCTTCCGAGCCGGTCGGCACGCCCTCGGTCAAGCCGGTCTCGGACAAGCCCGCCCCTGTCCTGGCCAGCACCGGTAGCGACGGCGGACAGATGATCGCGACCGCCGTCGGCGGCGTCGCCCTGCTCGCCCTCGGCGCCGGCGCAGTGGTCTTCAGCCGCCGCCGCGCCGCCCGCCGCTGACACACCGTCCGGCGGACGCCCGCAGCCCTTGGCCACCCGGCCACCGGGCTGCGGGCGTCCGCCTGCGAGCAGGCTCTCCCTGCGATACCCGGACTTCGGCGGCGCGCTGGGGCCGGCAGTACCGAAGGCCGACCGTGGCCTCGACTACCCGCGCCGCTGAGCCAGGTGGCGGAGGTACTCCGCGCGGTTGAGCTGCTTCCCGTCCGTCCGACGGCCGGCCGAGCAGGCGCCCGCCGGACGGCAGCAAAAAGGCCGGCACCACCGCAAGGTGAGCCGGCCTCTTTCCGTACGGCGGGCGCGGGCTGGCTGCACCGGCCTCAGATCCGGCCACGGCGCGCCGCCAGCCTGGGGGGCGGGATCTGTCCGGTGCCGCGCAGCGCGAGTGCCGCGGCGCGGGTGCGCTCAAGCCAGTGGGTCACCTGGCGCAGTGTGGCCGTATCGAGGCGGCGGGTGACTTCCCGCTCGGCCTGGTGGTCGTCGTCGGTGATGAAGCCGAGGCGACGGCCGTGGTCGTACTCGTCCTGATCTTTCCAGCGGGCGGCGGAAAGGGCGCCGATCGAAGGCTTCCACAACCCCCGACGCCGCCATTCGGCGAACGGCCAACTCGGCCCAGCCGAGTTCGAACGTCGTCACACCACGAAGACACCACATGGAGTGCTCTACGCAGCCGAATAGCTCGCAAGCCCATCGGTGTCTGTCAGGCCGGGGCAACTCCACACCTCGCCGGTCCGGGTCCTTTCACACGACGTCGACGCCACGCAGCAGTAGCCCCTAGCGATCGACGTCCGCCGAGCTCGCGCTGATCACTGAGTATTTCCGGCGTTGCCTCTCCACGGTGAGGACCGCCTTGGCAGCTGACGTGTGCCAGTTGGGGCTGCAGCGGGCGTGTCGGAGGATGCGCCAATGCTTGACGGTCTCCTTCGCCGTGTCCCACTCCGCGCGGGCCAGCAGCTCCGTGGCGACCAGCAGCTTCGTAGCGACCAGCAACTCCAGCAGGTCGTCGCCATCGCGAGCGGTCGGCGAATTGTCTTGGCCGGGGAGGAACATGACGAGTATTGAGCCATCCATCCCGTTGCGCGAAGCGGTATTTTGTGGCCCATTCCAGAGGTCGGTACGGTCCGATTCATGGAGTGGAACTTTCAGACGGCCGAAGAACTCGCGGCTGCCCTGCGCGCCGGTGAAGTGACCTCGGCGGAACTGACCGACGAGGCGATCGCCCGTATCGAGCGGGACGACAAGGCGATCAACGCGATCTGTGTGCCGGACTTCGACCGTGCACGGGCCGCCGCGCGCGGTGCCGATCAGGCGCGCGCCCGCGGCGAGGACCGGCCGCTGCTCGGCATTCCGGTGACGGTCAAAGAGTCCTACAACATCGCCGGGCTGCCCACGACCTGGGGCATGCCGCAACACCGGGACTACATGCCGGCCGAGGACGCGGTACAGGTGTCGCGGCTCAAGGCCGCGGGCGCGGTGGTGCTGGGTAAGACCAATGTGCCCTTGGGGCTGCAAGATATCCAGAGCTTCAACGAGATCTACGGCACCACTAACAATCCGTGGGATCACGGTCGCACGTCGGGTGGGTCCTCGGGCGGATCAGCGGCGGCCCTGGCGTCCGGGTTCGGCGCGTTGTCGATCGGCTCCGACCTCGCCGGTTCGCTGCGCACCCCCGCGCATTTCTGCGGCATCTATGCGCACAAGCCGACACTCGGACTGGCGGCAACCCGCGGCATGGTCGCGCCGCCGGCACCGCCATTGCCGGTCGACCTCGACCTCGCCGTCGTCGGTCCGATGGCGCGCACTGCCCGCGACCTCACGCTCCTGCTCGACGTCATGGCCGGACCGGACCCGCTGACGCTCGGCAAGGCGTACGACGTGACGCTGCCGCCCGCGCGCCACGAGCGGCTCGGCGACTTCCGGGTCTTGGTCCTTGACGAGCATCCGCTCATTGCGACCGGGTCCGCTGTGCGGGCGGGCGTGAACCGGGTGGCCGACGCGCTTGTCGACGGCGGCGCCCGCGTCGAACGGCACAGTCCGCTGCTGCCCGATCTGACCGAAGCCGCGATGCTTTACAGGCAGTTGATGTTTTCGGGCTCTGTCGCACGTTTTCCCGTCGACTCCTACGAGCAGCTGCGGACCCGCGCCGCCGGACTGAGCGCGGACGACCAGAGTCTCGATGCGGCGCTGCTGCGCGGGATGGTGTTGAGCCACCGCGACTGGATCGAGGCGAACAGCCGTCGTGAGCTCCACCGCCACGGCTGGCGGCAGCTCTTCGCCGAGTTCGATGCCGTGGTGTGTCCGATCACGCCGACTCCCGCGTTCCCGCACGACCACAACCCCAATCCGCTGGAACGCCGGATCGACATCGACGGCGTCGAGTACCCGTACTTCGACCAGCTAGTCTGGGCCGGTCTGGCCACCATGCCCGGCCTACCAGCCACCGCCATACCAGCGGGCCGGTCCCCCGAGGGTCTGCCGGTGGGAGTGCAGGTCATCGGTCCGATGTTCGAGGACCGCACCCCGCTGCGGCTGGCTGAACTGCTCGAGCAGAAGATCGGCGGCTTCCAGGCACCGAAGTAGGGCGTACTACCTGGGTGTCCGTCGACGGCGAGGTGCGGATCACGACGAGATCCTCCGAATGCGCGCAGTCGCTGCCGGAACGCGAATGTCACCCGCCTCCCGCAACACGACAGAAGGTCGTCGGACCATGCTGACACAACACGCCAGAGTGAAGTCGATACAGATGCCCCGGCCTTATCGCCACACAAGCAGCAACCAGCATCACGAATGCGGCACCCGAGACCGCTCCGCTGGAGCCGGGACAGGCCTGTCCGGCACCGGCAAGCCCGTCGACCGTGCAACCCACCGACCGGGCCTCGCCGCCCCGGCACACCAGCGTCCACCTCGGCATGCCCGACTTCCGCACCAACGCCGGCCGACTCGCCAGGGCTCGGGGGCGCGACGGCCTGGCAAGGACGAGAGCGAGCCGTAGACGTAGCGGTCAGGAGACGACGGGGCTGCGGCGCTCCACTGCCCCTGGTGGCGGCACAGGTGCTCGCGGGTGCCGACCACCCAGAAGTCAGCCTTAGCGGTAGCGCGTGAGACGATTCGATGGTGGTTGTCGTCGCATGAGGCGCCGCGCCCGTGGGAGGCGCAGGGTGCGGCGACAGGTTGGGCCGTGATCGCTGCCCCTTGGGAGGTTCCTCGGGGCAGCTTCCCGGCGACGTTGATATGCACTCGAAAGGATGTAACTGATGGCTCAGGCTACTGCGCGTCACATTCTGGTCGGCTCTGAAGACAAGGCGAATGAGCTGAAGGCGCAGATCGAGGCTGGGGCTGATTTCGCCGAGGTCGCAAAGGCGAACTCCACATGTCCCTCCCGCAGCCAGGGCGGCGACCTGGGTTCGTTCGGTCCGGGGCAGATGGTTCGCGAGTTCGACACGGTCGTCTTCTCGGCCCCGGTCGGTGTGCTCCAGGGGCCGGTGAAGACCCAGTTCGGTTACCACCTCATTGAGGTGACCAGCCGCCAGGACTGACGTGACGGTCCCTTTGCAGCGGGTCTGCTGGCGACGCCCGGTGCTCTTCTCCCTCCCGCCCGGCTGATGGGTTCCGTCAGCCGCTGATGTTCGGCCTGCCTGCGCCGCCCGGGTGCGGGCAGGCCATCCACCCGGCGCACCATCGTGCACCTCGGCAGGTCCGACTTCCGCACCGCCGATCGACTCACTTCAGGCACACGACATTTGATCTTTAACGATGGCATATGTCGGCGTACACCTGACGGGCGAACGCCGACAGCATGGCTTGTGAACTGGGCTGATGCAACGGGATGTGAGACAGGGCGACTGGGCTGGGGCTCAGCTTAAGCTCACATCCCGTTGCCACTCAGGCGTGTGTGCCGCCGATCTCAGGCATGGTTGCCGCTGATCTGTATTCAAGGTCGAAGAGAGCGATGGACGTCATCACCCCACTGCCGAGCTTCTTGTGGCGGGTCAGGGGCGTTGACGCTACCTCTTGCCACTCTTCAATCTGGTGCCGCTCCAGTCCTTGCCGACGCTTACGCTCTTGGCCGGGGAGAGGCCGGCCGTCTGAGCGGCATCGTTGATGTCGCTCGGCTCGACGTAGCCGTCCCGTCCGTCCTTCGGAATGAGGAGCCAGATCGTGCCGCCGTCTTCGAGGAGTCCGATCGCGTCGACCAACGCGTCGGTGAGGTCGCCGTCCTCGTCGCGGTGCCAGAGCAGCACAACGTCGGCGACGTCGTCATAGTCCTCGTCGACCAGGTCCTGACCGATGAGCGACTCGATGCCCTCGCGCAGGTCTTGGTCGACGTCGTCGTCGTATCCGATCTCCTGAACGACTTGGCCGGGCTCGAACCCGAGCCGGCCGGCCGGATTGGTCCGCTCCTCCGCGTGATCTGCTGTTGTCGACACGATGGTCTCCTTCGGGACGGATGCGCCTGCCGCGCATCTCCGCCGGTAGCCAAGCAGGCCCGTCCGACGCCCCTGGTGACAACTCGCCACCTCTCGACCAATCTCGCCCTGCACGGTGACCGTCAGACCGAACTGGCGGAAGGCTGACAGGCAGCCTCATATGACGTTGTCGCTCACCAGCAGATCCGACAACGAGGCCTGAGACAGCGACAACCGGAGTGAGATGGGAGACCAGCACTCGCGGTAGGGGCGACTCCAGTTCGGATCCATCCGCCACAGCTCGTCCAGCGCGTCGAGCTTTGCGGCCTGGTCGTTGGTGAGGTTCTCGGCCTCGCGCTGGCGGCGCATCCGCCGCCCGGCCGCGTAGTCGTCCAGCTTCGCCGTGGCGGGGATCGCGAGGTGCCCGTGCTGCTGGTAGAAGGCCTTCGCGTATGCGTGGCCGCGCTCCCAGGCGCCTGCGTTCTTCGACCAGATCATGCCGAGCGTGTCCAGCTCCGAGACGCGGGCGGGGTCGAGCAGGCCCTGGCCACCCAGGTGGCGCTGGCGGGCGAGTCAGGAGATCAGCTCAGCGTGCTTGGTCTTGTCGGTTGGGTCGAGGTGGCCGTGCCCGGTGAAGCACACCGCCGCGATGGCGTGCATCCGCAGCCACTCGATCGACGGCTCCGGCACCGAGGGCTGCTCGCCCTCGCCAGTCTTGGTGCTCTCGCGTTCGGAAGCCTTGGTCGTGGTGGTGTGCTGGGTGCCCTGGGAGCGGCCGGTGCACGGCTCGGTGATCCGGCCGACCGCTCGGGCGTCGTGCGCCGCCAGGGCGTGCGGGACCCGCCAGATGGTGCGGAAGGAGGACGCTTCGATCTCGGCGTCGGCATCAACTACGCCACGGTGGCGGTTTGGCGGGTGTTCCTGACCGTGCTGCTGCTGACCGCTCATCGATCGTTCGGCCGGATGTAGGGCGAGCCGGAGCATGGGGAAAGGCGACCTTCCCCGGTAGGGAGAGCGTTTTTCCCTCCCGACTTAGGTCGTCGGCAGCGGGATTCGCGCGGCCGTGGTGCCGAGCCCGGTGGGGCTCAGGAGCTCCCGGCCATGGTGGCGACGCAGATCGGCCTCCGGGAAGTGGCCCGTGAGGCCGTGCCAGTGGAGGTTGCCGGGTCATGAAGCAGGCTGCAGGCCGCCCACGCCCGGATCGAGACCGAGGCCGCTGACGAGGCCCGCCGGCACGCCCAGGACAAGGAACGCCGCCGCAGCAGCGCACCGACGGCAGCGACGAGCAGGCCGTGGTCGACACCGGCGAGAAGGCCGCCGCGAAGGCGAGGCCAAGCCGAACAGCGGCAGCCTGCCGGTCGGTGAGGTTCTCCGCGTACTGCAGCACCGATACCAGCGCCGGTCGCGCCGGCGACAAGCCGCGACGCCCATCAGCGGGGTACCAATCCGCGAAGCCCTGGTCCGTGTATCGGAATCTGCACAGCACTATGGCACCAAAATTTCAACACGGGCAACGCAGAATGCCCCCTCCCGTTTCCGGGAGGGGGCATTCTGTCATCAAAATTTGTTCGGCGGCGTCCTACTCTCCCACAGGGTCCCCCCTGCAGTACCATCGGCGCTGTGAGGCTTAGCTTCCGGGTTCGGAA
>NZ_BAAATR010000062.1:0-26545 GCF_039533515.1 Kitasatospora cystarginea | reverse complement strand
AACTGCCGGAGGTCCCGTTCCGTTCTCCAGTCCCACCACCCCGACACGCCGTTGGATGCTTGACAATCGACCACCTCGACCAACTTGTCGGCATTGCGGCGGTGGCTCCGTCGCTGACCGACGATCAGTGACCGGTGATCCGGTGGTCGATGGTGATCGCCGGCACCGTACGGTGTTGCCGTCGTGAACTACTCGCGACCGGCGCGGCCTGGCCGCGACCGGCACGAACCACCCGCGCGGGCACGGTCGGAGCGCCTGCCCGCGCCCGATGACGAGAGGTTCTTCCTCATGGCTCAGCAGGTGCGCGGCGTGATCGCCCGTTCCAAGGGTGCCCCGGTGCAGGTCGAGACGATCGTGGTCCCGGATCCCGGTCCGGGCGAGGCGCTGGTGCGGGTCCAGGCGTGCGGGGTCTGCCACACCGACCTGCACTACCGGGAGGGCGGGATCAACGACGAGTTCCCCTTCCTGCTCGGCCACGAGGCGGCCGGTGTGGTGGAGTCCGTCGGTGAGGGGGTGACCGACGTCGCGCCCGGTGACTTCGTGATCCTCAACTGGCGGGCCGTCTGCGGAAACTGCCGCGCCTGTCTGCGCGGTCGGCCCTGGTACTGCTTCAACACCCACAACGCCAAGCAGAAGATGACCCTGCTCGACGGGACGGAGCTCTCCCCCGCGCTGGGCATCGGCGCCTTCGCCGAGAAGACGCTGGTCGCCGCCGGACAGTGCACCAAGGTCTCGCCCGAGGCCTCTCCCGCTGCCGCCGGGCTGCTTGGCTGCGGTGTGATGGCCGGTCTCGGCGCCGCCATCAACACCGGCAACGTCGGCCGGGGCGACACGGTCGCCGTGATCGGCTGCGGCGGCGTGGGCAACGCGGCCGTGGTCGGCGCCAGGCTGGCCGGGGCCGCGCGGATCATCGCGGTGGACATCGACGACCGCAAGCTCGCCACCGCGCAGAAGCTCGGCGCCACGCACACCGTCAACGGCCGCTCCGCCGACCCCATCGAGGCGATCCAGGGGCTGACCGGCGGCTTCGGTGCCGATGTGGTGATCGACGCGGTCGGGACGCCGGAGACGTACCGTCAGGCGTTCTACGCCCGTGACCTGGCCGGGACGGTGGTCCTGGTGGGCGTGCCGACCCCCGAGATGAAGCTGGAGCTGCCGCTGCTGGACGTCTTCGGCCGGGGCGGTTCGCTGAAGTCCTCCTGGTACGGGGACTGCCTGCCCAGCCGGGACTTCCCGATGCTCATCGACCTCTACCTGCAGGGCCGCCTCGACCTGGACGCCTTCGTCAGCGAGACCATCCGGCTGACGGACGTGGAGGAGGCGTTCGGCCGGATGCACAAGGGCGAGGTACTGCGCTCGGTGGTGGTCTTCTGATGGCCGCGCAGTCCCCCCGCGTCGAGCGGCTGGTCACCTCCGGCACCTTCTCGCTGGACGGCGGCACCTGGCAGGTCGACAACAACGTCTGGATCGTCGGCGACGACACCGAGGCGCTGGTCATCGATCCCGCACACGACGCCGAGGCGGTGTACGCCGCGCTCGGCGGCCGCCGGCTGGTCGCGATCGTGTGCACCCACGCGCACAACGACCACATCGCCGCCGCCCCGGCGCTCGCCGAGCGGACCGGCGCTCCCGTCCTGCTGCACCGTGAGGACCAGGTGCTCTGGAAGCAGACCCACCCCCAGCGTCCGGTGGACGGCGACCTGACGGACGGGCAGCGCCTCGCGGTCGCGGGCATCGAGCTGACCGTCCTGCACACCCCGGGCCACGCGCCCGGCGCGGTCTGCCTGCACTCCGAACAGCTGGGTACGGTCTTCACCGGCGACACGCTGTTCGCGGGCGGTCCCGGGGCCACCGGCCGGTCCTTCTCCGATTTCCCGACCATCATCCGGTCGATCCGGGAGCGGCTGCTGACCCTGCCGCCGGAGACGGAGGTGCGGACCGGCCACGGTGACTCGACCACGATCGGGGCCGAGGCACCGCAACTCGACGAGTGGATCAGGCGCGGTCACTGACGGCCGGCCGGATACGCTGGCCCTCCGGGGAGCCCGTCCGCTCCCTGGAGGGCCGTTCCGTACCGACGTCCCTGCACGGGAGCCCGATCGCCATGGAGGCCGCGATGCGCGTCGCACTCTTCGCCACCTGTGTGAACGACGCCCTGTACCCGTCCACCGCGATCGCCACCGTCCGGCTGTTGGAGCGGCTCGGTGTCGAGGTGGACTTCCCGGCCGAGCAGACCTGCTGCGGGCAGCCACAGTTCAACACCGGCTACCGCCGCGAGACCGAACCGATGGTCCGCCGCCTCGCGCGCGCCTTCGCGGCCTACGAGTACGTCGTCACCCCGTCCGGCTCGTGCACCGCGATGATCCGCGACGCCTACCCCCGGATCGGAGCCCGCGCCCGGACGGAGCGGCGCGGTACCGAACTCGCCGAAGCGGCGGACTCGTTGGTGCCGCGCGTGTACGAGCTGACCGAGTTCCTGATCGATGTGCTCGAGGTCGAGGACGTCGGCGCCCACTTCCCGTACACCGTCACCTACCATCCCTCCTGCCACGGCCTGCGGCTGCTGCGCCTCGGTGACCGACCGCTGCGGCTGCTGCGCGCCGTCAGGGGGCTGGAGCTGGTGGAGCTGCCCGGTGCCGAGGAGTGCTGCGGGTTCGGCGGGACCTTCGCCGTGAAGAACCCCGACGTCTCCACCGCGATGGGCGACGACAAGGTGCGCAACGCGCTGGGGACGGGCGCCCGGGTACTCTGCGGCGGGGACAACTCCTGTCTGCTGCACCTCGGCGGTCTGCTGCGCCGGCGGTCGGCGCCGCTGCGGCCGCTGCACATCGCCGAGATCCTGGCCTCCACCGAGGAGCAGCCGTGGACCGGCACGTCCGGTGACGAACAAGGGAGCGCGGTATGAGCGGTGGCACCTTCCTCGGCATGCCGTCCTTCCCCGGGAGCGGCCCGTCCGCTACCGGGAGCGGCCCCTCCTTCCCCGAGGCCGCCGCCGTGTCCACCCGGGACACGAGGTTGCGGGCCAACCTCACCCACGCCACCCGCACCATCCGCGAGAAGCGGGCGCGCGCGGTCGCCGAACTCGCCGACTGGGCCGAGCTGCGCGCCGCCGGCAAGGCGATCAAGGACCACACACTGCGCCATCTCGACCGCTATCTGCTCCAGTTGGAGGCGGCGGTCACCGAGGCGGGCGGTACGGTGCACTGGGCCGCCGACGCCGCCGAGGCCAACCGGATCGTCGCCGACCTGGTGCTGGCCACCGGCCAACGCGAGGTGGTCAAGGTGAAGTCCATGGCCACCCAGGAGATCGGGCTCAACGAGGCGCTCGCGGCCGAGGGCATCATCGCGTACGAGACCGATCTGGCCGAGCTCATCGTGCAGTTGGGCGACGACCGGCCCTCGCACCTCCTGGTGCCCGCGATCCACCGCAACCGGGAGGAGATCCGCGACATCTTCGCCGCGCGGATGGCGCAGTGGGGCCGGCCCGCGCCCGAGGGGCTGACCGACTCTCCCGCCCAGCTCGCCGAGGCCGCACGACTGCACCTGAGGGAGAAGTTCCTGCGCGCGGAGGTCGCCGTCTGCGGTGCCAACTTCATGGTCGCCGAGACCGGCACCCTGGTCGTGGTCGAGTCCGAGGGCAACGGCCGGATGTGCCTGACCCTGCCGAAGACGCTGATCTCGGTGGCCGGGATCGAGAAGGTCATCCCGCGCTGGCGCGACCTGGAGGTCTTCATGCAGCTCCTGCCGCGCTCCTCCACCGCCGAGCGGATGAACCCGTACACCTCGCTCTGGACGGGCACCCGCGGCCCGGAGGGCGACGGGCCCTCGGACTTCCACCTGGTACTGCTCGACAACGGCCGTACCGCCGCCCTCGCCGACCAGGTCGGGCGGCAGGCACTGCGCTGCATCCGCTGCTCCGCCTGCCTGAACGTCTGCCCGGTGTACGAGCGGGCCGGCGGCCACGCTTACGGGTCGGTCTACCCCGGCCCGATCGGGGCCGTTCTGACGCCCCAACTGCGCGGCACCGCAAGTGCGATCGATGCGTCGCTGCCGTACGCCTCTTCACTGTGCGGAGCCTGCTACGAGGTCTGCCCGGTGGCCATCGACATTCCAGAGGTGCTGGTGCACCTGCGCGAGCGGGTCGCCGGGCAGGGCGGACCCGGGCACCGGCTGGAGCGGGCGGCGGTGAAGGCCGCGGGGTACGCCCTGGACCACCCCGGTGTGCTGGCGGCCGGGGAGCGGATCGCGGGGAAGGCCCGTGGCCTGCTTCCGAAACGACTGCCCGGCCCCGGTGGCGCCTGGACCGACACCCGCGATCTGCCCGAGCTGCCCGCCGAGCCGTTCCGCGACTGGTGGAAGAAGAACCGTTCCCGGAAGGACAGCCGATGAGTGGAAGCCGGGAGACGGTACTGGCCCGGATCCGCGCCGCGATCGGCCCGGAGCCCGTAGCGGGTGCTGCTCCCGCAGCTGCCGGTGGTCCCGCGCAGGACATCCCCCGGGCCTATCTGACCGCCCATCGGGACGAGGATCCGGCGGCACTGCTCGACCTGCTGCACGAGAACCTGGCCGACTACCGGGCCCTGGTCCACCGGAGTACCGAGGCCGGGCTGCCCGCGACCGTGGCCCGCCTGCTCGCCGCACACGGCTCCCGGACCGTGGCCGTGCCCGCCGATCTGCCGCCCGACTGGCTGGCCGCCACCACCGGAGTCAGGGCCGTACCCGACGACGGTACGCTCACCGCCGTCCGACTCGACGCCGTGGACAGCGTCTTGACCGGCTGCGTACTGGCGGTGGCCGAGACCGGGACGATCGTGCTGGATGCCGGTCCGGCCCAGGGCCGGCGGCTGCTCACCCTGGTCCCGGACCACCACATCTGCGTGGTGCGCTCCCCCGAACAGGTCGTCGCCTCGCTCCCCCGGGCGCTCCCCCGCCTGGATCCCACCCGCCCGCAGACCTGGATCTCCGGACCGTCCGCCACCAGCGACATCGAACTCGACCGGGTGGAGGGTGTGCACGGGCCGCGCACCCTCGAGGTGATCCTGGTGACCGGAGCCGAGGCGCCCTGAGGCGCCCGTTCCGGGTGCGCCGTGCGGGCAGAGGTGTCGTGGGCAACCCGCCCGGGCCGGTGCGCCGCCGGGTCGGCCACCGGCTCACCGGCCCGGCTTCCCACTCCCGTCGTGCGGCGCGAACGAGGCGGGCCGATCCGTCGGTGCCGGCCCGCTGCCGCCGCGATGCGGACCTCCCTCCGGCCACGCGTGCGAGGCGGTTCACCCGATGGCCCGGGAACCAGGGGCCACCGCCGGTCAGCCCTTGATCGCGCCCTCCTCGACGCCTCGGAAGAAGAAGCGCTGGAGAGCGGCGAAGACCACCACGATCGGCAGGAAGGCGATCATGGTACCGGCCGCGATCAGGCGGGGGTTGGCGCTGAAGGTGCCGTTGAGGTACTGGAGGCCGACGGTGAGGGTGTACTTGTCGGGGTCGGTGAGCACGATCAGCGGCCAGAGGAAGTCGTCCCAGGCGCCGATGAAGGCGAAGATGACCACGACGCTCAGCATCCCGCGTACGTTGGGCAGTCCGATGTGGACCAGGCGCTGCCAGACGGTGGCGCCGTCCACGATCGCGGCGTCGTCCAGCTCGCCGGGGATCGCACGGAAGGCGGTCCGCATCAGCAGGACGTTCAGCATCCCGATCGCTCCGGGCAGCGCGACACCGAGCAGGGTGTCCGCGAGGCCGAGGCTTCGGACCGTCACGTACTGCGAGACGACCGTGACTTCTCCCGGTAGCACGAGGGTCGCCAGGAACAGACCGAGGGCCAGCCGGGCACCCCGGAAGCGCAGCCTGGCGAGGGCGAAGCCGGCGAGCGTCGCCCCGACGGCGTTGCCGCCGACGGTGATCGCGGCCACCACCAGGGAGTTGGCGGCGTACCGCCAGACCGGGACGGCCCGGGCGACCTCGGCGTAGTTGCCCAGGGTGGGACGGTGCGGCAGGAAGCTGGGAGTTCGGGTGAAGATGTCCTCGGTGGGAGCCTTGAGGGAGGTGGAGAGCTCCCAGAGGAAGGGACCCACGGTGAGCAGGAGCACCAGGAGCAGTAGCAGGTAGCGGACCGCCTTCTCGGTGGTCGAGGTGGAGTTGAAACCCCTGACAGGACGGGTTGCCGGCCGCGGTCGGGCGGTCGCGTGGTGCGCGGGCACCGGCGGAGGATCGCTCGCCTGCACGAGCCCGGCCGACGCGGTCGGCTCGGTCGGCTCGGTCGGCTCGGTCGCCGAGCGGAGTCCGGTCGTCGGACGCTGTCGGGCCATCGGTTCTCAGACCGCCTTCCGGTCCAGGCGCAGCAGCAGGAGCAGCGGGCCGACGGTGATGACGAAGAGCAGCAGGCTGAGCGCGGAGGCATAGCCGAGGTGGCCGGTGAAGCCCCGGCTGTACATCTGGATCAGCATGACCACCGACATGTCCCGGCCGCCGGGGCCGCCGGTGCCGTCGGAGAGGACGTACAGCTCGGAGAAGACCCGTAGCGCCGAGACCGAGATCAGCACGGCGACCAGCAGCATGGTGTTCCGCACGCCGGGCAGCGTGACGTGCAGGAAGCGGCGGAAGGTGCCGGCGCCGTCCACGGCCGCCGCTTCGTGGAGCTCCCGGCCGACGTTCCCGAGAGCGGAGAGGTAGATGATCATGTAGTAGCCGAGACCCTTCCAGACCGTGAGGCTGATGGCGCTGAGCAGGAGCAGCCAGCGGTCGGTGAGGAAGGGCAGCGCGTGGCCGAGGACGCCGAGACGCTGGGCGAGGCCGTTGACCAACCCGCGTTCGTCCAGGACCCAGCCCCAGACGAGGGCCACCACGACGGCCGAGGCGATCACCGGGGTGTAGAAGGCGGTGCGGAAGAAGGTGATTCCGGGCAGGCGCTTGTGCACCAGCAGGGCCATCAGCAGTGGCAGCACGGTGAGCAGCGGCAGGCAGACCAGCATGTAGATCACGCTGTTCAGCAGCGCGTCTCCCAACTGCTCGTCGATCAAAGCACGGTGGAAGTTCTCCAGGCCGACGAAGTGCCCGCCGCCCAGCGGACGGGCGTTGGTGAAGGAGAGGATCACCGTGTTGACGGAGGGCCACACGGTGAAGACCAGCAGCCAGACCAGGGCCGGCGCGATGAGCAGCCAGGGGGTGAACCAGCGTCGGTGCGTCATGGCGGCGATGCCGTCAGTTCTTGAGGAGTTGGTCGCAGCGGGCGACGGCGTCGTCCAGCGCCTTCCGGGAGGTGGTGCCGCCGCTGATCGCCAGGGCGATCTGCTGGTTGACGATGTCGCTCATGGCCTGGTCCACCTGGACGGGCTGGAGGAGGGCGGCCTTGGCGAGCGAGGTGAAGGCGATGACCTTGGCCGTGCTCGCGTTGCTGCCGTCGCTCCTGCTGAAGTACGGGTCGCTCACGGAGGCCTTGGTGCTGGGGAAGATGCTGGTGAGGTGGGCGAATGCGGCCTGGTTCTCGGCGTTGGTGATCCAGCGGGCCAGTGCGAGGGAGGTGGGCAGGTTCTTGCTGCTCCTGGCGACGGACAGGCCCTGGACGTACAACGGCGGGGTGCCCATGGCCGGTGAGGGGACGACCTTGGGCGCGAGTGTGGGGTTGTCGGTGGCGAGGCTGGTGATGTAGTTGGCGCCGCCGGTGGTCCAGGCGGCCGTTTCGGTGGAGAAGAGTTTGGCGTTTCCGGCGTACTTGTCGGTCAGGACGTCCTTGGGCAACAGGCCCTGCTGGTAGGCCTCGCGGTAGCGGTCGAGCAGGGCGGCGGCCTGCGGGGTGTTGAAGGTGAAGCTCCTGCCGTCCTCCGCCGTGATCGGCACGCCCGCGTTGGCGAGGTCGCCGAGACCGGGCTTGCGGCTCATCAGATAGGCCTGTCCGTCGGACTTCTGCTTGAACACCTTGGCCTGGGCGATGAGTTCGTCCAGGTTGGCGGGCAGGTTCTTCGGGTCGAGGCCGTACTTGGTGAGGAGGTCGGCGTTCCAGTAGTTGACGTCGGTGTTCAGGTACCAGGGGTAGCCGAAGGTGCCGGACTGGCCCGCGAAGCGGTACGCGTCGATGCCGCCGGCCACGTAGTCCTGGGCGAGCGCGGGGTCCGCGGTGGCGATGTCGAGCAGCAGTCCCTGTTTGACCAGGGGCAGCGCGAAGTCCGGCGGCAGGTTGACGACGTCCGGGAGGCTGCCGCCGGCGGCCTGGCTCAGCACCTTGTCGGCGTAGCCGTCGGCGGGCTGGTCCAGCCAGGTCACCTGCACGCCTGGGTGCTTGCGCTGGAAGGAGTCGATCACGCCCTGCAGGTAGTCGGTGAACTTCGGTTTCAGGGCCCAGGTCTGGAGGGTGACCTTGCCCTTGATCTCTCCGGTGGCAGCGGCGGGGGCACCGTCGCCGCCGGCTGAGGAGGGACCGCCGCCCAGTCCGCATCCCGTCACGGTCGTCGCCACAGCCGCGGCGACTGCCAGCCTTACCGCAACTGTCAGCCCTACCCGGTACTTTCGCATGAGGTCTCCCGGCCTGCCCTGGATCCGGCGCTCTGGTCGCCCGCCCGTCAGCCTGTGTGAGTCTGCGTGCCTTGCATGTGGTCACGTGCCGTTGCATGTCGCGCTGCCGTACCAAACGCGTGCGCGCACCGAACTGCGCGCACCGGACCCGCCGACCGGCGGCCCCGCCGTCCCCGGCCCCGCAGGGGACGACCCGCGAAACGCGACTCGCGGGAACCGGCTCGCGGGCACCGGGAATCCGAAGCAGTCGAGCTAAACCGCTCTAGTGCCCGGGACTATCCTCCGGGCTACACTCCGTGTCAAGAGAGAGGAGTCGGAGCCGTGGGGCGACCGACGATTGCCGACATCGCGCGGCAGGCCGGGGTGTCCAAGGGCGCGGTCTCGTTCGCGCTCAACGGACGGCCCGGGGTGAGCCAGGCGACCAGGGAGCGGATCCTGCTGGTCGCCCGGGAGATGAACTGGCGCCCGCACAGCGCCGCGCGGGCACTCGGCGGGGCCCGCAGCGAAGCCGTCGGGCTGGTGATCGCCAGGCCGGCCCGGACCATCGGGGTGGAACCGTTCTTCGCCCAGCTGCTCTCCGGCCTGCAGGCCGGTCTCTCGGCCAGGGCGGTGGCGCTGCAGCTGCTGGTGGTCGAGGACACCGCGGCCGAGATCGAGGTGTACCGGCGCTGGACGTCCGAGCACCGGGTGGACGGCTTCATCGTGGTGGACCTCAAGGTGCGCGACGAGCGCATCGAGATCCTGGAACGACTCGGCGTCCCGGCGGTCGTGCTGGGCGGCCCCGGCCGGCACGGCAGCCTGCCCAGCGTGTGGGCGGACGACCGCGAGGCGATGCTGTCGATCGTGCACTACCTGGCCGCACTCGGCCATCGCCGGATCGCCCACCTGGCCGGACTGCCCGGCTTCCGGCACACCCAGCGGCGGATCCGCGCGCTGCGCGACTCGGCCCGCAGCCTCGGGCTGGTCGAGGCGGTCTCGATCCCGACCGACTTCAGCGACGCCGAGGGCGCCGCCGCCACCCGCCGCCAGCTCGCCCGGCCCGAGCGGCCGACGGCCATCGTCTACGACAGCGACGTCATGGCGGTGGCCGGGCTCGGCGTGGCCACCGAGATGGGCGTGGCGGTACCGGGCGAGCTGTCGATCGTCTCCTTCGACGACTCGGTGCTGGCCAGGATCGTCCACCCAGCGCTCACCGCGCTCTCCCGGGACACCTTCGCGCTCGGCGAGCAGGTGGCCCGGCAGCTGCTCACCGCGATCGACGCCCCGGGGACGGTCCGCGACCTGCAGACGCCCACTCCGCTGCTGACCGTCCGGGAGAGCACGGGCCGCCCCGCCGGCGAGGGCGCTCTTGGCAACCCGGATAAACCGCTTTAGGCTCCTGCCCCAACAAGGGGCCCGCCCTGCCCGGCAGCCGGAGGACGCGCGTGACCATCCAGCACCCAAGCCCTGACCGAGTGCGGTTCGGCGTCAACTACGTTCCTTCGGCGGGCTGGTTCTACAGCTGGCTGGACTTCTCGGCCGATGCCGTGCGGCGGGACTTCGAAGATCTGGCCGGCCTCGGCCTGGACCACGTCAGGGTCTTCCCGATCTGGCCGTGGATCCAGCCGAACCGCTCGCTGATCCGCCGGCGCGGCATCGACGAACTGCTCGAACTCATCGACATCGCTGCCGAGTTCGACCTCGATGTGGCCGTCGACCTGCTCCAGGGGCATCTGTCGAGCTACGACTTCCTGCCTTCCTGGGTGCTCACCTGGCACCGGCGCAGCCTCTTCACCGACCCCGCCGTCCGCGAAGGCGTCATCCGGTACGTCGACCGGGTGAGCCGGGCGGCGTCCAGCCGGTCCAACGTCTTCGCGATCACCCTCGGCAACGAGGTCAACAACCTCTGGCCGGCCAACCCGACCGACGCCGCGGGGTCCTCCGGCTGGGCCGCCGAGCTGCTGCGGACGGTCAGCGCGGCCGCGCCGTACGTGCTCGGCCTGTACTCGCTCTACGACGCCGCCTGGTACGACCCCGAGCATCCGTTCCATCCCGTCGACGCGGCCGAGTTGGGCGATCTGACCACCGTCCACTCCTGGGTGTTCAACGGTGTCTCCACGCTCGACGGCCCGCTCGGGCAGGCCACCGTCTCGCACGCCGACTACCTGGTCGAACTCGCCGCCGCGACCGCAGGCGACCCCGCCCGGCCGGTCTGGCTCCAGGAGATCGGCGCGCCCCGGCCCGACGTACCGGACGCGGACGCACCCGCCTTCGTCCGCCGCACACTCGACCTCGTTCTCGCCAACCCCGCGCTGTGGGGCGTCACCTGGTGGTGCTCGCACGACCTGGACCGCTCGCTCGCCGACTTCCCCGAACGCGAGTACGACCTCGGCCTGTTCACCACCGCCCACCGCCGCAAGCCGCTCGCCGTCGAACTCGCCGCCGTCATCACCGAGCAGCGCGCGGCCGGGCGCACCGCGCGACAGCAGGGACGGCGCGGCACCGCAGCCGACCGTCCCGGACTGCTCTGCGAGGTCGATCTGCGCGAGCGACCCGACCGGCGCCGAGAGGTCGCCCCCGGCAGCGCCTTCCACTCCGAGTGGGTCCGGCAGCGCGGCTCGGGCCCACTCGCCATCGTCCCCGCCACCCGCGCGGCCGACCCGAAGTACCTGACCACGCGCGGCATCGGCAGGCTCATCGAGCCCACCGAGCGCTCCTGACCTCCCGAGGCCGCCCCACCGCAACGCCACACCGGGCGTCCTCGCACCACCGCACCACCGCACCACCGCACCCGACCACTCGCTCCGCACCGACCACTCGCCCCGCGCCGGATCGGAGACCCGGATGAGACTCAGACACCTCGCGCTGCTGCTGTGCGCGACCTTGGCCAGCACCGTCCTCGGCACGGCCCCGGCGACAGCCGGCGCCGCCCCAAGCAGGGTCAAGGCCGAAGCCACCGCCGAGGCCGCCACGCCGAGCGGCGGCCAGCCGTACGCCTCCCACTGGTATCCGAACAGCATCCTCGACTGGGACCCGGCCACCGACCCGGACGCCAGGTTCAACCGCTCCAAGGTCCCGCTGCAGCGCCGCACCGCCGATCCCGCGCTGCGGGCCAACCCCGACGCCCGTACCGGCGAGGGGAGGATCTCCGCCCTGGTGTCCTTCGCCCCGACCTCCGCCAACCCGTCCCAGGGTTCGCCCGACCCCGACTACTACGCCTTCGGCTACTGGCAGTACGTGAACACCCTGGTGTTCTGGGGCGGTTCGGCAGGAGAGGGCCTGATCCTGGCCCCCAACCCGACCGTCATCGACGCGGCGCACCGCAACGGCGTCAAGGTCTACGGCACGGTGTTCTTCCCGCCCACCGCCTACGGCGGGCAGCTGCAGTGGGTGCGCGACTTCGTACAGAAGTCCGGCTCCCACTACCCGGTCGCGGACAAGCTGGTGCAGGTGGCCGAGTACTACGGCTTCGACGGCTGGTTCATCAACCAGGAGACGGCGGGTGCGGACGCGGCTCTCGCCACCGAACTGCGCGACACCATGACGTACGCCCGGTCCCGGGGCCCGGTCGAGTTCCAGTGGTACGACGCGATGACCAGCTCCGGCGACGTCGGCTGGCAGGAGCAGCTGGACTCGGCCAACTCGGCGTTCCTGCAAGACGGTTCGAACCGGGTGGCCGACTCGATGTTCCTCGACTTCGGGTGGACGGCCGCCGAACTCGACTCCTCGCGTGCCGTGGCGCACTCGCTGGGCCGCAGCGAGTACGACCTGTACTCGGGTGTCGACACCGAGGCGGCGGGCTACAACACCGACGTCTCCTGGGACGCGATCTTCCCGCCGGGCAAGTCCCAGGTCACCTCACTCGGCCTCTACCGCCCCGAGTGGACCTGGAAGTCGGCCACCAGCCGTGCCGACTTCTACGCCAAGGAGTCCCGTTACTGGGTCGGCGCCAACGGCGATCCGTCCGACACCACCACCTCGGGCTCCTGGAAGGGCCTGGCCGATCACATCGCCGAGTCCTCCCCCGTGACCGCCAAGCCGTTCGTCACCTCGTTCGGCACCGGCCAGGGCGACTTCTACAACTCGGCCGGCAGGCGGGTGAGTTCGACCGGCTGGAACAACCTCTCGCTGCAGGACGTGCTGCCCACCTACCGCTGGCTGGTCTCCTCCGGCGGCAGCAGGCTCAGTCCGTCGATCGACTTCACCGACGCCTACGAGGGCGGCTCCTCGCTGCGCCTGACCGGGCGGCTGGACGCCGTCAACACCGTCCGCCTGTACCAGTCCCGGCTGCCGGCGACCGCCCGCACCCGGCTGTCCTTGGTGGTCAAGACCCCTGCCGCCGGGGACTCCCGGCTCAGTGCGGCGGTGTCCTTCACCGACAGCCCGACCGCCTTCACCGCCATCCCGCTCGGCGCGACCCGCGGCAACGGCTGGGAGCGGCGGACCCTGGACCTGTCGGCGTACCGGGGACGGACCATCGCCCAGATCGGGCTCCGGGTCTCCGCCCCGAGCCCGGTCGACTCCTACGACGTGCGGATCGGCCAGCTCGCGGTGTACGACGGAGCGGTGAGCACCACCGCCTCGCCCGCCGCCCTCACCGTGCTCGGCACCGATGACGTCTCGGCGACCCGCAAGTCGCTCCGGCTCTCCTGGAAGGCGCCGAGGAGCGGTTCCGTGCACCACTACGAGGTGTACCGGTGCAACCCGGACGGCAGCCGCACCTTCCTCGGCGGCACGCCCAACGACGCGTACTACGTGCCGCGACTTGACCGGGTCGGCACGGAGACCGCCACCACCATCGAGGTCGAGGCGGTCTCGACGACCTACGGGCACTCCCGGGTGGCCACGGCCAGAGTGAGCTGGACGAAGGACCGGCCGGCCACGACCGGGAACGCCCGGCCCGACACCACCGGGCCCGTCCAGCCCTCCGGCCCCGCCGTCCGAACCCCTGATCCCATGGCCCGCACCTCCGCCGCCATCACCCGAACCCCTGACCCCGCCACCCGGACCTTGGATCCCACGGGCCGGACCTTGGATCCCGCCGCCCGGATCGGCGGGTTCGGGGCCCGGGGCACGTAGCAGCCGGAGCACCCCGCGACTCCCCCTCCCACCAGGAAGGACCACCCCGTGCCGGTCGCCATCACCGCCGTGGAGAACACCGACCTGTTCGTCGGCACCGAGGACGCCTCCCGCCAGGTGCTGCGCGTGGCCCTGGACACGACCGCCGACGGCCCGCCCGTCCGGGTCACCGTCACCGGGCCCGGCGTCAGCGGCGAGGCCACCGGCACGGGCGTGGTCGACGTCCCGCTCACCGTCGCCGATCCGGTGGTCGGCGCCCGGCTCCCGGTCACGGTGGCGGCCGGGAACGCCGTGGCCGAGGCCACCGTCGAGGTCGCCGAGCCCGGGTGGACCGTGTTCCTGGTCTCGCACTTCCACTACGACCCGGTCTGGTGGAACACCCAGGCCGCCTACACCTCGCCGTGGGAGCTGCTCTCCGGCGACGCCACCACCCGGCCGCTGTGGGAGCGCAACGGCTTCGCGCTGGTCGACGCGCACCTGGACCTGGCGCTGCGCGACCCGGTGTACAAGTTCGTGCTCGCCGAGATCGACTACCTGAAGCCGTACTTCGACCAGCACCCGGAGCGCCGCGCCGATCTGCGGCGGCTGCTGGAGCGCGGCCAGGTCGAACTGGTCGGCGGCACCTACAACGAGCCGAACACCAACCTGACCGGCGCCGAGACCACCATCCGCAACATCGTCTACGGCATCGGCTACCAACGCGAGATCCTCGGCGGCGATCCCCAGACCGCCTGGCAACTGGACGTCTTCGGCCACGACCCGCAGTTCCCGGGCTACCTGGACGCGGCCGGGCTGACCGGCAGCGCCTGGGCGCGCGGGCCGTTCCACCAGTGGGGGCCGATCCAGAAGAACTTCCGCACGGCCAAGGACGACGCCACGGTGATGCAGTTCCCGAGCGAGTTCGAGTGGATCTCGCCCTCGGGGCGCGGGGTGCTCACCCACTTCATGCCGCACCACTACTCGGCCGGCTGGTGGATGGACTCCTCCCCCGACCTCGCCAGCGCCGAGCAGGCCGTCTACGAGCTGTACCGCAAGCTCAAGCCGGTCGGCGCGACGCGGAACCTGCTGCTGCCCGTCGGCACCGACTACACCCCGCCGAACAAGTGGGTCACCGAGATCCACCGCTCCTGGGCGGCCAAGTACGTCTGGCCGCGCTTCAGTTGCGGCACCCCGCGCGACTTCCTCACCGCCGTCCGCGCCGAACTCGCCGCCACCGGACGGCGGCCCAGCCCGCAGACCCGGGACATGAACCCGGTCTACACCGGCAAGGACGTCTCCTACATCGACACCAAGCAGGCCCAACGGGCGGGCGAGGTGGCCGCCGTGGACGCCGAGAAGCTCGCCACCCTGGCCGCCCTCCAGGGCCTGGGCCGCTACCCGCAGGCCGCGCTCGACAAGGTCTGGCGCCAACTCGCCTACGGCGCCCACCATGACGCGATCACCGGCTCCGAGTCGGACCAGGTGTACATCGACCTGCTCGCGGGCTGGCGGGAGGCGCACGACCTGGCCGCCACCGTCCGGGACGCCGCACTTGACGCGCTGGCCGGCCGGATCGACACCACCGGCGAGGGCGGGGCCGTGGTGGTCGCCAACACCCTCTCGTTCGACCGCTCGGCACCGGTGGAGGTCCGGCTACCGGAGGGCGACGCCGGCGGCCGGGTGCTGGACGACACCGGCGCCGAGGTGCCCTGCGCGGTGGACCGGGGCGTCCTGCGCTTCCTGGCCGAGGACGTCCCGGCCCTCGGCTGGCGGACCTGGCGGCTGGTGGACGGCACACCGGACGCCGCCTGGCAGCCCGCCCAAGGCCTGACCATCCGCAGCGAGCGCTACCGGGTCACCGCCGACCCCGCCCGGGGCGGCGGCCTGTCCAGCATCCACGACCTGCGCCACGGACGGGAGTTGATCCAGTACGGGCGGATCGGCAACGAGCTGCGGGTGTACGAGGAGTACCCGCAGCACCCGGACTTCGGCGAGGGCCCCTGGCACCTGGTTCCCAAGGGCCCGGTGGTCAGCGCCGGCTCCGGCGCCGCGAGGGTCCGCCGGGAGACCGGCCCGCTGGGCGAGCGCCTGGTGATCGGCGGCACCGTCGACGGCATCACCTACGAGCAGACGGTCACCCTCTGGCACGGCATCGAGCGGGTCGACTGCCGGACCCGGGTGGTGGACTACGCCGGTGCCGACCGGCTGCTGCGGCTGCGCTTCCCGGTCGACCTGCCGGGCACGCTGCCGGTCAGCGAGGTGGCGGGCGCCGTGGTCGGCCGCGGGTTCGCGCTACCGGACGTCGACTCGGCCGAGGCTCCGTGGACCCTGGACAACCCGGCCAACACCTGGTTCGGGCTGAGCGCCACCGCCCGCGTCGTGCTCTCGGACCTGACCGGCGCGCCGATCGGCGAACGGGCGCTCGGCGTCGCCGAGGTGGTGGTCCCGTCGCTGGAGGACGCCGCCTCGGCCCGCGCAGTGGTCGTCGCCCTGGCCCGGGCCGGCGTCACCGCGACCACCGCGAGCGCCGACTGGTCCCGCTACGGCTGGCTGGACGTCGACTCCAACCTCCCGGACTTCCGCATCGTCCTGGGCGGCCCGGAAGTCAACGGCGCCGCACGGGAGTTGCTGGAACGGTCCGGCGCCGAGTACGCGGCCGCGCTCAAGGCGCACGGGCGGGTGTGGGTGCCGGCCGACAAACCCCTGCACGAGATGTGGCAGCCCGGCGCCGACCTGCGCGACCTGCGCGCGCTGCCCACCCTGGTGGTGACCGATCCCGCCGCACTCGCCGAGGACCTCGGCGACGCCCGCGTCCTCGCCGTCTGCCCGGGCGCGGTGGCGGAGGGCGAACTGCTCACCGACCACACCGTCGCCCTGCTCACCTTCGGCCTTCCCGGCTTCGCCGTGGACCCGACCGGCGCCCTGCACCTCTCACTGATGCGCAGCTGCACCGGCTGGCCGTCCGGGGTCTGGATCGACCCGCCGCGGCGCACCCTGCCCGGCGGAGCTTCCTTCCAACTCCAGCACTGGACCCACGACTTCAGCTACTCGCTGGTGTCCGGGGAGGGCGACTGGCGGGCGCTGGCGCTTCCCGCGCAGGGCCAGGAGTTCAACCACCCGCTGCACCCCCGGCTCGTCCCCGCGCACCCGGGCCCGCTCCCGGCCCGGCTCGCCAACCTGCGGATCCACCCGGAGCGCGAGGTGCTGCTCGGCGCCCTCAAGCCGACCGGCAACCCGATCGCCCGGGGCTCGGCCGCGGACGTGGACCCGGCCGCCGGGGTGACGCTTCGCCTGGTCGAGTCCACCGGCCTCGGCCGCACCGTAGGGCTGGAGGGCGCGCTGCGGTTCACCGGGCTGCGCACGGCCGACCTGCTGGAGCGGGCCGGTGAACCGCTCACGGCTGCCCCGGCGCTGCACGGCTCGGAGGTCGCGACCGTGGTCGGCGCGCCGGAGCGCACCGGGCCCGCGGCCGGGGCAGCGGAGCTCGGGCCGGTCGCCGAGGCGGCGCAGCCCGTGCACTCCCGGTACTGGCTGCACAACCGGGGCCCGGCCCCGATGGGGTACCTGCCGGTCTCGGTCGGCCTCTCGCCGGGGCTGCTGCGCACGGACGGCGATCCGGTGGAGGTCTCGGTGGTACTCGCCTCCCAGCTGCGCGACGCGGCGGTCGAGGGCACGGTGAGCCTGCTGGTGCCGGACGGGTGGGAGGTGAGCTGCGGGAGCCGGCCGTACCGGCTGGAGGCCGCAGGTCACCTCCGCTTCGCGGTGACGCTCCGGCCGCCGGCCAACGCCGCACCCGGCCTCTACTTCGCGGCGGCCCGGGTGGAGCACGCCGGGCAGTCGGTCGAGGACGTCGCCACCATCGCGGTCGGTGACCTGCCGGGGATGCTGCCGGTGCCGGGTGAGGTCCCGGAGGACTGGACGGCGGCCCAGGGGACCAAGGCCACCGGTGGCCGGGACACCGGCCTCGCGGTGGACGTCACCGCCACCTCGCTGCGGCTTGTGCCGGGCGGCCGGGCCGAGTTGGGCATCGTGCTCGCCAACCGCACCAGGGGGGAGATCCGGGGCGAGCTGCAGCTGGTCTCCCCGTGGGGGACGTGGCAGGCGATCACCGAACCGGTGCGCGGATTCACCCTTCCGGCCGATACCGAGCGGACGATCGCGTTCGAGGTGGCCGTCCCCCGCGACGCCGAGGCCGGGGCGTACTGGGCGCTGGCGAAGGTGATGTGGTTCGGCCGCTGCCAGTACGCACCGACCGTCGAGTTGGTGATCGCCCCGTGAGCGCCGCACCACGCCGGCCCGACGAGCTGCACGTGCACCCGCACCCGCACGGTCACGAGCAGACGGACGACCACGGGCAGGACCGAGGGCATGCCCACGGGCACGCGAACTCGGCGCCCGGGATCCTCGGCCTGCTGGACGGCCGGCCGCTGCCCCGGGCCGAGCTCGACCGCCGGCTGACCGCCCTGCGCAACGGGCCCCGGTCCTCCGCGCTGCCCGTCCCCGGGAGCGCCGAGGACCGGCAGCTGACCCGCTGGGTCGCCCAGGTGGTGCTCACCGAGCAGCTCTGTGCCGTCGAGGCGGCGGCACGCGGACTGGAAGGCGAGGCCGAGGACGGCGGTCGCGGCGGGGCGCCACCCGTCCGGCTGAACCAGCGTGCCGCCGTCGAGCTCGGCTCGATCGCCGCCGCCGCGTTCGAGGGAAGCGCCGCCGTACGAGCCGTGTACCGCGCGGTGACGGCCGACGTCACGGTCCCACCCGCCGAGGTCGCCGCATACCGCTCCGCCGTCGAGGACCGGCCGGACGGGGAGCGACCCGACGGGGCCGGGCCGGACGGGAACGGGCCGATCTGGCGGATCGCCACACCGGACGGGGAGTTCGACGCCCGGCCGCTGACACTGCCGCTCGCACTGGCCGCCGCGCTGCGTACGGCCGGCCCCGGGGTCACGGTCAGCGTGGACGGCTGGAAGGCCACCCTGCTCACCGAGCGCGCCGCCCCGGTCGCTCCGTCCGACCCGGCCCCGGAGCTGCTGGAAGCCGCCCGCCGGATCGCCTTCGTCCGCTGGCTCGACCACGCCCGCGCGCACCGGCTGCAACTGGTACCGGGCCTGGAGCACCCCGGCGACCCGGCTCAGCCGGACAACCACCACCGGCACTGACCTCTACCCGGCGGCCCCACCCTCCGTACGATGGACGGTGGGGCCAGCTGAGGAGGCCGGTCATGGGTCGAGTTCCACGGTACGCGCTGACGTTCCCCGGCGAACCGGGCAGCCATCGCCCGCAGGACGTGGTTGTCGTCAAGGACACGGGCATGGACGGCCCCGGCGGCCATCCCGTCTACGCCGACGACTCCGGAATCGTCAGAGCCGAGATCAGCGATCGCGGCGAGGTCCGCATGCTGGCAAGTGGTGGTCACCAGACACCGCGCACCCCGGTGCACGCGGAGGCCATGCCCTGAGCCTCTGCCGTCCCCCGCGTCGCAGGCACCGTCCGCCCGGCCTCGGCGGAAGCCGATGCTGCCACCGGGCCGTCCCGGGCCGGATGGTCGACCCCGGCTGCTGGGTGCCGCGCCCGGTCGACGAGTCCGCCCGCTTCGGCAATCTGGCGCTCACCCAGCCGGAGGTGCTCCCCGACTCCGAGAGCCTTCCCTGATCACGGAACGACCGCCCGGCCCATCGGCCCGGCGGTCGTTCGCGTTCGGTCGCGGTACTCAGGACTTCCCGGCGGCCTCGGCGTCCGCCTCGGCGAAGAACGCGTCGGCGACGGCACGCGTGCTCGGCAGGTCGGCCAGCGGCTCGCCGACGAGCCGGCCGGCCAGCTCGGTGGCGACGGCGATGACGTCCTCGCGCAGCTCGGCCTCGGCGATGACCCGGTCGGCGGCCAGCTGCACCTTGGCCTCCGCCACCATCCGGTCGCGCTGCTGCTGTCCCTCCGCGCGGATCGCCGCGAGCAGCGCGGCGCCCTCCTCCGCGGCTTCCTGGCGGAGCCGGGACGCCTCGTGACGAGCCGCCTGGAGCTCCGCCTGGTACTCCTCGTAGATGCGCTGTGCCTCCGCGCGGGCGGTCTCCGCGCGCTCCATCCCCCCGTCGATCGCGTCGTCCCGCTCCACCAGCGTCTTCTCGATCCGCGGCAGCACGGCCATGCCGAGAATGCCGAAGATCAGGAAGAACAGCACGAGGCCGAGGACGAGTTCAGCCGTATCCGGTCGCAAAGGTCCCATGAGCGCATGATAGGCACGGAGTCTTCCGCCCCTTCAGGCAGGGTCAGCTGACGACGAGTCACGGACCGGCCCGAACGGATCTCGACCACCGCGCCCGAAAACCGTGTGCGGCAGGGCGGTTGAGTCGCCACACTGATCCGGTGCCGCACCTCATCGCTCCCGATGCCCGGTTCCAGGCCTCCTTCCTCGTCGCCATGGCGGAGTTCCGCGCCCTCGGCCACGGCGGACCGGACGACGGGTCCACCGCCGGAGTGTGCCTGCGCGAGTACGGCGACCGCTGGGAGGACCCCGAGGTCTTCGCCGAGTTCGTCGAACGGTTCCGCACCCCGTGCGGCCCCGACAGCCTGCTCCGGTACGACGTACCGTGCAGCACCTTCTGGTACGTGGACGGTGACACCTACCTCGCCCGGATCGCCATCAGGCACCGGCTCACGCCCTACTGGCTGGAGCTCGGCGGCCACATCGGCTACGACGTCCGGCCTTCCGCCCGCCGCCGGGGCCATGCCACCGGGATGCTTCGCGCGGCGCTCCCGATCGCCGCCGGGATGGGCATCGATCCGGCGCTGGTCACCTGCGACAGCACCAACTCGGCGTCCCTCAAGGTGATCGAGGCCTGCGGCGGCCGACTGGAGGACGTGCGCGACGGGGTGCGGCGCTACTGGGTACCCACCACACCCGGTCGGCGGGGCTGATACGACAAGACCCCCTACCCGGCGGGGAAGCCGGGCAGGGGGCTCTCAAGTGACGGGCGGCCAGGCCGCCTTGGCAGTGCTCAGGCCTTGGCCACCGTCAGGTGGCCCCGGTCGCGGTCGCGACCGGCTCGGCCGCCCGGCCAGGCCCGGAGGCGCGGCGCAGGAAGAGCAGCAGCGTCGGAACCAGGTAGACCGTCCAGACCGCCACCTGAAGCACCGTCGGGTCCGGCTGGAAGTTGAACACGCCCTTGAGCAGGGTGCCGTACCAGCTCTCCTTGGGGATGGTGCTGCTGATGTCGAAGAGCAGCTCGTGCAGACCGGGGAGCCAGCCCGCCTCCTGCAGGTCGTGGACGCCGTAGGCGAGGACGCCGGCCGCGACCACGACCAGCATCGCACCGGTCCAGGTGAAGAACCTGGCGAGGTTGATCTTCAGTGCGCCCCGGTAGAACAGCCAGCCGAGCACCACCGAGGTGGCCAGCCCGAGCAGCGCACCGACCAGCGGCCGGACCCCGTCGCTGGTGGCCTGCACGGCGGTCCAGATGAACAGGGCCGTCTCCAGGCCCTCGCGGCCGACCGCGAGGAAGGCGGTGGTCACCAGCGCGAAGGCGCCCATGGCCAGCGCGGCGTCCAGCTTGCCGTGCAGTTCGGCCTTCAGGTGCCGGGCGGTGCGCCGCATCCAGAACACCATCCAGGTGACCAGGCCGACCGCGATGATCGAGAGCGATCCACCGAGCGCCTCCTGCGCCTCGAAGGTCAGCTGGGTGGAGCCGTACTGGAGGACGGCGCCGAAGGCCAGGCTGAGCAGTACGGCGGCGCCGATGCCCGCCCAGACCGGGGCGAGCCGGTCGCGGCGGCCGGTCTTCACCAGATAGGCGATCAGGATGCAGACCACGAGGCTGGCTTCGAGGCCCTCGCGCAGGCCGATCAGGTAGTTGCCGAACACGGGAGGCTCCTGGGGTCGGTGGTTTGGAAGTCGTCAGCCGAACAGGGCCTGCCCCCACCACTCGCCCGGCTTGCGGATCCCGGGCGGGCAGGCGAAGTGGGCGGAGCCGACGTGCTGGATGTACTCGTTGAGCGCGTCACGGGAGGCCAGCTTCTGCTGGAGCGGCACGAAGGCCTTCCGGGTGTCGCGTTGGTAGGCGAGGAAGAACAGACCGGCGTCCAGGCGGCCGAGGCCGTCCGTGCCGTCGGTGAACGAGAAGCCGCGGCGCAGGATCATCAGGCCGTCGTTGCTGTCCGGGTGGGCGAGCCGGACGTGCGACTTCTCCGGCATCGCGGCCAGGTCCGGGGTGTCCCGCTCGTGCTGCCCGCCGTACGGGGCGCCCTCGGCCTTGGTGCGGCCGAAGGTGTCCTCCTGGTCCCCCAGTGAGGCGCGGTCCCAGGTCTCGATGTGCATCCGGATCCGGCGGGCGACCAGGTAGGAGCCGCCGGTCATCCAGTCCGGGCCGTCCCCGGGGGCGGCCCAGACGTGCTTGTCCAGCGCCGCCCGGTCGGTGCCCGCGATGTTGTGGGTGCCGTCCTTGAACCCCATCATGTTGCGCGGGGTCTGCGCCTCGGGGGTGGTGGAGGAGGTCTTGCCGAAGCCGAGCTGCGACCAGCGGATGCTCGCCGTGCCCATGGCGATCCGGGCCAGGTTGCGGATGGCGTGGACGGCCACCTGCGGGTCGTCGGCACAGGCCTGGATGCACAGATCGCCGCCGCTGCGGGCCGGGTCGAGGTTGTCGCCGGGGAACCTGGGCAGCTCCACCAGGGCGTCGGGCCGCCTGGCCTTCAGTCCGAAGCGGTCCACCCCGTCCTTCTCGAACAGGCCCGGCCCGAAGCCGATGGTCAGGGTCAGCCGGGAGGCGGGCAGGCCGAGCGCCTCGCCCGTGTCGGCCGGCGGGGCCTCGGGCAGCGCGCCGGCGGTGCCCGTGCCCACCTCGCGGCCGCCGGTCATCGCGGCGGCCGCCTTGGTCCACTCCTTGAGCATCCGCACCAGCGCGTCGCGGCTGGTGGTGGTGACGTCGAAGGCGGCGAAGTGCAGCCGGTCCTGGACGGGGGTGGCGATCCCGGCCTGGTGGTCACCGTAGAACGGGATGTCCGCGGTGGAGTCGACCAGCTGGACCGCTCTGTGCTCACCGCGCACCGCCGCCGCCACCGAGCCGGTGACCGCCGCGCCCAGCGCGACCCCGGCACCCGCCCAGCCGATGACGGACCGCCTGCTGGGGGCGTTGCTGCTCTGCTCGGCCTGCTTCCGCTCGTCCACGGCGTTCGGGGTCCTTCCGGTGCTGGTGCTGGTGCTTGAGGAGGGGCTGGGGGCTACTTGACGACGACCGCGGCGGCCAGCTTGGACAGCGGCTCGGCCAACGCGTTCACCGCGTCGGAGAAGGCCTTCCGCTCCGGCTCGCCGACCTGGTCGTACGAGGCGTAACTGCCGTCGGCCTGGCCGTACTTGGCCAGCAGCGCCTCGATCGCGGCGAACTCGCCGTCCAGCGTCTTGGCCAGCTCCGCGTCCTTCTCGGCGGCGACCGGCTTCAGGAGTTCGTACGCCTTCTTCGCTCCCTCGACGTTGCCGGCGAAGTCCGAGAGGTCGGTGTGGCTGTAACGGTCCTCCTCGCCGGTGACCTTGTTCGTGGCGACCTCGTCCAGGAGTTCCTTGGCGCCGTTGGCCATGCTGGTCGGGGTGATCTCGGCGCTGCCGACCCGCTTCTGCCAGTCCTTCAGATCGGCGACCAGCTGGTCGGCCAGCTTCTTCTCGTCGTCACCGATCCGGTTGTCCGCCCAGAGGGACTTCTCCAGCCGGTGCCAGCCGGTCCACTGCTGGCCCTGCTCCAGGCCGTCCTCGCGGGCGTCGGTCTTCGGGTCGATGTCGCCGAAGCTCTCGGCGACCGGCTCGGTGCGCTCCCAGCCGACCCGGGACGGGGCGAACAGCGACTTGGCCTGGTCCAGTTCACCCGCCTTGACCGCGGCGGCGAACTGCTCGACCACCGGGATGGTCTGGTCGGCCTGCTCCTGCGCGTACTTGCGGTACGCGGCGACGGCGGCATCCAGGCGCGGGTCGCTCTTGACCGGCGCGCCGTCACCGGTGACGGTGATCTTCTGCCGGATGCCGTCCCCGACCATGCCCGGCTTGCAGGCCACCTCGTACGCGCCGGCCTTGATCTCGGCGTTGATGGTCACCTTGGTGCCGGGGCCGATGTTCTCGCGCTCGGTGACGATCCGATCGCCCGGGGCATAGACGTAGACCTCGGTGGTCTTGGAGCCCTTGTTGTGGACCGCCAGCTGCACGTGGCCGCCCGGGAACGAGGTCTTCGAGAGCTCACAGGCATCGTCGGAGGCGTTCACCCGGACCGCGTCGGCCGAGTCCGCGTCGCTCTTCCGCTCCGTGCACCCGGTCAGGACGGCGGTGGCCACGGCGAGGGTGAGCAGCGTGGCGGCGGTGGAACGGCGGGCAGACATGGGGGCTCCACGGTTGACGGGGGCGGTGCGGGCATGGCAAAACCGGGCCTACGGGATTCGAGACCGAAATCCCGGGCCAGCCCGGTTAGCTAAGGCATACCTTAGATTAACCATTTCTTTAACGTCCACATGGCCACTCCCCCACCCGCAAACCACGCTTTGCCGCTGATTCTGACCATCCGTCAACGCATCTACCTGCCAAGGGTTTTCGCCCTGTGGCACCAGGTAGCGATGGAAGCGACGCGGGTTCCGGTGATCGGCGGTACGGAGTCCCTCGGACGGTCCGTGGTCACCGAGCTGCTCGGACGGGGCGCCTGATCACCTCACTGAGCCGCGGCGAACCGCCGGCGGACCGGCCCCGGACTGCGCCCCGCCGCCGGGGACGCCGAGCGGCCGGACTCGGACAGCCGGGCCGCACTGCTCACGGGGCACGACGCGATCACGGCGCGGTCGCCCTCAACAGCAGCACTCTTCAGCAACAACACCACGCGGAGTGGCGGCGCCATGGAGGCTGACTTCGGTACGACGACGTTCAACAACCTGACTCGTCATTGCGGCGCAGATCGTAGAGGTACGACTTGCCAGCTTTCCAGCTGCGCCAGGGGCCGAGTGGCGGGAACATCTCCTGACCCGTCTGGCCCAACAAGGGCCAGGAGTTGGCAACCCCGTCCTCGCCGAGGGTGCACCAGCCCCGCTCCGGCAGCCACCGACACCACAGCTCCAGGTCCACCCGCTTGAACGACGGCCTGCCGTTGAACATGCCATCTCGGTGGAAGCGATAGACCAGGCCATCCAGACGGCGAACGAACTCGATCGACACAGCGACTCCCCCTACCCGAACACCGGGGACAGGCACGGCAGCACGGCCGGCTTCCACCCCGGAGTGGTTCATCAAGATCAAGTACCCGACGGTAAGGCTACGTCGCCGGATCTGCAGCCCGCCCGCCCGACCCGCGCACTGAAATTCTCATGAATTCCGACTTCCGGAAGATGAAGTCGGAATTCCCGAGGAGCCGGGCCGCATTGCATCTCCTTGACAGGGACGCAGGCACGCTGTTCGATGGTTTCGGATTCAAAAGCCGCCGGTGGGCTGTCGATCCGAAATCGAGTCTCAACAGGGGGAGAAATTCAGGCATCGACGGCCGCGCCCACGGCGAGGTATCCGCTGACCTCGGGGCAGTCCTCGTACTACGCCCAGGAACGGGCCCGGCCGGAAATGTCCAGCTCGATCTCGGCCACGTACCGGATCGAGGGAGAGCTCGATGTCGCGCGTTTCGCCGAAGCTATTGCGCGAACGGTCGGCCAGCACGACGCCCTGCGCATCGGCCTGTGCGACGACGTACGACTCGGCACCCCGACTCAGCTGGTGCGCCATCAGCCGGACAACGCCTCGCTGCTCTCTTGCCAGCAGGTCCGCAGCAGCTCGGAAGAGCAGTTCAGCCGGTACGCCCGGCTCGTCCACGGCAAGGACCTCGCGGAACCGTGGGATCTCACCACGGAATACCCGTTCAGGTTCCGCCTGCTGCGCCACTCGCCCACGGTTCACGCGTTTCTCGCCTCGTTCTCCCAGGTCGCCCTCGACGGCAGGGGCATGGCACTGGTCCTCCGGGACCTCTGGCAGAATTTCGAGCACGACACCGCGCATCCGGACTTCCCGTCCGTGCCGCAGCGGCCGAGCTTCGTCCGGGCAGCCGAGCAGCACGCGGCCGGCGGATCGCCGCGGACGGCCGGCTTCTGGCAGCAGCGCATCGCCGAGAACTGCCCGTCCGGCGAGCCGCCGACCGAACGGCCGGATACGATCGACCAACCGCGGTGCGTGATGGCGCAGGCCACAGTCAGCGGAGCGGAGCGAGCGATGCTGCGCGAGCGGTCGAAGACTTACGGCTGCACCGAGTTCCAGCTGACCATCGCCGCGCTCGCGCACGCGGTCCTCACCGAGGTGGCCACGGATGACCGTCTGCACATCTGGTTGCCCGTCGATGCCCGGTCCCCCGGCGATTTCGACACGTCGGGAATGTTCACCGTCTCCCTCCCTGTCGCGCTGCCCCGGACCGGGAGCCTTCTCGAGATGGCTCGGCAGGTGCGGGAGGAGGTCATGGCCGTCGCAGCGAACCGGCAGATGGACCACGCCGCACTCGCTGCGCTCCAGGCTTCCTTCCGGGAAACCGATACGAGCCGCGGCTGGACCGTCTCGGCAGGCTATTCCAATCGGGATCAGAACCCGGGGGAAAAGGTAGCCCAGGGCGTCGTGGCACGTCCCGGAAGTTATCCGGCGGATTTCCAATACATATCACGAGGAGTGGAACTGAAAGTTCTCGGCGGAGCCGGATCGCTCAGCATCACCCTCGCCCTCGACTCGGTATTCTCTGCGGACACCGCTGCCGATCGCCTGTTGAACGCCTTCAGCGCGGGGCTGGGCGGCATCCGTCTCGCACGCTGCGCCTGACTCTGTCGGGGATCTTGAGGTGAGGTCAGCTGCCGGGGGTTCGCCAGGACTTCCACCGGGGCCCCTGCTGATCCAGGACGACCTGGAAAGCGGTCGGTGGTCCCGGTGAAGAGGTTTCCTAGCCTCGATCTTGCATGACGGCTCGTCAGCTTTGCTGGCGGGCCGTTTCTGCTTGTCCGGGCGTGCTGTTTGTGCCTGTGGGTATGGCGAGGGCCC
>NZ_BAAATR010000061.1:0-26746 GCF_039533515.1 Kitasatospora cystarginea | reverse complement strand
CCGATCGTCTCCACCCTGACCGGCTCGATCACGGATGAGCTGCGCACCGCCGAGTACTGGGTGCGCCACGTCCGCGAGGCCGTCCGCTTCCACGACGCCATCCAGGCCCTGGAGCGCGAAGGCGTCCACACGTACCTGGAGTTGGGCCCGGACGGGACCCTCTCCGCGATGGGCCAGGAGTGCGTGAGCGAGGACGCGGTGTTCACTCCGCTCCTGCGCCGTGACCGTGCCGAGGAGCAGAGCTTCACCCTCGCACTGGCCGGGCTGCACGTCCGTGGCACCAGGCTCGACTGGGAGGCCGTGTTCGCGGGCACCGGCGCGCGGTGCGTCGATCTGCCCACCTACGCCTTCCAACGGCAGCACTACTGGCCGAAGCCGTACACCGGCTTCTTCGGTGACGTCACCGCGGTCGGTCTGGGGGCGGCCGACCACCCCCTGCTCGGCGCGAGCGTCGCCCTGGCCGACGCCGAAGGCCAGTTGTTCACCGGCCGCCTCGGCCTGGACACCCACCCCTGGCTGGCCGACCACGCCGTGATGGGTGCGGTGCTGCTGCCGGGGACCGCCTTCGTGGAGCTCGCGATCCGGGCCGGCGACCAGGTCGGCTGCGGACACCTGGAAGAACTCGCCCTGGAGACCCCGCTCGTCCTGCCCGAGCGCGGCGGGGTCCAGCTGCAACTGGCCGTGAGCGCACCGGACCGGGACGGCCGCTGCCGCCTCACCCTGCACTCGCGGCCCGAGGACGCGGCGGGTGACCTCCCCTGGACGAGGCACGCCACCGGTGTGCTCTCCGCCGCCACTGGCGGCACGGGCCCCGACCTTGCAGAATGGCCGCCTCAGGGCGCCGAACCGGTCGAGGTGGACGGCCTGTACGAGGGCTTCGCCGCACTCGGCTTCGCCTACGGCCCCGCGTTCCAGGGGCTGCGGGCCGCCTGGCGACGCGAGGGCGAACTGTTCGCCGAGGTCGCGCTGCCCGAGGAGGTCAGGACGCAGGCCGCGGCCTTCGGCCTGCACCCCGCGCTGCTCGACTCGAGCCTGCACACCCTGGGCCTCGGCGGTCTGCTGGCGGACACCGGCCAGGGAAGGCTGCCGTTCGCCTGGAGCGGCGTCACCCTGCATGCCACGGGTGCGGCCGAACTCCGGGTACGGATAAGGCCGTCGGGTCATGACGCGCTGGCGCTGGAGCTGGCCGACCCGGCCGGCCGACCGGTGGCGGAGATCCAGTCGCTGGCGCTGCGCCCGCTGACGCCCGAGCAGCTCGGCGCGAGCGGCGGCGGCAGGGACGACGCGCTGTTCGCACTGGAGTGGGCCGCCGTCCCCGCCACCGCCGCGACCGCCGGCAGCTGGGCCGTCCTCGGCTCCCACGCGCCGGAGCTCGCGGCGGAGGGAGCGGCCGCCTACCCCGACCTGGACGCGCTGGCGGTGGCCGTGGCAGCGGGCACCCCGGTCCCGGACAACGTCCTGGTGTGCTGCCCGCCCGCAGCCGCGGACCAGGACGCGGCACAGGCCGCCCACCTGGCGGCCGGCTGGGCGCTGGAGCTGATCCAGACCTGGCTGACGGAGGACTTCACCGCCACCGCGCGGCTGATCATCGCCACCCGCGGGGGCGTGTCCACCCGGCCGGACGAGGACGTGCCGGATCTGGCGGCCGCCGCGGTGTGGGGCCTGGTCCGCTCGGCCCAGACCGAGAACCCGGACCGGATCGTCCTGGTCGATCTGGACCAGGACGGCGCACACCGGGCGCTGTCCGCCGCAGCGGCCGGGGTCGAACCACAACTCGCGCTGCGAGCAGGCGAGTTGTACGCACCCCGGCTCGCCAGGGTGGCGCTACCGGAGCTGACCGGGCTCGCCGACCCCAACCCGAGCGGCACGGTGCTGCTCACCGGCGCCACCGGCTCCCTCGGCCGGCTGCTGGCCCGTCATCTGGTCGCCGAGCGCGGTGTGCGCCGGCTGCTGCTGGCCTCCCGCCGGGGCGAAGAGGCGGAAGGCGCCGCCGAGTTGAAGCAGGAACTGGCCGACCTCGGCGCCGAGGTGCGGCTGGCCGCCTGCGACGTGGCCGACCGGGACGCCCTGGCCGCGCTGCTCGACAGCGTGCCGGCCGAGCACCCGCTCACCGCCGTGGTGCACGCCGCCGGCCTGCTCGACGACGGCGCCGTCGCCTCCCTCACCAGGGAACGGGTCGACCGGGTGCTGCGCCCCAAGGTGGACGCGGCCTGGCACCTGCACGAGCTGACGAAGCAGCACGGGATCTCCTCCTTCGTACTGTTCTCCTCGATGGCCGGCGTCTTCGGCGGCCCGGGCCAGGCCAACTACGCCGCGGCCAACGCCTTCCTGGACGCCCTCGCCGCCCACCGGCGGGCCCAGGGCCTGCCCGCCACGTCGCTGGCCTGGGGTCTGTGGGAGCAGGACGGCGGAATGGGCGGCACGCTCGCCGAGGCCGATCTGCAGCGCCTCGCCCGCGGCGGGGTGGCTCCGCTCTCCGTCGAGGACGGCCTGGCGCTGTTCGACGCCGCCGACGCGCTGGACCGGTCGCTGCTGGTCCCGGTCAGGCTGAACCTGGCCGGTATGCGGGCCCACGCGGCCGCGACCGGACAGGTGCCGGCGCTGCTGCGCGGACTGCTGCGGGTCCCGGCGGCCCGCAGGTCGGCCACGGCGACCGTGGAGTCGGCCGACGCCCTGACCGGGATGCTGGCCGGCCGCACCGAGCAGGAGCGGGAAGCCGTGCTGCTCGACCTGGTCCGCACCCACGCCGCCGCGGCACTCGGCCACTCGGCCCCGGAGGCGGTGGACGTCGAACGCGCCTTCCTGGAACTGGGCTTCGACTCGCTCACCTCGGTGGAACTGCGCAACCGGCTGGCCCTGGCCACCGGTCTGCGGCTGCCCGCCACCCTGCTGTTCGACTACCCGACCCCGAGGCTGCTGGCCGTCCGGCTGCGCGACCAGCTGGCCGCCGCGGCGTCCTCGGAGCCGGTCGCCGAGGAGGCCCGCCCACTGGGCACCATCGGCACGCTGCTGCGCGGTGCCGCAGAGACCGGCCGCAGCCGGGAGTTCATGGAGCTGCTGATCGCGGCGTCGCGGTTCCGGCCGTCCTTCGAGCACGACGAGGCGGCCGACCTGGCGCCGGAGCCGGTCCGGCTGGCCGACGGGGCCGAACGGCCCGTACTGGTCTGCCTGCCCTCGCTGCTGGCGATCTCGGGCCCGCACCAGTACGCCCGGATCTCCGCGGCGTTCCGCGGCCGGCGGGCGGTCCGCGCACTGCCGCTGCCCGGATTCCGGGAGGATGAGCCGCTGCCGGCCACCGCCGAGGCGGTCGTCGAGGTCGTCGCGCAGGGAACGCTTCGGGCGGCCGGGGGAGCCCCCTTCGTGCTGCTCGGCCACTCCACCGGCGGTCTGGTGGCCCAGGCCGCGGCGGCCAGGCTGGAGGAGTTGGGTACGGGCCCGGCGGCCGTGGTCCTGGTGGACACCTACTCCTTCGAGAGCGAGGCCGGGGCCGACGGCGCGGGTGCGGGTGCCCGGGTCGAGGACGTGCTCCCGGCGCTCACCGGCGCGATGCTGGCGCGCGAGGGTGCGTACGTCCCGATGGACGACACCAGGCTCACCGCGATGGGCGGCTATCTGCGGCTGTTCGCCGATCGCCGGCCCACCGGAACCGCCGCGCCCACCCTGCTGGTGCGCGCCGTCGACGTCCTGGCGGCCCCAGGACCGGACGGGGTGGCCGAGGCGGCCGTCCGGGCCTCCTGGCCGCTGGAGCACACCGCGCTGGACGGTCGCGGTGACCACTTCACCGTGATGGAGGAACACGCCGCCGCCACCGCCGAGCTGATCGAGAATTGGCTGCGCGAGGTGTGCTGACCGTGCTGAGGTGGTGAGAGACGTACCGCACCACCCGCTCCGACCGCTGTCCCGGCCCGACCCCCGACGGGCCGGGACAGCCCCGGTGGACCTCCACCGGACAAGACTTGGCAAGCCGTCACACTCAGGAGAGACGAGAACCGATGACCACGCCCACCAGTGCCGAGTACGATCTCTGGATACGCCGTTTCCACCAGGCCCCCGGCAGCAAGGCGCGGCTGCTCTGCCTTCCCCACGCCGGCGGATCCGCCAGCTTCTACTACCCGGTCTCGGCGGCGCTGTCACCCGGGATCGAGGTCCTCGCCGTGCAGTACCCGGGCCGTCAGGACCGCCGCAGCGAGCCGAGCATCGGCACCATCGCCGAACTGGCGGACCGGGTCCACCGGATGGTCGCCACCCTGGACGACCGGCCGCTGGGGATCTTCGGCCACAGCATGGGCGCGATCCTCGGCTTCGAGCTGGCCCGCCGGCTTGAGGCGGACGGGCGTGGGCCCGCCGTGCTCTTCGCCTCGGGCCGGCGCGGCCCGGGCACGCACCGGGAGGAGACCGTCCACCTGCGCGACGACGACGGCCTGGTCGACGAGCTCAAGGGGCTCAGCGGGACCAACACGGCGCTGCTCGGCGACGAGGAGATCCTGCGGATGATCCTGCCGGCGATCCGCAACGACTACCGGGCCATCGAGACCTACCGGCGCATGCCGGGCGAGCCGCTGAGCACCCCGATCGTGGCGCTCACCGGCGACGAGGACCCCAAGGCCACCGTGGAGGAGGTCAAGGCCTGGGCGGAGGAGACCACCGGCGAGTTCTCGCTGAGCGTCTTCCCCGGCGGCCACTTCTACCTGGCCACCCACCAGAAGGCGGTGCTCACCGAGATCACCGACCACCTGGCCGCCCACACCGGCTGACCCCTCGCGGGGCACCCCGGAACACCGGAAGGGCGCGGGAAACCGCGCGGGGAACCCACCTCTGCGGAGGGTTTCCCGCGCGGCTCCCCGCGCCCCGGGCGGATCGCCGATCGGACGCCGTCAGGCGTAGGAGGCGCTGCTGCCCGTCGACACCAGGCACAGCTCGCCCGGCAGATCGCTGCGTCGGGTGACCTTGAGCTTGCGGTAGACCCGGGTCAGGTGCTGCTCCACCGTGCTGACCGTGATGAAGAGCTCCCGGGCGATCTCCCGGTTGGTGTGGCCGAGCGCCGCCAGCGAGGCCACCCGCCGTTCGGCGTCGCTCAGATCGCCAGCGAGCACAGTGGCGGAGGCCGTCTGCGGCACCTCCTCGCGGACGTCGCAGAACATGCTGGACAGGCCGCGCAGGATGGGCTCGGCGGAGTGCTCCTTGGCCAGCTGCCAGGCCCGGTTCATCATGGTCCGGGAGCGCTTGTGGTCGCCCAGGTTCTGGTAGGCGTAGCCCAGGTCGGCCAGCGCCAGGGCCAGTTCGACCGGGGAGTCGCAGCGCTGGAGCTCGTCCACCGCCTGGCGCAGCATCGAGGGACGGTGGCGGAGTTCGGCGACGGCCGCGCCCAGCCGCAGCGCGATGCCGCGGGAGCGGGACGGACCGGGCTGCAGCCGCTTGAACTGCTCGTCGATCAGGACCTTGGCCCGCTGGTGGTTGTTCATGCTCAGGTGGACCCGGGCGGCGGCCGCCCGCCACGCCACCACCGTCGGCAGGTCGATGCCCCACTCCTGCATCATCTCGCCGCAGATCAGGAAGTCGTCGAGGGCCGCGTGCGGGTTGTTGGTGGCCAGCCGGTACTCGCCCCGGGCGTGCAGGTAGTGCAGCCCGTAGCGGGACTTGTAGATGGCCTGCGGCACCGGACGGCTCAGCAGTTCCGCCGCGTCCTCGTACTTGCCCATCGCGGTCTGGGCCATCAGCAGGACGGCCATCGGCAGGCCGATCGTCACGCCCCAGCCCGGCCAGGGCATTTCCTCGAGGGCGGTCTTGGCGAAACGTTCCGCCTCGACCAGCCGGCCCTGCCGGAAGGCGATCTGGCTGCGCAGCGCCAGCAGCGGTGGCCGCCAGCCCTCGGCGGCGCGGCCGATCCGGCTGAGCAGCTGGTCGCAGCAGACCGCCGCCCGGTCGAGCTGGTCGCCGTAGATCAGTGCGAGCAGGGCGAACTCGACCTGCTCCCAGGAGCGGTAGCTCAGCCTGATGGTCCGCAGGACCTGCTCCGCGCCGAGGAAGGTGTTCTCGCCGGCGCAGCCGCTGAGCACCTCGTCGAGCACGGCGGCGGCCTGCAGCTGCGGGTCGGCCCGGACCGCGGCGGGGGCGCGGTCCGCGTTGACGTTGGTGGGTCCGAAGGGCGGCAGTTCGGCCAGCGCGCCGGGGTAGGCGCTGGCGAGCAGCAGTTTGACGGTCTGCAGTTCGGCGGTGGTACGGCCCTCGGCCGGGCGCCCCGGGGCGGCCAGCAGGTGGTCGAGAACGGCCGTCGCCTCGGTGATCCGGCCGTGCCGCAGCAGGTACTTGACGACCACTACGCTGTGCCGGTCGCCGAGGTCGCCGGCCCGCAGGGCGGCGGTGAGCTGGGGCAGGTGGCGGGTGGCGTTGCCGGCCTGGAGCTGCCACTCGACGCCGGCCAGCAGGATGAGGACCTCGCCGCGCGCCCGGCGGTCGGCGCAGACCCGGTGGGCGTGCTCGACACAGCGCCTGGCCAGGTCCGCGTCCCCGTCGAAGAGCGCCTGGCGGGCGACGTCGCACAGTACCCGGGTGCTCCAGGCCTCGCCGGGCTCGTTGGAGGCCAGCAGCCGCTCGGCGATGGCCCGTTCGGGTGCTCCCTGGGTGTACAGCAGGTGGGCGGCGCGGTGCTGCAGCTTGCTGAGGTCGTCCGCGTCGGTGTCGTGCAGGACGGCGGCCCGTACGGCGGGGTGCCGGAACTGCCCGTGCTCCAGCAGGCCGGCCGACTCCAGGCCGCGGATGACGCACTCCACGGTGGCAGGGGAGAGGTCGAGCAGCTGCCCGAGCAGGTGGGTGGTGCAGCTCTCGCCGAATACGGCGATCCCGCGGGCCACCGCCAGGGCGGAGGGTTCGCTGCGGTGCAGGCAGCTGACGACGGCCTGGGAGAAGGCGTACCCGGCGCCCAGTCTGGACGGGCGCTGCTCGGACGGCAGCCGGGTGCAGGTGCGCAGGTCCTCCAGCAGGGCGTGGACCAGCAGCGGGTTGCCGCCCGTCAACGCGTCGAAACGGGACGCCAGTTCGTCGGCCCGCTCGGCGTCGAGCCGGGACTCCAGCAACTGCACCACACCCTGGTGGGTGAGCGGGCCGAGCAGGATGCGCCGGCAGTTCGGCTGGCGCAGCAGCTCGGCGTGGAAGGCGGGGTGGGGATGCTGTGCCGAGGTGCGCTCGGTGAGGACCACCGCGATCGGGGCGGTGCCGAGTCTGCGGATCAGGAAGAGCAACCACTGGAGCGAGAGCGTGTCCGCATGGTGGACGTCGTCCACGCAGATCAGCAGCGGCCCGGCGGTGGAGAGTTCGAAGAGCACCGCGCACAGTTCCTGGACCAGGTCGGTCGGGAGCTGCCATGGTTCCTGCCCGGGTCCGGTGGGTGCCGGGTGCTGCGCGGCCGCGCGTTCACTCATGGCGAGCAGGAGCCGTACCTGCTTGCTGCGTTCGGCGGCGAGCGGGGCCTGCCTGAGCAGCTGTCCGACGATACTCAGCGGCGTACGGCATTCGGCCTGTGCCCCGACAGCCCGTAGTGCGGTGACGCCCGAGCGGCTGGCCTCCTCGCAGAGGGCGTTGAGCAATCCGGATTTACCGCTGGCAACCGGGCCGACCACCAGGCCGACCGAGCCTGAGCCTTGGAGTGGGTCGGCGCTGAGCCGGGTCAGGAGCCGCAATTCCTCGCTGCGTTCGATGAGGCCGGAACGGGCCGTCATGTAGTGGACTCCTTGCTTCAGGTCCCGATGCCCGCCCATGGAATGTCCGTGGAGGGGAGGACAGCGCCGTGGGCAGGGTCTGTTCTGAGAGTGAGAAGGGTGCCGGTCTGCCGTCGTCTCAGGTGAGTGGGCGACAGGGCTTTGGCAGATCAGACCGCAGGAGCGGTTCGCCGTCTGGAGACGAGAATTGATGACACAGTGGTTCCCCCGAATGAGCTGGCAGTCGCCAAGGCGGTTGAATACCAGACAAGCGGACAGGTTTATCCGGCGTTCAACCATTAATTTATGGCGAATTCATGTCCGCGCACTCCAGGCGCAGCCGTGCTCAGCCGGCGCCGCCGATCAGGTTGCGGGACAACTGGTCTGAACATAACACTTTCGCGGCCTGATGGACGATGCATGCCGTCAGGAAGCGATCAGTAATTGAAGGGCCTAGGAGCAGTAGGGGTGGCGGTAGGGGGTGCGCAGGGGCGCTGGATGCGCTCTCCTTGGGGGCGTTGACCCAGCAATTCATGACAAATCGGACAAAGTTCATGTGTGTCCAGTGTGTGGGACGTGGCGCCTGGAGTTAACCTTCGAGGCTTAGCACCTGCCGGTCAGTCAAAAACCGTTCATCGCTGCGTCAAACCTGCGGGATTCAGCCATCTCGATGCCGGAATCGGACTGTCCCGTAATTGTCACGGTGCATATGCGAACGGCCGGTCCGCTGCAGCGCTTTGCTGCGGCGGACCGGCCGTAAGGGCTGGTCAGGAGCGTTGTGCCGGCACCCGGTGGGCGTTCTCGTTCTCGGTGTGCACCTCGAGGCGGAGCGAGAGGCGGCAGCGCCGGCGGCCCGCCGAGGAGAGTTCCAGGTAGGTGCCGAGATGGCCGACGATCCGGTCGGCGGCCGACTTGGAGACCCCGAACAGGGTGGCGACCTCACGCATGGTCAGCTGGGTCCGCCAGTAGGTGGTGACCAGCAGTACCCGGTCCTCCAGGGAGAGCGTCCAGCGGCGCCCCGCCCGAGGGCCGTCGGTCTCGGCGCGGGTCCGCAGAGCATCCAGCAGGTCCTCGAACTCCTCCTCGGCCAAGCCGGTGAGGAGCTCCACCCAGGTGCGCTCCGATGCGTTGATCAACTGTGTCATGGCCAGCCCAATGGTGCCCTGCCGGGCTGTGTGCAGCCCTGCCATCCCCCACCCAACACCGCAACCGTTCCCCCGTCCGCCCCGCTCGACCCGGCACCCCTACCCCCGTAGGGGGCGCTCACTCCTCCGGCAGGAGGATCGGCGCGATCTCGTCGAAGACGTCCCCGGGGCCGGGGTTGGCGGGATGACTCGTACCTCCCAGGGCGTCGACGACACCCCAGACCGCGTTGAGCGCCGTCGTGACCGCCCCCTCGGCGAAGCCCGCCGTCCATGACACATCGTCACCGGCCAGGAAGAGGCCGCGCTGCTCGGCGGGGAGGCCGTGCTGCACGAACTGGGTGAAGAGCCGGCGCTGGTAACGGTACTGGCCGGGAAGGTTCGCCTTGAAAGCACCCATGAACAGGGGCTCGGTCTCCCATGTTACCGAGACGGGCGGGCCGCTGATGTGCTGTCGGATGTCGACTTCGGGGTAGATCCTGTGCAGCTCGGCGAGCAGTCGCTCCAGCCGCTGCTCGTCGTTCAGGGTGGCGACCTTCAGCGAGTCGTCGTTCCAGGTGTAGGAGAGGCAGATCACCCCGGGCCGCCCTGGACCGTCGTCGAACAGGTAGACCCCGCGCGGCATCCGGTCGGTGAGCGTCATGCTCATCAGGTCCTGGCCGGTGCGCGGGTCGCGGTCCAGCCAGAACGGACGGTCGGTGAGCACGAACATCTTGGAGGCGCCCATGTAGTGGGTGCGTTCGACCGCGGTCCACTGCGGCACCGAGAGCAGCGCCGGGTCGCAGTCGATCCGGTTCAGCAGTGTCCACACGTGCGGAGTGAACACCACCGCCGGGTAGGTCTCCACCGAGCCCTGCTCGTCCTCGACGGTGATCCCCCCGGTCGCCCGGCGCAGCGCCGTCACGGCCGGCCTGGGCCGGCCCTCGTGCAGGGAGGCGAGCGAGGTGCCGGCCGGCCAGTGCGCCGCGCCCTCCGCACCCAGCGTCCACAGCCCGTCGACCAGCCGTCCGGTGCCGCCGACGATGCTCACGTGCTCCTCGTCGGCGGCGGTGAAGACCACCCGCAGCACCTCCAGCACGGAGTTGGGGAAGTCGGTGTCCCACCCGCCGGAGCCGAAACCGACCTGCCCGAAGATCTCGCGGTGCCGGAACGAACGGAAGTGCGGCGAGGCGGCGAGGAAGCCGTGGAAGGACTGGTCGTCCAGGGTGCGGACCATCCGGTTCCACACCGCCTTCAGCAGCGGGACGTCCCGGCGCCGGACGGCGTCCTCCATCACCGCCAGCTCGGCCTCCTCCCGCAGGGTCTTCTCCCAGGCGTCGGCCACCTCCTGGTAGACCGCCGGGAGGTCACCGACGGTCCGGGCCAGGTGCCGCTCACCGCCCAGGTGCACCAGGGTGCTGGAGGTGTGCGGGGAGAGCGGGTTGGGGAACGGGCGGGTCCGGAGCCCGAGCAGGTCGATGTAGTGGAACAGCGTGGTGGCCGAGACCGGGAAGCGCATCGCCCCCATCTCGGCCACATAACCGGGATCGGCCTGGAACGGCACCGCGCGCATCCGGCCGCCCAGCTCCCCGGCCTCGTACAGCACCGGGCGCAGCCCCAGCCGCATCAGCTCGTACGCCGAGACCAGGCCCGCGATCCCGCCGCCGACCACCGCCACCGGCGTGCCGTGCCGCTCCTCGGGCAGCGCGCCGATCCCGGCCGGGTGGCGCAGCCAGTCGTCGTAGGGGAAGGGGAAGTCGGGGCCGAACATGGTCAGCGGAGCGGTCGTGGAACGCGTCGCGGTCCGTGCCGCGGGCATCGCCGGGAGCTCCTGGGAGCCGAGGGGAGTCAGGGACATCTGGGACACCTTTCGGGGCCCGGTCCGCGAGAGCCCAGCCGCTCAGCCCAGCCGGGCGGGCGGGCCCTCGTAGAGCTCGGGGCGCCGGTCGTGGAGATAGGGGGTGTCGGCGCGCGCCTTCGCCACCACGGCCGGGTCGACCTCCGCCAGCAGCAGGCCCTCGACGGGCTCCGCCAGCGTCTGCCGGGTGCCGTCCGGGGCGGCCACGGTGGTCAGACCGCAGAAGTCCAGGCTGAGCCGCTCGCCGATCCAGTTGGTGTAGGCGACGTAGAGCTGGCTCTCGAACGCCCGGGCGGGGACGATGGTCCGCGCGACGAACTCCCACGGCCGCATCAACGCCGTGGGGACCACCAGCAGTTGGGTGCCGGCCAGGGCGTGGGCGCGCACCGCCTCGGGGAACTCGACGTCGTAGCAGACCAGCAGGCCCACCTTCAGTCCGCCGAAGTCCGCCTGCACCACGCCGTGGTCACCCGGTGCGAACCGGGAGCTGTCCACCTCACCGAACAGGTGCGCCTTGCGGTACGCGGCCAGGGTCGTGCCCTCGGGGGAGACCAGCCGGGCCGCGTTGTAGACCGCGGAACCGGTGTCCTCCGGCCAGCCGTGCACGATGGCGATGCCCGCCTCCCGGGCGATCACCGACACGGCCGCGCAGAGCGGCCCGTCGACGGGCTCGGACACCTCGGCGAGCGTGCCGGGGCGCAGCGGGTACCCGCCCAGGGTCATCTCGGGGGCGACGAGCAGCTCGGCTCCCGCCTCCGCCGCGCGGACGGCCGCCTCGCGCAGCCGGTCCAGCAGTTGCGGAACGTCGGGGGAGCCGGCCGCGGCCTGCCAGCAAGCAATCCTCATCGCGAGCACCCTCTCCCGGTAGCGGTGGAGTCATCCGGAGCGGTCGTTTCCGCGCCGAAGCTATGCGGATGCCGCGGACCCGGACAACCCCTAAGTCGCCCCTACCCCACAGCATTTGCGCTGGCCACGTCGGGTAGCGCGGTTGTGCGGCCGGGCCGGCGCCGCCGGGCCGGCCGGATGATCCACGGCATCTCAACCGCCGGGCCGGGCAGGCGCTTCACCGCACCCGCCGAGCTTAGCTTGATCTTTGAGCCTCCTCCTCGGCCCCGACGCGGCGGAGCCGAGGAGGAGGCTCAAAGATCAAGCTTAGGGGGCGTAGGGGAGCGGACAGGGGTAGCGGGCGAGGCGGCCGTGATTAGGCTCGGAGGCGACGCCGACCACCGAGAGAACGGGCTGAGATGACGACCGGTGAGCCGCGGAGCAGCGCGACCGTCTTTCCCGCCATGGGCCCTTCGCGGTTCGCCGACTTCGGCAGATTCATGATCGTGAACGCCGAGGCCAGGGAGCGCTTCGCCGTCGCCGACGAGGTCCTCGGCTACAGCGTCTTCGACGCCCTGCGCGAGAGTGACGACGACTACGCCGAGGTCGCCCAGGTGACCTCGTTCGTCACCTCGCTCGCGCTGGTCGAGTGGAGCGACAAGTCCCGCTCCGAGAACGCGGGTTACTGCGCGGGCGTGAGCTTCGGCAAGATGGCCGCCGCCGCCCACGCGGGCGTGCTTCCCTTCGACCGGGCCGTCAGCCTGGTCGCCGAGACCGCCCGCTGCGAGCACGACTACTTCACCGAGCAGCACAGGGACATCGTCACCCACTCCTTCGTCAAGGTCCCGCGCGAGACCCTGGACGAGCTGCTGGCCGAACTCGCCGACGCCGGCGAGTGGTTCGAGATCTCCTCGTACCTGGACCACGACCTGTACATGGTCTCGCTGAGCGAACGGGCGCTGGACGGGTTCAAGGAGCGGATCGGCGCGGTGGGCGGCTACTCCCTCTACACCATGCGCCCGCCCGCCCACGCGAGCATCTTCGGTCCGCTGCGCGAGCGGATCGAGCAGGACATCCTCTCCGGCTACGAGTTGAGCGACCCGCGGATCCCGATCGTCTCGGACCAGGACGGCTCCCTGGTCACCACCGCGGAGCAGGCCCGCGAGTGGATCCTCGGCGGGTACGTCCGCCCGATGCGCTGGCCCGGGATCGTCGAGACCCTGGCAGCCGAGGGCGTCGAGCGGATCAGCGTGGTCGGCCGGGACCGGCTGCTGCGCCGCCTGAAGTGCACCGTGGAGAACTTCGCCACCACCACGATCGCACCCGAGTCGGCTCTCCGGCCCGTCGGCTGACGGCCCGAGAGCGGAAGGCGGAACCCCCTTGTCGAACAGCTCCGGCGGACCGGGCAGCACCCTGTACGCCACCAGCGACCTGCACATCAGCTACCAGGAGAACCGCGAGATCGTCCGCGGCCTGCGTCCGCGCGGCCCCGAGGACTGGCTGATCATCGCCGGTGACATCGGCGAACTGGTGGCGGACATCGAGTGGACGCTCGGCCTGCTCGCCGAACGCTTCGCCACCGTGGTCTGGGCCCCCGGCAACCACGAACTGTGGACCCACCCCAGCGACCCGGTGAAGCTGCGCGGCGTGGCCCGCTACCGGCGCCTGGTGGAGCTGTGCCGGGGACTGGGCGTGCACACCCCGGAGGACCCGTACCCCGTCTGGCAGGGCGAGGCGGGACCGCTGCGGATCGCCCCGCTGTTCGTCGGGTACGACTACAGCTTCCGGCCGGCCGGCGCCACCAGCAAGGAGCAGGCGCTGGCCCGGGCGCACGAGACCGGTGTGGTCTGCGCCGACGAGTACCTGCTGCACCCGGACCCCTACCCGAGCCGGGAGGCCTGGTGCCGGGCCCGGGTGGCCGAGACCGAGGAGCGCCTGGCGGCTTGCGACCCGGCGGTGCCGACGGTCCTGGTCAACCACTATCCGCTGGTCCGCCAGCCCACCGACGTCCTGTACTACCCGGAGTTCGCGCAGTGGTGCGGCACCACCGCGACCGCCGACTGGCACACCCGCTTCAACTGCGCGGCGGTCGTCTACGGACACCTGCACATTCCCCGGGTCACCCACTACGACGGGGTCCGCTTCGAGGAGGTCTCGGTGGGCTACCCGCGCGAGTGGCGCCGCCGGGGCAGCGCCGCCCCGAACGGCCTGCGGCAGATATTCCCGGAGGTGGCACGGTGATCGAACGCATTCTGCCCTCGATGGTCGCCTCGGCCGAGACCACGGCCGAGGACGAGCCGATCGAGCTCTTCCCCGAGGAGGCGGCGCACATCCGGCGGGCCGTGCCGCGCAGGCAGGGCGAGTTCCGCGCGGTGCGGGCCTGCGCCCGGCGGGCGCTCGCCGCGCTCGGACATGCCGCCGTCCCGCTGCTGCCCGGTGAGCGGGGTGCGCCGAGCTGGCCGGAGCAGGTGGTGGGCAGCATGACCCACTGCCTCGGCTACCGTGCCGCCGCACTGGCCCCGGCCGCCGAGGTGCTCACCATCGGCATCGACGCCGAGCCGAACGAGCCGCTGCCCGAGGGCGTGCTGGAGGCGGTCGCCCGACCCGAGGAACTGCCCCGGCTGAAGGAACTCGTCGACGCGGTCCCGGACTTGTCCGCGGACCGGCTGCTGTTCAGCGCCAAGGAGAGCGTCTACAAGGCGTGGTTCCCGCTGATGCGCCAGATGCTCGACTTCTCCGAGGCGACCCTCACATTCGGCGCCGACGGCACCTTCGCGGCCCGCCTGCTGGTACCGGGACCGACGGTCCGTGGCCGGCGGCTGCCGGGGTTCGAGGGCCGCTGGCTGGCCGATGACGGCCTGGTGGTCACGGCGATCACCGTACTGCACTCCTGACGTGTGCCACCGAGCGCCCGCAGGACCGAACACGTAGACCCGCCCGTCGAATTGCCGCGACCGCGACCGGCGGCGTCGGCCGCCGGGCACGAGAAGGAAGAGAAGCCGATGGCGGCAAAGATCCTTGCGGAGACTTCGGTCGTGACCCTCGCCGAGTTCGAACAGGACACCCTGCGGATAGCGCAGGTCCTGCGGGAGCGGGGAGTCGGGCTCGGCGAACGGGTGCTGTTCAAGGCCGGGAACTCGATCGCCTACGTCTCGGTCCTCTTCGCCCTGATGCACGTGGGAGCGTCCGTCGTCCTGGTGGACCAGCAGGAGAAGCAGGACACCACCGCCGCCATCATCCGGCGGGCCGGGACCAAGGTGGTGCTGGTGGACGACGACGCCCCGGTGCCCGCCGACGCAGACCCGGTCCACCTCTACGAACTCCTCGCGGCCGCACCGGATCTGGAGGTGACCGACCGCCAGCTCTGCTTCGACGCCTGGTGCGACCTGGACGACGCCCTGATCATGTGGTCCTCCGGATCCACCGGCGAACCCAAGGGCATCGTCAAGAACGGCGGCCGGTTCCTGAAGAACCTGGAGCGCAACGCCCACCACATGGGCCACAACGCCGACGACGTGCTGCTGCCGCTGCTTCCCTTCTCGCACCAGTACGGCCTGTCCATGGTGCTGATCGCCTGGATCGTCCAGGGCTCGCTGGTCATCGCCCCGTACAAGCGCGCCGACCGCGCGCTGCGGATGGCCGGGCACTTCGGCGCGACCGTCGTCGACGCGACCCCGGCGACCTACCGCAGCATCCTCACCATCCTCGGGCAGCGGCCCGGGCTCGGTTCCTCGCTGGACGCGGTCCGGATGTTCTGCAGCGGCGCGGCCCCGCTGGACCAGGCGCTGGTGGAGCGCTACGTCGAGCGTTTCGGGCTGCCGCTGCTGGACAGCTACGGCAGCACCGAGGCCGGCAACGTGGCGTTCGCGACCAGCGACAACCCGGTCTCCTGCGGCCAGGTGATGGACGGACTGCGGATCCGGGTGGTGGACGACGAGGACCGCGAGCTGCCGCCGGGCGAGGTCGGTGAACTGCTGGTCGAGACGCCCGACGTGATGATCGGCTACCTCACCCAGGACGGCGGGATCGACCCCGTCGACCAGCAGGTCTTCCGGACCGGCGACCTCGGCTACCTCGACGCCGCGGGCAACCTCTTCGTCCTCGGCCGCAAGTTCGCGGTCCACCGCAACGGCTACACCCTCTACCCCGAGATCGTCGAGCGGAAGGCAGCCGCCGGCGGCTGCTCCGCCCGGATCGTGCCGTTGCCCGACGAGCGCCGGGGCAGCAGCCTGGTCTTCTTCGTGGAGGACGAGCAGCTGCGCGAGGCCGCCTACTGGCGGCAGTTCCTCGACGAGCTGCTGCCGGCCTACGAGCAGCCCAACCGGGTGGTGGTGCTGGAGCAGTTCCCGCTCAACCGCAACGGCAAGCCGGACAAGCGGAAGATGACCGAGCTCGCGCTCGCCTCGTCCTGACGCCACGTCAGTCCAGCAGTCCGCGCTCCATCGCGGCGAGCACGGCCGCCGTCCGGTCCGACACGTCGAGCTTCTTGAAGACCCGCAGCAGATGGGTCTTCACGGTCGCCTCACCGATGTGCAGCTGCCGGCCGATGTCGGCGTTGGTCAGCCCGCGTCCGACCAGTAGCAGCACCTCGCGCTCCCGTCCCGAGAGCGCCTGCGGCTCCTGCGCCCTGGCCCGGAACAGCTTGCCCGCGACGGCGGGGGAGAGCACCGTCTCACCCCGGGCCGCGGCCCGGACGGCGTCGATCAGGTCCGCCCGGGAACTGCCCTTCAGCAGGTACCCGGCGGCACCGGCCTCGACCGCGCGCAGAATGTCGGCGTCGCTCTCGTAGGTGGTGACCACCACGACCTTGGGGCGCCGTGAGTGCGCCAGGATCCGCGAGGTCGCGGTGACCCCGTCCATCGCCCCCATCCGCAGGTCCATCAGCACCACGTCGGGATCGAGCGAGGCGGCCAGCACCACCGCCTCCTCCCCGCCCCCGGCCATCCCCACCACGGAGATCCCGGGCGCGGACTCCAGCATCGCCGACAGGCCCTCCCGCACCACGGGATGGTCGTCGGCGATCAGGACGGTGATCGGCTGCGGGCTCGTCGCCGGCGGGATCGTCGGCTGGGTCATCGGCTGCCTCCATGGACTCGGTGCTGTCGGACCGAATCCTTCCGTACGCGGCCATCGAACAGATGATCGACCCTTGCCTGAGTGGTGCAGGGACGGCGGGGGACCCGCGTGGGCGGGCGGGGTCGCCGAGGTGCGGTTCCGGAGACGGCGTGAAAGCGTGGAAGGGTCTCCGGCACGACGGCATTGGAGTGATCATGGGGATTGGTGACAAGTTCCGGGACAAGGCCCAGCAGCTCGAGGACGAAGCCAAGGAGATGCTCGGGAAGCGCCCGAAGAAGGACGAGGCCCAGCGGAAGGCCGCCCAGGCCCAGCAGCAGGGCGAGGAGAAACTGGACGAGCTCAGGGACGACATCGAAGGCCAGAAGTAGTCGCGAGCCGGCGGTCCGTCGTTCTCCTGCCGCCCCGGTGCCGGTCGAGTCGGACCGGCACCGGGGCGGTCCTGCCGTCGGGGCCTTTGGCGCTTGCGGGCGGCCGGCTCCGTGCAGGACGGCCACGGCCGGTCGGCCGCTCTCGGCGGCGATAAAGGACGGGCGTTCCAGCGCTTTCGCACCTACGCTCATCCGCATGCCGAAGCACGAACACGACGACCGGTCCTTCCCCACCCACGTCGCGGCGCTGCCCGGTGTGGCGGCAGTGGCGCTGGGCGGCTCGCGAGCCACCGGGACGCACGGACCCGACAGCGACTGGGACTTCGCCGTCTACTACCGCGGGGCGTTCTCGCCGCAGGACGTGCGTGCGCTCGGCTGGCCGGGAGAGGTCTTCGAGATCGGTGGGTGGGGCGGCGGGGTGTTCAACGGCGGTGCCTGGCTGGAGGTCGACGGGCGGCGCATCGACGTGCACTACCGGGACCTCGACGACGTCGAACTCCGGCTCGCGCAGGCACGGGAGGGCCGCTTCCACGTCGAGCGGCTGCTGTTCCACCTGGCCGGGATCCCGAGCTACCTCGTGGTCGCGGAGCTGGCCGTCAATCAGGTCCTGCAGGGCGTGCTGCCGCGGCCGGACTACCCCGAGGCACTGCGGCGGCAGGCACCCGGGCAGTGGTGGGGCGGCGCCAGGCTCACCCTCGACTACGCGCGCGCCGCCCACGCCGGGCGGGGCCGGCTCACCGACTGCGCCGGTGCGATCGCGAGCGCCGCCTGCCAGGCGGCGCACGCCGTCCTGGCGGCCCGGGGTGAGTGGGTCACCAACGAGAAGACGCTGCTGGACCGCGCCGGGCTACGCGGTGTCGACCGGATCATCGGCGGCCTGACCACCGAGCCGCAGGTGCTGGCCGCGGCCATCGACGAAGCGGCGACGCTGCTGGAGGACGCCGTCGAGCGGGCCTGAGCGGCGGGTCAGCCCAGCGGGACCCGGACGTCGACCGCGGTGCCCCGGCCAGGCGAACTGGAGACCTCCACGGTGCCGCCGATCTCGGCCACCCTGGCGCGCATGCCGCGCAGCCCGTACCCGTGGTCCTCGTCCTGCTCCGGGTCGAAGCCACAGCCGTCGTCCTCCACCAGCAGGCGTACCGCGGCATCGGTGAACTCGGCGTGCAGCGTGACGTGTTGCGCGCGGGCGTGCTTGCGGACGTTGGCCAGTGCCTCCTGCGCGGTGCGCAGCAGGACCACGCTCACCGCGGTGGGCAGCGGGAACTCGGTACCGTCGGCGCGGTAGTCGACGGCGAGGCCGGTTTCGGCGGCGAGGGACTCGCCCTGGCGGCGGACGGCCTCGCCGAGCGAGTTGCCGCGCAGCGCGACCGGGGTGAGGGCGGCGACGAAGCCGCGGGTCTCGGCGAGGTTGTCGGTGGCCGAGCGGGCGGCCAGGGCCAGGTGCTTGCGGGCGACTTCGGGGGAGTCCTCGAGTTCCGAGTCGGCGGCCTGGATCAGGGCGATGATGCTGGTCAGCCCCTGCGCCAGGGTGTCGTGGATCTCCCGGGCCAAGCGTTCGCGCTCGGCCGCGATCCCGGCCTGGCGGGAGAGACGGGCCACCTTCTCCCGGTTCAGCTCCAACTCCTCGATCAGCCGGGCGCGGTCGCGGCTCTGCTCGACCACCCTGGTGATCCACAGCCCGAGCAGGACCGCGAGCGCGATGCCGAGCAGGGTGGTCGGCAGGATGCCGAGCACCGCGGACCCCGGATCGCCGCTGGTGGCCCAGACCAGCGCCAGCGGAACGAGGTTGGCCAGCAGCACCACCACGATCCCGAAGGCCGAGGGCAGACACATCAGCAGCATCGGGCAGATCGCGAACAGGGCGAACGCGCTGTTGAGGTCGAGCGCGGTGGCGAGGCCGAACAACGCGATCAGCCCGAGTGCGAACCACCGGCTGCGGCGGCCGGACTTGACCCCGCCGAGCATCAACGGCCGGCCGAACCCCGCGTACCAGGGGACGATCAGGGTCAGCACGGCGACCGCCCCGGCCAGGCGGCCGGGCGGGCTCTGGGAGGTCAGCAGGAGACCGGCGGTGACCAGGTAGGAGAGCCCGAAGTAGGCGTCCCAGAGCCCGTACCAGCGGACCACCGGGTCCAGGCGGTCGGTCGCTTCCGCTGCGGCGCGGTCGGCCGGCGGGTGATCGGTCAGGGGCTGGTCAGAGGCGCTTCGAGATGGCACGCTGACCAGTCCTACCACGCCGCCTCCGCCGGCCGCACCGCACCCGTCCCGTGGGGCCCGGCCGTCGTGGAGTGTCCACCGATCGGTGGACAACCGGTTCAACTGGCCGGTTGTTTCGGGGCATCCGCTCTCTTCCTAGCCTGGGAACAGCTGAGAAACAGCGATGGAAGCAGTCGGCTGACAAGTCCTCTGGAGTACAGGCGCAATGAGCGGATTCATGATCACACTGGTGGTCAGCGGAACGGTCCTGCTGGTCATTTTGGGCAGTGACCTCGGCCGCCGGCGGATCACCAACATGCGGCTCGTCCGGCCGCTGATCGCGGTGGCGGTCGTCATGGTGCTGTTCTTCCACGCGCCGAAGCTGGGCGGGAACGACCTGTCGCTGCAACTGGTCGGGATCGGGATAGGCATCATTCTCGGGCTGACCGCCGGCGCGATGCTACCGGCGCACCGGGATGCCGACGGGCAGGTTTACACCAGGGCCGGAGTGCTGTATGCACTCTTCTGGCTGGTGATGTCGGCAGCCCGGGTGGTCTTCGTCTACGGAATCGAGCACTGGTACACCGCTGACATCATCAAGTTCGCCATCAAGTACCGGATCAGCGGTCCCGAGGTGTTCTCCAATTCGCTCGTACTGATGGCACTCGCAACGGTGCTCGCACGGACGGTGGTCGTGATGAACCGCCGCCGTCGGCTCCGGATCTCCGCCCGATAGCACTTGGTTAGGATCTGAGCGTGCGTCATTCGGAAACCCTTCGACTTCGTCCGCCACGGCATCGGGTGGAGCGTCGTGCCATCGCCTGGTGGACCGTCCAGTCCTCGCTGATTCCCGTACCAACCATGCTGGTCGTGGGTGCCCTGTACCTGCTGATCCCGCCCGCGCGCTTCGTCTTCGGCTGGATCTTCCTGGCGGTCGCGCTGCCCGGGATCGCGTACATGGCGGTCATGCCGCTGTGGCGCTACCGGGTCCACCGCTGGGAGACCACCGACCAGGCCGTCTACACCGCCACCGGCTGGCTCTGGCAGAAGTGGCGGGTGGCGCCGCTGTCCCGGATCCAGACCGTCGACACCGTACGCGGCCCGCTCGAGCAGCTGTTCGGGCTCTCCGGGATCAAGGTGACCACGGCCTCCGCCTCCGGCGACCTGAAGATCCGCGGGATCGACCACCGCAAGGCCCTGGACGTGGTGGAGCACCTGACCCAGGCCACCCAGGCCACGCCGGGAGACGCGACATGAGTGACGAAGAGGTGGCCTGGCAGCGGCTCAGCCCGCGCCTGATACCGGTCCACCTGAGCTGGCTGGTCGCCCCCGTGGTCACCGGCGCGGGCACGCTGATCGGCACCGGCGGAAAGGTCAACCTGCAGGCGCTGATCACCCTGGTCTCGTTCACCATCGCCTTCGCGATCGTGGCCGGCGTCAACCTGATGCGCTTCCTCACCACCGGCTACCGGATCACCGACCAGCGCCTGGAGCTCCGCTCCGGCCTGCTCTTCCGCAGCCGCCGCTCGATCCCGCTGGACCGCATCCGCAGCGCCGACATCACCGCCCGCCCGCTGTACCGGGTCTTCGGCCTCGCCTCGGTCAGCATCGGTGCCGCCGCCCACGGCGGTTCGGCCAACCGCAAGCTCTCCCTGGACGGCGTCCCCCGGGCCCAGGCCGCCGAACTCCGGCAGGACCTGCTCAACCGGCGGGCCGCCCTGCTCGCCGACCCTGGCACGGCCGCAGGGTTCGACGAGAGCGCCCCGATCGCCGAACTCCAGCGCTCCTGGCTGCGCTACGCCCCCCTGACCATCTGGGGCGTCGGCGGCCTGTTCGCCGTACTCGGCATCAGCTACCGCACCCTGCACGAGATGCAGATCGACCCGCTCAAGCTCGGCATCGTCCACGACCTGGTGCACGCCTTCACCTCGGTCCCGCTGTGGCTCGGCATCCTGGCCCTGCTGCTCGCCGTCGCCGCCCTCGGCACCCTCGGCGCGGTCGGCCTCTACATCGAGGGCTGGTCCGGGTTCCGGCTGGAACGCGAGGACGGCGGCATCCTCCGGGTCCGCCGGGGCCTGCTGATCCACCGCTCCGTCTCCATCGAGGAACGGCGGCTGCGCGGCATCGAGCTGGTCGAACCCATGTTGCTGCGCTGGGGCGGCGGCGCCCGCCTGCACGCGATCGCCAGCGGCCTCGGCTCGGCCGAGGAGAACCGCACCCGCGGCGCCCTGATGCCCCCCGCACCGCGTGCCGAGGTCCTCCGGGTGGCCGCCGACGTCCTCGGCGAGCAGGAGTCCCCGACCGGCCTCGCTCCGCTGCGGCCGCACCCGAGGGCCGCGCTGCGCCGCCGGATCAACCGGGGGCTGATGGTGACCGCCCTGGCCACGGCCCTGTTCGCGGTGCCCGCGATCTGGCTGCCGGGCGGCTGGCGCACCGGCTTCCTCACCACCGCCGGGATCACCGCCGCCGTCCTGCTGCCCGCGGTCTCCCTGCTGGCGATGGACGCCTACCGCACCCTGGGCCACGGCATGTCCGGCGGCTACCTGATCGCCCGCTCGGGCACCTTCGCCCACCGTACGGTCGCACTGCGGCGCGAGGGAGTGATCGGACTGACCGTCAGCCGGTCGTTCTTCCAACGCCGGGCGGGCCTGCTCACCCTGACCGCGACCACGGCCGCCGGCAGCGGCGGGTACCACGTCCGCGACCTCGCCACCGAGGAGGGGCTGGCCTTCGCAGAGGAGGCGGTACCCGGACTGCTCACGCCGTTCCTGGAGCGGCACAACTGAGACCGACCGGCAGTAGGGCCCGCGGCACCGCCCACGCTCCCTGCTGCCGGTCGGTCGGAAGCGGATTTCCCAAATCGCCCCGGCGAGGTATTGTCGGGCGATTGCGGGGAATGAATTCCCGAGAACGATCCGCAGAATCGCTCGCCGTCGACCGGCGACCCCGGAAAACAGGGGTCGCCGGTCGAAATCGTAGGGGTGCTTAGGGGTCCCTTAGGGGCTTTCTGGTGCTTGCTGCCCGTGACAGGCTGACCAAAGGTCTTGGATGCCGTCTGCTGGGTAGTGGAGCGCGTGATGATGAACCAGTCCGAGGGTTTCATTTCGGAGCCGGACGGTGCGGGTGTCGGAAAGCCGGACGTATTTCCGTCCTGGCGGCAGCAGCTGGCCGAAATGCCCGAGGCGGAGCAGCAGCGGCTGCTGCTGAACCTGGTCCTCGACCAGGCGAGGGAATCCCTGCGCGGAAAGTCGTCCGCCATCGTCGGGGCCGACCGGCCCTTCCTGGAGTTCGGATTCGACTCGCTGGCCGCCGTCGACCTCCACAGCCGGCTCACCTCGGCCACCGGACTGAGCCTTCCGGTCACCCTGGTCTTCGACCACCCGACCCCCGCCTCGCTCGCCCGGCACCTGCACTCGGAAATCCTCGGCATCACCGCCGAGACCGGAATTCCCGAGTTCCACGCGCCCGTTCACGACGAGCCGATCGCCATCGTCGGTATGGCCTGCCGATTCCCCGGCGACGCCCACTCGCCCGAGCAGCTTTGGCAGCTCGTCGCCGACGGCGTCGACGCGATCTCGGCCTTCCCCGCCAGCCGCGGCTGGGACATCGGCAGCCTCTACGACCCGGACCCGGACCACCCCGGCACCAGCTACGCGCAGCACGGCGGCTTCCTGCACGACGCCGACACCTTCGACCCGGGCTTCTTCGGGATCTCCCCGCGCGAGGCCCTCGCCATGGACCCGCAGCAGCGCCTGCTGCTGGAGACCGCCTGGGAGGCCTTCGAGCGGGCCGGCATCGACCCGGGCACCCTGCGCGAGTCCCGCACCGGTGTCTTCATCGGCGCCGAGGCACAGGACTACGGCCCGCGCCTGCACGAGGCGGACGAGGGCATGGAGGGCTACCTGGTCACCGGCAACGCCGCCAGCGTCGCCTCCGGCCGCCTCTCCTACACCTTCGGCTTCCAGGGTCCTGCGGTCACCATCGACACCGCCTGCTCCTCCTCGCTGGTCGCCCTGCACCTCGCCGTGCAGTCGCTGCGCCGCGGCGAGTGCGGCATCGCCCTGGCCGGCGGTGTCGCCGTGATGGCCAACCCCGGCTCCTTCATCGCCTTCAGCCGCCAGCGCGGCCTCGCCCCCGACGGCCGCTGCAAGCCCTTCGCCGCCGCGGCCGACGGCACCGCCTGGGCCGAGGGCGCTGGCATGCTGCTGGTCGAACGGCTCTCTGAGGCCCAGCGCAACGGACACCCGATCCTGGCCGTCGTCCGGGGCACCGCGATCAACCAGGACGGCGCCTCCAACGGCCTCACCGCTCCCAACGGCCCGTCCCAGCAGCGCGTCATCCGGCAGGCGCTCGCCGACGCCGGGCTGACGGCCGACCAGGTGGACGCGGTCGAGGCGCACGGCACCGGTACCCGGCTCGGCGACCCGATCGAGGCCCAGGCCCTGATCGCCACCTACGGCCAGGACCGCCCCGAGGAACGCCCGCTCTGGCTGGGCTCGCTGAAGTCCAACATCGGCCACACCCAGGCCGCCGCGGGCATCGGCGGCATCATCAAGATGGTCATGGCGATGCGCAACGGCGTCCTGCCGCGCACCCTGCACGTCGACCAGCCCACTCCGCACGTCGACTGGTCCGCGGGCGCCGTCGAACTGCTCAGCGAGGCCCGGCCCTGGCCGGAGACCGGCGAGCCGCGCCGCGTCGGCATCTCCTCCTTCGGCATGAGCGGCACCAACGCGCACGCCGTGATCGAGCAGGCCCCGACGGCCCAGGAACCGGCCGCCGCCCCGGACGGCACCGTCGCCCCGGCCGTGCGGCCGTGGGTACTCTCCGCCAAGACCCCCGAGGCGCTGCGCGCCCAGGCCGAGCGCCTGCGCACCCACCTGGACGCCCACCCCGAGCACACCCCGGCCGACCTCGGCCACTCCCTCGCCACCACCCGCGCGAGCTTCGAGCACCGCGCCGTCCTGGTGTCCGGGGAGCACGAGGAGTTCCGGCAGGCCCTGGACGCCCTCGCCGAGGGCGCGGGCGCCGCCGGGACCGTCCAGGGGACGGTCACCGACGGCCGGCTGGCGTTCCTGTTCACCGGCCAGGGCAGCCAGCGCCTCGCCATGGGCCGCGAACTGTACGAGACCTTCCCGCCTTTCGCCAAGGCACTGGACAAGGCCTGCGGCTACCTCGACCTGCAGCTCGAACACCCGCTGCGCGAGGTCCTGTTCGCCCCCGAGGGCTCCGCCGAGGCCGACCTCATCCACCGGACCGCCTACGCCCAGCCCGCGCTGTTCGCGATCGAGGTCGCGCTGTTCCGCCTGGTCGAGTCCTGGGGCCTGCGGCCGGACCTGCTGGCCGGCCACTCGATCGGCGAGTTCGCGGCCGCGCACGCCGCGGGCGTGCTCTCGCTGGAGGACGCCGCGCTGCTGGTGGCCGCCCGCGGCCGCCTGATGCAGCAACTGCCCGCCGGCGGCGCCATGGTGGCGGTCCAGGCAACCGAGGACGAGGTCCTGCCGCTGCTGACCGACGAGATGGGCATCGCGGCCGTCAACGGGCCGACCTCGGTGGTGATTTCGGGCGCCGAGCAGGCCGTCCTCGCCCTCGCCGAGCACCTCGCCGCCCAGGGCCGCAAGACCAAGCGCCTCACCGTCAGCCACGCCTTCCACTCGCCCCTGATGGACGGCATGCTCACCGAGTTCCGGCGCTGCGCCCAGGTGGTGACCTACAAGGCACCGGCCGTCCCGATCGTCTCCACCCTGACCGGAGACGTCGTCCCCGCCGAGGAGATCCGCACCCCCGAGTACTGGGTGCGCCACGTCCGCGAGGCCGTCCGCTTCCACGACGCCATCCAGGCCCTGGAGCGCGAAGGCGCCCGCACCTACCTGGAGCTGGGCCCGGACGGTGTGCTCACCGCCCTGGGCCAGGAGTGCGCCGGCGAGGACGCGGTGTTCGTCCCCGCCCTGCGCGCCGGCCGCCCCGAGGTCCAAACGCTGACCTGGGCCGTGGCACAGGCACACGTCCGGGGCGCCGCCCTGGACTGGGACGGCGTCTTCGCGGGCCAGGGCGCCCGCCGGGTCGACCTGCCCACCTACGCCTTCCAGCGCGAGCGGTACTGGCTCGGCGCCGGCAGCCCGGCCGGGGACGCCGCCGCCATCGGCCTCGGCACCGCCGACCACCCGCTGCTCGGCGCCGTGGTCTCGCTCGCCGACGTCGACGGCTGCCTGTTCACCGGCCGCCTCTCCCTCGACAGCCACCCCTGGCTCGCCGACCACGCGGTCATGGGCACCGTGCTGCTCCCGGGCACCGCCTTCGTCGAGCTCGCCGTACGGGCCGGCGACCAGGTCGGCTGCGACCTGGTCGAGGAACTCGCCCTCGAAGCACCGCTGCTGCTGCCCGCCCAGGGCGGGGTGCAGCTCCAGATCGTGGTCAGCGGCGCCGACGAGAACGGCAGCCGCTCCTTCAGCCTGCACTCCCGCACCGAGGGCGCCCAGGCCGAGGAGCCCTGGACGCGGCACGCCACCGGTGTGCTCACCGTCGCGGGCCCGACCGCCCCGGCCGAGCTCACCCAGTGGCCGCCCGCCGACGCCCGTGCGGTGGACGTCCAGGAGATCCACGCCGGCCTGGCCGAGGCGGGCTTCGGCTACGGCCCGGTCTTCCGCGGCCTGCGGGCCGCCTGGCTGCGCGACGGCGAGATCCTCGCCGAGATCGCACTGCCCGCCGAGGCACAGGCCGACGCCGCCCGCTTCGGCATCCACCCCGCCCTGCTGGACGCCGCCCTGCACGCGCTCGGCGCCGACCCCTTTGACGGCGCGGTCCAGGGCGGCCTGCCGTTCGTCTGGAACGGCGTCACCCTGCACGCCACCGGCGCCGCGGCGCTGCGCCTGCGGGTCACCCCGCTGGGCCGCGGCGAGGTCGCCCTGGACCTCGCCGACGGCGCCGGCCAGCCGGTGATGACGGTCCGTTCGCTCACGCTGCGCGAGATCTCCGAGGAGCAGCTGAAGAGCGCCCGCGCCGGCCACCTGGAGTCGCTGTTCCGGGTGGAGTGGACCACCCTGCCGGTGTCGGCGGCCTCCGCGGGCCGCTGGGCGGTCCTCGGGACCGACCCGTTCGGCGCAGGGATCGAGAGCTTCGCCGATCTGGCGGGACTCGGTACGGCCGTGGACGCGGGGCTGGCGCTGCCGGGCGAGGTGTTCCTCGCACCGGCCGGCGCCGACTCGGCCGCGGACACCGCCTCGGCCGTCCGGTCCGCGCTGCACGGTGTGCTCGCCACGGTCCAGGAGTGGCTGGCGGACGAGAGGTTCGCCTCCTCCCGCCTGGTGCTGGTGACCCGCGGCGCCGCGGCCGGCGGCGACGACCTCGTCCACGCCCCGCTCTGGGGCCTGGTGCGCTCCGCGCAGCTGGAGAACCCCGACCGGCTGGTGCTGGTCGACCTCGACGCCGAGGGCGTCTCGGGCGAGGTCCTGGCGGGCGCACTCGCCAGTGGGGAGCCGGAGTTCGCGATCCGCGAGGGCGTCGTACGGGTCCCGCGCCTGGCGCGGGTGGCGGCGGTGTCCGACACGGCCGGGCCGGTGTTCGATGCGAGCGGTACGGTCCTGGTGTCCGGTGCGTCCGGGATGCTGG
>NZ_BAAATR010000060.1:0-28352 GCF_039533515.1 Kitasatospora cystarginea | reverse complement strand
CGTCCCAGCGCTGCCGACCCGGAATGACCGAGCGCGGACGCACTTCCACATCCACGGCGCGATACCCGGCTGCGGCACCCAGCAGAGATGACATGTGCACGATCACCTGTTTGCAGAGGTCGCAAAAACCGCCACGGGCACGACGGATTACTGCGACAGAGTGGAATTCCCTGAGAAAAAGTGATGCCGTCGGCGAGCCTGCGACCGACTACCGTGGACGCGTTTCCCGGAGGATCGGAATTCGCGTCCACATGGCGACCAGGGCCGCCGAACAGGCCATCAGTGGGCCTTGCCGGCGCCGGCGGTCGCGCGAATCTTCGGAGTCCTCGCCTCGCCCTCGGCCCGGTCGGCGGGCTCGTCCTTCTCGTCGTTCGGGGCAGCGGTCCCGGCGGCCCGCTGTCCGTCGCCCGAACGGGCTCCGACGTCACCGGCGGCGATCTGGGCCGCCATCGCCTCGGCGGCCACCTCGGCCGCGAGGTCGTGAATGTTCTCTCCGGCCTCATGGGCCGCCTTCTTCACCTCCATCGCGAGACCGACGGACGTCTTGACGACGCCGCGCACCAACGGCTTGACGAGACGCTTGGCCAGTGGCGCGATGATGAGGCCGACCAGGAAGGACGGTACTACGGGCGGCATGGCGCTCCATCCTCTCTACGCAGACGCACGACAGGAACCCGGGCACTGCGAACACCGAAGCAGCGCACAGCTGGGCGGACGGAAGCTCATATTTCTGGAATTCGCGATTCGACTACCGGTCCGAATTCCTCGTCGATGGGGTCCACCGCCCGCTCTCCCGTCACCGTAGTCGAACCATATCAATCAAGGCCAAAAAGTCCCGGCCGCTTTCACCCCTGCGAGTGATCTTGATCTCCCCAAGTAGCTCGGATTGCCGTATGCATATTCACCGGACCAATCCCTAGTCTTACTTTTACTACTTGATAAGGATTTCCGAGTTCACGTGCCACCCGCCGCCGCAGGGGAAAACGGCAGCCCGCCGCCTCCCAGCACCACCTCGTGGAAGGCCCACAGCCAGCGCCCCGATCGCCGGTGCCAGGCTCATCAGTACCGCGAAGGTCGCCGCAGGCGGGCGGCGCAGCGCCAGCAGCTCCAGCGTGTACGGCAGCCCACCGGCCAACGCAACCTGACCCGATCTCCAACGGCCCCGCAGTGCCGCGGCCAGCCTCGAGGTGAACCCTTCACCGCGCTGGGTGTGGGTGCTAGCGTCGCTCGGATGTCGAGGATTCTGGTCACCGATCTGGACGGCACCTTACTCGGCGGCACCCCGGACGACCGGCGCCGACTGCGAGACGCGCTGGCCCGCCACCCCGAGGTGACGCTGGTCTTCGCCACCGGCCGAGGACTGTCATCCACCCGTGAGGTGCTACGCGATCCGCTCGTCCCGCGACCTCGGTGGATCATCGCCGACGTCGGCGCCACCGTCATCGACGGCACGGACTTCACCCCCGTGGATCCCCTGCAGGAACACCTGCGCGCCGGCTGGCCGGGAGCGGACCGCGTACGCGCCGCGTTACGCCGCTTCCCCTCGCTCACCTACCAGCACGGCGTCGTCCAGGACGGACGCTGCTCCTACCACCTCGCCCCGGGCCGGCTCACCGACGAGCTCATCGCAGCCGTCGAAGCCCTCGGCTGCACCTGGGTGCACTCCGCCGACCGCTACTTCGACGTCCTGCCACCAACAGCCTCCAAGGGCAACGCCCTTCGGGCCCTGGCCGGGAAACTGGGCTGGCAGCCCAAGGAGATCCTGGTCGCCGGCGACTCCCTCAACGACCTGTCACTGTTCCAACTCGGCGCACACGCAGTGATCGTCGCCGGTGCCGAGCCCGCACTGCTCACCGCACTCGCCGCAGACCACCGGGTCCACCGTCCCCGCCAAACCGGCGCGGCCGCGATCCACGCCACGCTTCGGCACCTCGGCTGGGTCTCCCCCGCCCTTGACCGTCCCGCACGCCGACACTCGCTCGTGGTGGCCTACCACCGCCCACCGCTGCACTGGAACGGCGAGAGCTGGCAGCCGCCCTCCAGCCCCAACGGCATCCTGCCCACCCTGACCAGCGCCTTCACCGAAGGCCTGCCAGGCATCTGGGTCACGGCCCTGGCTGGCGACGACCAGCAGACCACCCGCCCGCACCAAAGCGGACTGCCGCTCTCCCTCGTGCCGCTCAGCACCGCCGAGTGGAGCGGCTACTTCCACCGCGCCTGCAAGGAAACACTGTGGCCGGTGCTGATGTCCGAACCCGGCCGGTCGGCCTTCGACAGCGACGCCTGGGCCGACTACCGCACGGTGAACGCACGCTTCGCCCAGCACATCAGCGCCGAGGCCGCACCCGGCGCCACCGTCTGGCTCCACGACTACAACCTTTGGCTCGTCCCCGGCCTGCTACGCAGCACCCGCCCCGACCTCAAGACCGGACTCTTCCACCACACCCCCTTCCCACCCCCGCAGGTCTTCACCACCCTGCCGGTCGCCGCCGAACTTCGTACCTCCCTCGCCTGCCTGGACTGGGCCGGCTTCCACACCGACCTCTTCGCCGAGCACTTCCGCCGGACCCTGGCCGGCCTGCCGGGCATGCCGCACATCGCCGTCCATCCGCTCGGGATCGACCGACCGGCCATCGAGAAACCCGCCCGCCTCCACACACCACAGCGCCGCCCGGCCACCGGCCGCGTGGTGCTCTCGGTCGAACGCCTCGACTACGCCAAGGCCCCGGTCCAGAAGGTCGACGCCATCGACCACCTCCTCACCCACCAGCCCGAGCTGCGCGGCCGGCTGACCTTCCGGCTCGTCTGCCCGCCACCCGAGCCGGGCATCACCGCCTACGACACCACCCGCCAACACCTCGAACAGTGCATCACCGACATCAACACCAAGTGGCAGAACGGTAGTTGGCAGCCAGTCGACTACCTTCCCCGCAACCTCTCCACCACCGAGGTCATCAACGAGTACCTGGCCGCCGACGTACTCTGGGTAACCTCCCTGCAGGACGGAATGAACCTGACCGCCAAGGAGTTCATCGCCGCCCAGGCCGCCCTCCCCCATCACCACTCTGACGAGCCGGGAGTCCTGGTGCTCTCCCGCCACGCCGGCGCCGCCGCCGAACTCGGCGACGCGGCCCTGCTCACCGACCCACACTCACCCGACGACCTCAGCACCGTGCTGGCCCGGGCCCTCGCCCTCACTCCCGCCGAACGCCGCGCCCGCATGAACAAGCTCTCCGAACTCCTCGGCCATGAACGGCCCGCCGACTGGGCAACCCGGATCATCCACGCCATCCGGAACAGCGACGCCACCGGCAGGCCACCGACGGGCGTGTGAGCGATCTTCCGGACACGCTCCCGTGTGGTCAACCTCGGATAGCCCGGCCGCGCCGGGGTCGGGGGTTGTCAGCGAGTCGTCGCCGGTAGTGGCCGCGGCGGGCGGTGGTGGCGGGGGCCGTGGCGGGTGGCCGGGCCCGTCCGTCGTATGACGTCCCGGTCACTCGGCGAGATGGCGCTCGATCCAGGCGGCCGCGGTGCGGCGGAACAGGACGCGGCTGCGGGTGCGCCGGAACTCGTGGCCCTCGTTGGGCAGTATCAGCAGTTCGGCGGGGATGCCCCGTTGCCGGGCTGCCCGCACCAACTGTTCGGACTCGCCCGGCGGGACGTTCGTGTCGTGCTCACCGTGGATGGCCAGCACCGGTACCCGCAGTGCGTCGATGTGGCTCATGGGGGACAGGGCGCGCAGCAGCTCACGGTCCCGTTCGGGGTGGCCGTACTTGGCGGCGGCCGATCGCGCGATCCAGGGCTCGGTGCCGGCGAAGAACGTCAGGAAGTCCGACATGCCGCACACCGAGACACCGGTGCGGAACAGCTCCGGGTGCCAGACCAGGGAGGCCAGCGTGAGGTACCCGCCGTAGGAGTGCCCCATCACGGCCAGCCTCCGGACGTCGGCGAGGCCGAGGGTGATCAGGTGCGTCGCGCAGTCCGCGACGTCGTTGATCGCTGCGAACCGCCTGTCGCCGAGGTCGGCGTTGACGAAGGAACGGCCCGCGCCCAGCGAACCGCGCACGTCGGGGGCGAAGAGGTCCAGGCCGTGGCCGAGCAGCTCGTGGTAGAGCGGATCGAACACCGGCCGTTCCTGCTGCTCCGGCCCGCCGTGCAGGTGGATGACGCACGGCGCCCGGCTGTCGGGCTCGCGGCCGGAGGCCCGGTAGTACCAACCGCTCAGGGCCAACCCGTCGCGGGACCTCAGGCGCAGGTGCTCAGGACGGACCGGCGGGTGCTGGTCGGGTGCCACGACGTCCTCGTCACGCGAGGACCACGGGGTGCGCAGCGGTGTCAGACCGTCGGGCGTGTGCCAGACACCGGGCCGGCGGCGGGAGCCGGAGACGGCCAGTGTCATCCCCCGGGGGCCCGCCGGGGTGATCCGGGTCACCACCTCGTGCGGCAGCGACAGGGCGCGCACCGGGTTTCCGGCGTCAGTGGAGCCGCCTGCCTCCAGCCCGACGCCCCTGCCGGCCCCGGCGCGCGGCGCCGTGGGCCGCGGCGGGGCGGCGGGCAGGGCGATGGCCTCCAGCTCGGTGCGGCCGTGCATGTTCCACGCCAGGACGGCGCTGCGGCCGTCGTCCGGGATCGACAGCAACTCCAGGTCGGCGCCCTCGCGTTGTGCGGTCACCGCACGGCACAGGCAGGTTCCGTCCGGTCCGAGCTCGGCGGTGACCAGGGCCGCGAACTCACGCTCGGCGTCGCTGCGCAGGTGGAGCCACCGCCCGTTGGGCGAGAACCGGCCGATCCATGGGTCGCCGTCGGCCACTGGCAGCGCGTAGGCCGTCACGCGGTCCGCGGTGCGCAGCACCACGGCCTCACGTCCGCCGCGCGGTCCGCGCAGCAGCAGAACGAGCCGGCCGTCCGCGGTGCTGTCGCACAGTCGCAGCGTGGCACCGGCGGGCTCGGTGGCGATGAGCTCGGGTGGGCGCACACCGGCTGGGTCGGCCAGGTAGACGGCCAGCCCGCCGCCGGTGAGATGCGGCTCGGGCGCGGGTGCGCCGGGCGTCGGCGGGCGCAGCGCGACCAGCGGTGCGGCGCTGGGGGCGGGTGCTCCCACTTCGCTCCAGTGCACGCCGCCGAGCGGGACCGGGTGCCCGTCGCCGCTGTCCCGCTCCCTCGGCGGCAACTTCTGGTACGACGGGGGAGCGGCGGGGCCGGGGCCGCTGTGCTGCGCGGTGGGCGGGCCCGCCGGCGGGTCGGTGGCGGTGATGGCGAGGGCCGAACCGTCGCGGCTCCAGCGGCCGAGGTAGGCGGTGCTGCCCGGTGCGGCGCCGGCCAGCACCCGGCGGTCGCGGCCGTCCGGTCGGACGCAGAGCACCCGGGTGAGTTCGCCGCCGCCGGGCGCGGTGGTGTAGGCGATCCAGCGGCCGTCCGGGGACCAGGAGACCTCGATGACCGGGTCGAGTCCGGTGTCCAGCAGGTGCACGTCGTCGCTGTCGGCCGTTCCCGTCCACAGCTGGGGCACTCCGCCCCGGTTGCAGATGAAGGCCACCCGCGCGCCGGTGGGGTCCGCCGATGGGTACCAGCAGCCGTGCGCGCTGACCGGGCTGTGCGTCTCCCTGTCGCCGGGGGCGTCCGGGAGGGCCTCGGCCAGGGGGGCCGCCGGGGTCTCGGGATCCGTCTGCCGGTTCGCCACGCCGCGCCTCCCGTTCAGCCGATCCCGTGGGACTGCAGCCACATCTCCAGCAGGGCCACCTGCCACAGGGCGTTCGCCCCGCGCGCTGTGCGGTGGGCGTCCGGTGCGGCGAGCAGCTCGGCCAGGTATGCCTGCTGGAAGACTCCCCGGGATCTGGCCTCGGGGGCCGTGAGGGCCTGGCGGATCCGGTCGAGTACCTGCGGAGCCATCCGCCGGATCGCCGGAACCGGGAAGTAGCCCTTGGGCCGGTCGACGACCTCGCGCGGCAGCAGCTTCCAGGCGGCCTCCTTGAGGACCCCCTTGCCTCCGTGGGCGAGCTTGAGCTCCGGTGGGCAGGCCGCGGCCAGCTCGACCAGTTCGTGGTCCAGGAACGGTACGCGGGCCTCCAAGCCCCAGTCCATGGTCATGTTGTCGACCCGTTTGACCGGGTCGTCGACCATCAGGACGTGGGTGTCCAGCCGGATGGCCGCGTCGAGGGCGGTCTCGGCGCCCTCGGCCGCCATGTGGGCACGCACCAGCTCGCCGGAAGCGTCGTGCTCCGTCAGCAGGTCGGGCTGGAGGATCCGGCCGAGTTCGGCGTGCGAGCGGTCGAAGAAGGTCCGCACGAAGGTCTCGGGCTCCTGCTCGCGCGGCACGGCCGCCAGGGCGGGATGCCAGCGGTACCCGGCGAAGATCTCGTCGGCGCCCTGCCCGCTCTGCACGACGCTGACGTGTTTGGAGACTTGTTCCGCCAGTAGGTGGAAGGCGACAACGTCGTGACTGACCATCGGCTCGCTCATGGCGCTCACCGCCCTGTCCACGGCGGTCTGCAGCCGATCGGAGGGCACCATGATCTGGTGGTGGTCGGTGGCGAACTCCCGGGCCACCAGGTCAGAGTAGTGGAACTCGTCGCCCTTCTCGCCGCGTTCGGTCTCGAACCCCACGCTGAAGGTGGCCTGGTCGTGCTGGCCGGACTCGGCCAGCAACGCCACGATCAGGCTGGAGTCCAGGCCACCGGAGAGCAGCACCCCGAGCGGCACGTCCGCGACGGTGCGGCGCCGGACGGCGGTGCGCAGTGCGTCGAGCACGGCGTCCCGCCAGTCGGCGGGGCCCATGCCCGCGTGCTCGGGCCGGCGGCAGTGGGACGGCTGCCAGTAGCACTCGTCGTACTGGCGGCCGTCCGGCTCGACGACTCGGACGGTCGCCGGCGGCAGTTTGCGTACCCCGGCGAGCACGGTGCGCGGCGCGGCGACCGTACCGTGCAGGCTCAGGTACTGGTGCAGCGCGGCCGGGTCGAGGGAGGTGTCCACCCCGCCTCCGGCGAGCAGCGCGGGCAACGAGGAGGCGAAGCGCAGCCGGCCGGGCCGCTGGGCCAGGTAGAGGGGTTTGATCCCGAGGCGGTCGCGGGCAAGCACCAGCCGTCCGGTGTCCAACTCGGCCACGGCGAAGGCGAACATGCCGAACAGGCGCAGCACGCAGGCAGACCCCCACTGCCGGTAGGCCGTGAGCAGCACCTCGGTATCGGAGGTGGAGAAGAAGCGGTGCCCCAGCGCCTCCAGTTCCTGCCGCAGTTCCCGGTAGTTGTAGATGCACCCGTTGAAGACCCCGGTCAGCCTCGCCTCGGAATCGGTCATCGGCTGGGCGCCGCGCTCCGACAGGTCGATGATCTTCAGGCGCCGGTGACCGAGGGCCAGGGCGCCCTGCGACCACATGCCCCGGCCGTCGGGCCCGCGGGCCGCCAGCCGGTCGGTCATGCGCTCCACGGCGGCCAGGTCAGGGCGCCCGCCGTCGAATCGGATCTCACCGCTCAGCCCGCACATGCCAGCTCACCTTCGTCCGGGCGCTGGTACGGGGGCTCCGGTCGCGGGGCGGGTACGGGTTTGGGCCATCAGGAAGTCGACGGCCGCCGTCAGGTCCCCACCGGCGGCGATCCGCCGTAGCTGGTGGGCGACGTCGCCCAGGTCCAGGGTCTCCTCCGTCATCGCCGAGACGAGCTCCCAGTCGCCGAACTCCTCCAGCGTCGGCCGCAATCGCGTCAGCATCGTGCGGACCACTGCCCGCGCCGGGCCCGCCAGGCCAGTGGTGGGATCGACCAGGTCACCGCCCAGCCCCGAGCGAGCGGCTCGCCAGGTCATGGCGCGCAGCCACTGCGGCCGGGTGTGCCCGCACTCGCCGGTCCCCCGTACGGCGGCGCAGGCATCCACCACCAGCGCGCGGAACAGCCCGGCGATCATCACCACCGTCTCCACCCGGGGGCAGGCGTCGCAGATCCTCAGCTCCAGGGTCTGCTGGTGCGCGGAGGGCCGGATGTCGTAGTAGACCATCCCGGCGTCGCTGATGACTCCGGAGCGCACCAGACCCGTCACGGCCGCGTCGTAGTCGGCCGCCGAGGCGAAGCAGCCGGCCGGCCCGCTGGTGGGCCACCGCTGCCACAGCAGTGTCCGCCAACTGGCGTAACCGGTGTCCCTGCCGAGCCAGAAGGGCGAACTCGTGGACAGCGCCAGCAGCGTGGGCAGCCAGGGCGAGACGACGCACATCGCGCGCACGGCCGTGTCACGGTCGGGCACGTCCACGTGGAACTGCACGCCGCAGATCAGCTGCTCGTCGGCCACTAAGCGGTACTCGTCGACCATGTGCAGGTAGCGGGGGTGCGGGGTCGCGTCCACCGTCCCCACCCGGGCCAGCGGTGCGGTGCCGGCCGCGACGATCGCCAGCCCGAGTCCCGAGGCGGCCTCGGACAGGGTCTGCCGGGAGCGGGCCAGATCCTCGTGCAGGGCGTCCAGCGAGACGTGGACGCCGCTGTTGGACTCGACGACCGACTGCAGGAACTCGGTGACGAAGCCGCGCGCCGGCAGGCGGTCCAGCACCTCGTGGGCCCGTGCCACCAGCATGCGGCTCTCCACGTCGACGACGTGGAACTCCTCCTCGACTCCCATCGACACGGCCATCAGACACCTCCGAGCCGGTCCGGCACTACGGTGGGCCACCGCCCCGGACGGCCGCTTTACGCGGCGTCCCGCCTCCGGAGAACCAACCTCCCACGACCGCCCCCGCGCCGCATCAGGAACCGTGACAGGTCGCAGCCGGCGCAGCGGCCACCAGCCGCGGCGCAGGTGCGCGTCGTCGTTCGCGGTGACGCTGAGCGCGGGCAATCCGCGGGCTTGAGCCGCTTCCTGCCGGCCAGTGGGTGATGGCGTTGATCAGCTGGGTCGTGGCGGATCTCGTCCGCGTTCCAGCGGGCACCGGCGAGCAGGTGCGGGAGCCCGGCGGAAAAGGCGTGGCCAGCGTAATGCACGGGTCCAGGTGGAGGGGAACCCGCAGGGCGGCGCGACTGGCGGGGGTCAGAACTCTGTCGTCACGGTGGCGCCGGTGAAGGCGGTGGTGGCGTGGAGGGTGATGTAGTTCCAGCCGGTCGGGGGACTGGTGATGGTGAGGGTGTGCGGGCCGTCGCCGGTGGCGGAGGCGGTGTTGGCAGTGCTGTCGGCCCAGGTGGTGGGGCTGTAGAAGAGGTCGGTGGTTCCGGTGCCGGGGGTGGTCGTGATGGTGAGGGTCTTGGTTCCGGCGGGGATGTCGATGTAGAGGTAGCTGTTGTCTCCGGCGGCGGCGGTGAGGTTGGATCGGCTGCAGTTCCGGTCCAGCCGGCGGGTGTCGTCAGCGGTGCACTCGGCGGCTGAAGCACCGACCGCGACCGTCTGGTCGGCGGTTGCGGTGGCGCCGGCCTTGTCGGTGACGGTCAGCCGGACGTGGTAGCTGCCCGGCTTGGTGTAGGTCTTGGTCGGGTTGGCGTCGGTGGAGGTGGTGCCGTCGCCGAATTCCCACTTGTGGGCGGTGATCGAGGCCGAGCCTTCGGTGGTGTCGGTGAGCGTGACGTTCAGCCCGTTCGCCTTGGCGGTGAAGGTGGCGGTGAGCGGCTTGCCGGCGGCGTTGCACGCGCTGGCGGCGCATTCCTTGAGCCACTTGGCCCAGTCGGCGTCGTAGCTGGTGCCGATGGAGTTGATCAGGCCTAGTGCGGCTTTGTAGTCGCCGGATCGGTAGTGACCGAGCAGGGTGTCGATGTCGGAGCGGTGGTTCTCCATCATGTAGCGCACCGCGAGGTAGCCCCAGGGGTAGATCCGGTCCGTGCCGCTGCTGTAGGTGTTGGCGAAGACGGTGCTGAGCGGGTAGGTGCCCTTGGCCGCGTCGGCGACCGCCTCGGCGTCGGTCACGCCGCGGTAGCCGTAGGACTCGTACTCGGCGAAGCCCTCGATCCACCAGATGGTGTCAGGGGTGGAGGTTGCGGCGGCGAAGTCGCCAGCGGTGTCGAAGCGGCCGTCGAGGTAGTGGGTGTACTCGTGGTTGAGGTTCCATATCTGGAAGCTCGGGCGCAGCCAGTCGGCTTCATAGGCGACGAACCGGGCTTGGTTGTCGGGCTTGGAGGGGTCGCCTTCCTCGTAGATGCCGCCGTTGTTGGTGTCGACGCCGAAGATGACGTTGGCGTAGGTCTGGTAGTCGCTGGTGGAGTGGAAGACGTCCACCTCCATGGCGCTGTTGTGGTCGTCGGGCAGCGGGCCGGGGTCCTTGACGAGGTTGTGGAAGTAGGCGTTCTCGCCGGTGAGGCTGTCACAGGTGCTGAGCAGCTGGTCCTTGGTGAGCGCCTGGGTCACGATGTGGACCGTGCCGCACTGGTAGTCGATGGTCAGCACGGCCGCCTTGAGCCGGTTGGCGAGGTCGCAGGTGCCGTAGTCGGAGCAGTTGTTCTGGTCGTTGTCGTTTGCCTGGGCGGCGATGCCGACCCAGAGGGGTGCGGTGGGGCCGGTCATCGAGGACTTGGCCAGCAGGCTCTTGATCATCGGACGGACGGTGGGGGCCAGGGTGCGATCCTGCAGGAACCGCGCCAGTTCGGTGCCGGCGTTGGACGCCAGGTAGCTCTGCGGTCCGCCGAGGAGGCCGAGGTTGTTGTTGGCGAAGGTTTCGAGGGTGGTGAGGATGGAGGGGTCGGCGTCGGTGGCGGTGACGAAGTCGGGGTTCTGGTGGCCGCGGAAGAGGACGGTGTAGACGTTGTTGACCGCGGTCAGCATGTTGTACGAGTTGTTGTACGAGCTGTTGTAGCCGGTGAGCAGCTTCTTGAGGACGGGCAGGTAGCGGGCGTTCTGGCTGGCGCTGTCGATCAGGGTGACGGCTTCCGACAGGACTGCGCCGTTGGCGTCGGTGGCGTCCAGGCTGTGGGGGTTGGCGTAGAAGGAGTCCAGGGCGGACTGGATCGCGGTCTGCAGAGCGCTGCCGTAGGTGCCGACGTCGGAGGGGTGGTTCCACTGCACGTAGTAGCCGGCCCGAAGGTAGAGCACGAGTTCCAGGACGTGGGTGCTGTTGTCACCCGGGTAGTCGCGGGAGGCGGTGGCCAAGGCGTCCGCCACAGTGGTCATCTGCGACTCCTGGAAGGCCAGGTGTGCGTCTGAACCGGTGAGGCTGAACAGGCCGTTGATGCAGTCCGGGCCCGCGGACTGGATCGCCTGGAGCAGGGCGCTGCCGGTGTTTGCGGTGAAGGCGCTGGTGGAGCACTCGGCGGCGCTCGCCTTCGGGCCGCCTGCCTTCGCGGTCGCTGCCTTCGACAGTGCCGCGGCGGACCTCGCCGGCTTGCTGTAGTCCTGGTGCAGTGCCTCGGTGTTGGACGGCAGAGGTCGACGGTCCTTGGGGCGCACCTGCTTCGAGTCGTCGTCCTGGACGGCGTCGGTGGCTGACTGGGGTGCCAGGCCCGGGCGGGGAGTGGCGGTCTTGACTGCAGGGGAGGGGCTGGTGAGCCCCGCATGGGCCCTGCCCGGCCCGTTGGCCGCGATCCCGATCCCGGCGGTCAGCGCGAGGGCGGCGGCTATCAGGAGCTTGGGCAGCTTCTTGCGGGCGTGTGCGGCTTTCATGTGGTTCTCCTGGTGTGGGGGCAGCGCCGTGCGGCACGGCCTAGCGGAGGAGGGGACTGCGCAATCAGATGACGTGTCGTCAGTTTTCGCAGCGCCGTTGGCCCGCGTCGGGCGTCGGGCGCCGAGCCGATGGCGGGTCCTGGCCGATCACGAGCTCGCTGATCAACTGACTTGTGGTCAGTTCGGGATCATCCGTGGCGGGGCGGGACACCGGCGATGACGCTCACCGCCACCGAAGTACCCACCGGTACACGGCCCTTGTCACGCCCGCATACCGCTCGTTTGTCAGTCATGCGCTCTCCTCACCGGCAGATGGGTGGTTTGCTGCCGACGTATGGGAGATCGGGCGCGGGGCTGCGGATAACGGAAAGTGTGCGAGATCTTCAGGATGGCGAGCGCGGGAACCCGGCCTGAACCGCTCAACCGCAGGTGGGGCGTGGTCCTGGGGCGGTGTCAACTCCTCGGCTGTGAAGGCCGATCGTGCAGGCAGCGCCTCGCTGGTTGTGAGGCGGGCTCCCATGTAGGGTCTCCGCCGCTACCAGGGCTTGGTCAGGTCGGTGCGTGGCGGCGCGTCCTTGTGCCAGTTGGTGTCGTTGATGTGGTGTGACACCTGAGGAGATGGCCGAAGTCCGGAGAGAACAACTGACAAGTCAACAACACCCGTCGGCTAGCCTGGACAATCTCACACCATGAACTCTCAGCCATTGTGGGGCCCCTTGGGCCGGCTGCTCCGCACCATCCGGGCGTATCCGCGCCGATCGCCGCTGACCCTCGCCTATGTCGGCCTGCTTCTGCTCAACCACGCCTGGGTCAGCTTCGGGCTGTCTTCCGAGAGGGCGGCCACCCTGTTGGGACCGACCGCGACAAGCCGACCGACAACCCGCACTTCTGACGGCGGGACGGCCAGCCCCCGCGGCCGACCGTCGGGGCTGGCGGCGGCCGTCTCGCCCGGCTTTCGGCGACGTTGCTCGGACCGTTGACCTGGTAGTTGATCAGCCGTCGATGACTCCCGCAGTGCCGGGATGCCTTACAGGTCGATAGCCCTCTCGTGGCGCGGCTCGTACATGCCCAGCTCGCTGCCGCCCGGCAGCCGGAACCTGGTGAGCCGTCCCCAGCGTGCGTCGGTGACCGGCTGCGTGAACTCGACTCCCTTCGCGGCCAGGCTCCGCACCGTTGCGTCGACGTCGTCGCACATCAGATAGAACTCCTGCGTCTCCGGGCCCTCCGTGGCATGCACGGCGATCTCGGTCGGCGGGAGCTTGAAGATCAACCAACCGCCTCCCGCGTCGACATGCGGAAACTCCAGCACATCCCTGAAGAAGGCCCGGTCGGCATCCGCATCACGGCTGTAGAGGATGACGTGTCCGCCAGTGATCATGCGGCCAGGGTAGGTCCTGGCACGAACAACGTGGTGCTGCGACGCCGTACTACGTGTTCGCGGACCACGAGCGGTCAGCCGTCCGAGCAGAGCCAGTGGCAGACGCTTCCGGCCGCTCCAAATCCCGGAATCCGCGGATCCTCTCTCCCCGGTCCCCCGTCCCGGGTGTCCTGCCCCATCGCTCTCCCCCGAGGTTGCCCCCTGATCGCCCATCTGCGCCGCGTCAAGGACACCACAGACCTGCTCGCCCACCTGTACGGGCCGGATGAGCGCGGTACGCACAGCAACCCCCGGCTGGTCGGCGGCGATTGCCACGGTGCGCCGATCGAGATGCTCGCCGCCACCGGCGCCATGCCCTACCTCGCGCAGGCCCCCGACGCTCCGCTCGAGCGCCTGGGCGATGGTTGCCATGGGGTTCTCCCCGCGGTCCTTACCTCGGTGTCCTGAACGGCTGTCCTCAGACTCCCTGGCGGCGGCGCCCCGCCGACCCGGTGCCGGACACTGGTCGACCCCGGCCCGGGTACTGGCCAGGGTTCGGCACTGGCTCGACGGGCCCGCAGTCCCGGGATCGTGATCGGTGAATGCTGACCGGCATCCGTGGCGGCGAAGGAGCTGACGATGGTGGAATTCAAGATCGAGGTCGTGGTCGTCCCTGTCTCGGACGTGGACCGGGCCAAGGACTTCTACACGCGGATCGGGTTCCGCGAGGACGTCGATTTCTTCGGGCTCGGCGGCTGAGAGGCGTCGGTGGAGCCTGATCGCAACGGCGAACCAGACGTGACAGGGGATCCGCTCTCGCCACGGCTGCACGGACGCGCCCGGGAACAGGAAGCGCTCGATGGGCTGTTGCTCGCCGTGCACCGCCGACACAGCCGCGTACTGGTCCTGCGCGGCGGGTCCGGCGTCGGCAAGACCGCCCTGCGCACCCATCTGGCGAGTCGCGCCCCGGCGGGCCGCGTCGTCCGCACCGTCGAGGTGGAACCGAATCCGAGATCACGTACTCGGCACTCCAGCAGGTGTGCGCTCCGCTGCTGAGCCATCTGGACAGGAAGGGGCAGGGCGGCATGAAGTCCATCACCACAACGATGGTGGGCCGCGAGGACGAGCAGGCGGAGCTCGTGGCGTTCGTGAAGTCCGCCACGGGCCAGGCTCTCGTCCTGCGGGGGGAGACGGGGGTCGGCAAGAGTTCGCTGTTGAGCCACGCCGCCGCGCTGGCGGAGCAGGAGGGCCACGTCGTCATCCGGGCCGCCGGCGTCGAGGCGGAGTCCGCGCTGCCCTATGCCGGGCTGCATCAGTTCCTTCATCCGTTGCTCGCCGACGCCGCGCGGTTGGATGACGGGACCCGGGCGGTGTTCGACGCCGTGTTCGGCGGAGTGCAGGGCGATCCGCCCTCGGTCATGACGCTCGGCATCGCCGTTCTCAGCCTGCTGGCGCTCTCCGCTGCTGGGCGGTCGCTGCTGCTGGTCCTCGACGACGGGCAGTGGCTGGACGACTCCAGCGCCGACGTCTGCGGCTTCGTGGGCCGACGCCTGACCAGCAGCCCGATGAGGCTGCTGGTCGCAGTCCGCACCGACATCACGTCGCGCTTCGACACCGCCGCACTGCCCGAACTGCCGATCGCCGCCCTCGCCGACGAGGACGCGGCACGCCTGCTGGACCACCGGTACCCGGATCTGAGCCGACAGATCCGCCGAATCGTCCTGGAGCAGGCCCAGGGCAACCCGCTGGCCTTGCTGGAGCTGCCCGCCCACTTCGCCGACCGGTCGAGCGACCTCCCGGCCGAAGGCCTCATCGGTCAGCACGGCGTGCCGTTGCCCCGGCGGCTGCAACGGCTGTTCGGCGCCCGCATCGCAGCCCTCGACGAGCGGGTGCGGGCCGAGCTGCTGATGGGCGCGCTCGACGGCGCCGGGACCCCGAGCGGCGCCGACGCCGTCCCCGGCACGCGCTATGGCATGCGCGACGCCGACACGGCAGTGGCTGCCGGGCTGCTGGACATCGAGGTGGCCACCGGCGATGTCGTTTTCCGCCACCCGCTTGTGCGTACCGCCGTCGTGCAGATGGCCACTTCCAACCAGCGCCGCGCCGCGCATCTGACGCTGGCGCAGGTTCATCGGGAGAACCTCGAACGCCGGGCGACGCACCTGGCAGCGGCAACGGTCGATCCCGACGAGGACGTCGCCGACATCCTGGAGGCGGCGGCCGGGTCGGCGACCCGGCGCGGCGGCGCGCTGGCTGCCGTGACCTGGCTGACCCGGGCCGCCGAGCTCAGCGAGAACCGCACCGACCGGTCCCGGCGGCTGACCGACGCGGCCTTCGTCGCCGGGCACGCCGCCCGCCTCGGCCAGGCACACCGGCTGGTCCAAGCGGACCTCGCACCCGGTTCGACGCAGTCGCCGGCCTCGGTGCTGGCGACCGCCTACCAGGCGCTCTACCAGGACGGAGACGTCCGCTCCACCCATCGACAGGTCTCGGCCGCGATCGAGAAGCTGCGGGACGCCGGGCCAGCCGCTGTGTCGACTGTCGGCAGGGCCGCTGAGTCGACTGTCGGCAGAGCCGCTGAGTCGACTGTCGGCAGAGCCGAACCTGAGGAGGTCCTCACCCGGCTGGTGATCCTCCTCCTGGCGATCAGTCAGTACAGCGGGGACCGCGCGGCCTGGGAGAGCACGCACGAACTCCTCGCCTCCATGGGCGGCCTCGTCACCGAACGCTCGCGCCTCTACAGCGGTACCTGGAGCGATGTGACCAGGCACGGAGCCGACTGGGCCGGGCCGGTGCGACAAGCCGCCGCGGAGCTGCCGGATCTGGAACCCTGGGACGTCACGCGGTTGGGTGCGGCCGCGTACCACCTCGACGTCCTGGGCCAGTACCGCCCCCACCTCCAGCGCGTCGTGGACCGCGAGTTGGAGACCGGGGCCGTGGCCACCGGCATGGTGATGCTGCACCAGATCATGCTCGACCAGATGGCGGTCGGCGAATGGGCCGAGGCTGAGGAAACCGGACTGCGCGGTCTGGACCTGGCGGCCGAGCACGGCCACCATCTGTTCGCCGCCCAGAGCCGCGCGTACCTGGCCCAGCTCGCGGCGCTGCGCGGACAGGTCGGGCGGGCGCGGGACCTGCAGGCCGAGGTGGACGCCTGGGCCCGCCCACGCGGACTGGGGTTCCTGACCCAGGCCGCCGACTCCGCCGGCGCGACCGCCGCGCTGAGCTCCGGCGACTACGAGGCCGCGTACCTCTACGCCATCGGCATCACGCAGCCGGGCACGTTCCGGCCCTATGCGTATCAGGCCTCGCGTACCCTGCTCGATCTCGTCGAGGCCGCCCAATACACCGGACGCGTCGAGCAGGCCCGGGCGCACGCCCTCGCCGCCCGCGCCGCCGGTCTGCCGCTCGTGTCACCCCGCCTGGGGCTGATCACCTACGGCGCGCTGGCGATCACCGCCGAGAACGAGCAGGAGGCCGCCGAGATGTTCGCGCGGGCCGAATCCCACCCGGATGCCGCCCGCTTCCCGTTCGAGCTGGCCCGAATCCGGCTGGCGCACGGCATCCGGGTGCGCCACGTCCAGGGCCCGGCGACGGCGCGGCAATACCTGGTCCCGGCGGCCGAGGCGTTCGAGCGGCTGGGCGCGGCCGGCTGGAATGAGCGGGCCCGGGCCGAACTGCGCGCCACCGGGACCCCGCCCCGCACCTCGACGCTGAACCTGGCCTCGCTGACCTGGCAGGAACGCCGCATCGCCGACCTGGCTGCCGGCGGCCTGACGAACAAGGAGATCGGCGAGCGGATGCACCTGTCGCCGCGGACCGTCAGCTCACACCTGTACCGCGTCTTTCCCAAGCTGGGCATCACGAGCCGGGCAGCGCTGCGCGACGCGCTGAGCCGGACCGAGGAGGTTTCGCAGGTCTGATGCTCGCGCTCAGTCCCGTGCGGCCACGGCCTCGACCTCCTCACCGACCGCATGAATGTGACGGTCCGGCAGGTCCTCGTGCGTCTTCGAGCGTCTCGACGTCATGTGACTGATGTGCCCGGCCGGTGGCCGACGAAGAGTGGAGGCGCCAGCGAGTCTCCGGGAAAGGACCAGACATGATCAACAGGCGTACATTCACCAAGGCGGTCGGTCTCGGCGTGGGCGCCACGGCCGTGTCGGTCGGCGCGGCATCGAACGCGTCTGCCGCCTTCGCGGCCGATTCCGACCGGCCCGACCGTCCGGCCCCGGTCATCCCGACCATCGCCCCGGGCACGCACACGACGTTCACCGACCTGAAACGAGTCCAGGCCGGCGTGCTCGACATCGGCTACGCCGAGGCCGGGCCGAAGCACGGGCCCGTGGTCATCTGCCTGCACGGCTGGCCCTATGACATCCACAGCTTCGTCGACGTGGCGCCGCTGCTGGCGGACGCCGGCTACCGGGTGATCGTGCCGTATCTGCGGGGCCACGGCACCACGAGCTTCCTGTCTCCGACGACCGTCCGCACCGGGCAGCAGTCCGCGATCGCCCTCGACATCATCGCCCTGATGGACGCCCTGAAGATCCACAAGGCGGTGCTGGCCGGCTTCGACTGGGGCTCGCGGACCGCCGGCATCATTGCGGCGCTGTGGCCGGAGCGGGTCAAGGCCCTGGTGGCGGTGAGCGGTTACCTCATCATCAACGTCCCTTCGCAGAAGAACCCGCTGCCGCCGAAGGCCGAGCACACCTGGTGGTACCAGTACTACTTCGCCACCGACCGCGGCCGCGTTGCCATGGAGACCAAGCAGAACCGGCACGACCTGTGCCGGCTGGTGTGGGACGAGGTCTCCCCGACCTGGAACTTCGACGACGCCACCTTCGAGCGCACGGCCGCGGCGTTCGAGAACCCCGACTACGCCGCCATCGTGGTCCACAACTACCGCTGGCGCTTGGGCCTGGCCGACGGCGCGCGCCGCTATGACCGCTACGAGCAGCTGCTCGCAGCCCGGCCGGTCATCACGGTGCCGACCATCGCCCTGGACCCCGCCCTCGACCCGTTCCTGGCCACGACCGACGGCACGGGGTACCGGAAGTTCTTCACCGGTGCATACGAGCACCGCGTGCTCACCGGCATCGGCCACGATGCACCGCAGGAGGCGCCGACGGCGTTCGCCCGGGCCGTGGTGGACGCCGACCATCTGTGACCCACAAGGGTGTCGACCGTGTGGAGGTGCGGAAGTGAGTGATCCCAGCACGCACGAGCAAGCAGCGGAAATCCGCAAGGCCCGATTCGGCGCGCTCCCGGAACGTGTCGCCTTCGAGGACATGGTCGAGGAGAAGCCGGTGCTGTCGGCGAATCAGACGGCGGACGCCTACGACCCCGACCGCCTGGCGGTCAGGTTCTCCTGCCTGGCGGCGGATCTGGGGCTTTGAGCGCAGCGGGTCAAGCGTTCGGGTCCTCCCCCGACCAGGGGACGGACCCGAACTTGCTGCGCGTCGGTCAGTCGCGCGAAGCCTGGACGCAGCGGAAGCTGCTCGCGACGCTCGGGTCACCGTGGCCGGTGTACCGGGAGACCATCGGGTAGCGGTAGACGTCGCGGGCGACGGTCTGGCCGGTGGCGGTGGTCAGGGTGGCGTGCAGCACGTTCGGGGCCTGGCCGTGCTCGACCCAGGCGGTCAAAGCGGCCAAGTCGTCGACGCTGCCGGCGTTCAAGCCGCAGTGCGTGACGCCTGGGGCCAGGAAGACGCGGTAGAAGTCGTCAACCTCCTTGGTACCGCCCATCAGAAACACCGGCCGCCGCGAGCGCCAGAAGCCGTCGTTGCGTGATCTCTCCTCGGGTTCGGGTATGGCGTCATCACTGTCGTCGACACACCGACTCGGGCACATCCGTCAGCTGACGCTGAGTCGAGAAGGCGGCACGCGGCGCCCGAACGGGCAGAAGGCTTGAAGTCACATGACCGATGTGGCCGGGAAGAGCCGCGGGCGACAGTGAAGGCCACCAAGTCCACTGGTTCTAATCCCGGGAGCGTGGCCCATGTTGAGCATCGAGAACGGCCGCACGAGGCGGATCATCGCGGGGATGGCCGCTGCGCTCGGCACAGCCGTGGCGATCGGCGCCTTCGCCTTCACCAGCACCGCTGACGCGGCGACCAACCCGGCGGCGGCCGACCGCAGCCCGAAACCGACCATCGTGCTGGAGCACGGAGCCTTCGCGGACGGCTCCAGCTGGGACGGCGTCATCACGCAGCTGCACCGCGACGGCTACCCGGTGGTCGCCGCCGCCAACCCACTGCGCGGCCCGGCGTCCGACGCCGCCGCCCTGCGCAGCCTCATCGCCCACATCAACGGCCCGGTCATCCTGGTCGGCCACTCCTACGGCGGCTCGGTCATCAGCGAGGCCGGCTACGACAACCCGAAGGTCAAGGCCCTCGTTTACGTCGCCGCGTTCCTGCCGGCCCCCGGCGAGACCGCGCTGCAGCTGACCAGCCAGTTCCCCGGCTCGACGTTGCCGGGCACCCTGGACCCGGTGCCGTTCGCCAACCCGGACGGCAGCACCGGCACCGACCTGTACATCCAGCAGGACAAGTTCCGGCACCAGTTCGCCGCCGACGTCCCGGCCGACCAGGCCGCGCTGATGGCCGCCGCCCAGCGCCCGATCGCCCAGGCCGCCCTGCAGGAGAAGGCCACCGCCGCCGCCTGGGAGCAGAAGCCGAGCTGGGACATCGTCACCACCCAGGACCTGAACGTCCCGCCGGCGGCCCAGGAGTTCATGGCCGAGCGCGCCCATGCCCACACCACCGAGGTCGCCGCCTCGCACTCGGTCGCGGTCTCGCACCCCGGCCTGGTCGCCGACGTCATCGAGAAAGCCGCCCGCGTCACCCGCTGACCTGTCGGATGGCCCCAAAACGCCGGGAGGGCGGCCCCAGCCCGCCCCCTCCGCCCTTCCGGGATTCACCCGGCACCAGCTGACGCGCAAGGGGTGCCCAGTGTTGCGGCAGTGGGCGCCGCGTCCGGTTGCCAAGCCGTGCATTGGGCACGAGGCCGCCGTCAAGGCTGTGGCGACTGGCTTCGGAGAACAGGAAAGGACAGGTCCCGGACTGTCATGGAGATTTCATCGAGTCACCGTGCGATCGAGAACCTGATCGCCGCCTACGCCGAGCACGTCGACAGTGGAGACTTCGGCGCCGTCGGCGCGCTGCTGGCAGATGCCGTGTTCGTCGGCAGCGGGGCACCCGTCCGCGGCCAAAAGGCCATCGAGGCGATGTTCTTGGACACGCTCATCACCTACCCGGACGGCACGCCGCGAACCAAGCACGTCACGACCAACACCGTCATCGACATCGCGGCTGATTCCAGGCACGCAACCGCGCGGTCGTACTTCACCGTGCTGCAGGCGCTGCCGGACCTTCCTCTGCAACCCATTGCCGCGGGCCGGTACCAGGACCAGTTCGAATGCCGTGCACAGCGGTGGCACTTCACCGAACGGCGCGTACATGTCGACCTCGTGGGGAATGTGACGCGCCACCTGCGAGCCTGATGCCATGGCGATGCGGGCGGCACATCTCCTCCCCTCAACAGGCCAACACCTCGGACGTGGGCTGCAACGGCCATGCGGGTGCCTCAGCGCGATCCGGCGACACCGCCGAGCACCACTTCACCGTCGTCGGCGACGACTGGGACGTGGAAGACCGGGCGCGAACCGAACTGGAGCGGCTCGGCCTCGGCCACGTCGCGTTGCGCGACCGGCTCGACCGGCTCAGCGGCGGTCAGATCGTCGGGCTCGGACTGGCCGCACTGCTGCTGAAGCGCCCCGACGTCCTGCTGCTCGACGAACCGACCAACAACCTCGACCGCACAGCCCGGCACCGGCTCTACGAGGTCCTGGACGGTCTGCGGGGCTGTGTCCTGGTCGTCAGCCACGACCGCGAACTGCTGGACCGCATGGACCGCATCGCCGAGTTGGAACGCGGCGAGATGCGGTTCTACGGCGGAAACTTCAGTGCGTATCAGGATGTTGTGGCCACCGAGCAGGAGGCGGCGGAGCGGAACCTCCGGAATGCGGAGCTGGTGCTCAAGCGTGAGAAGCGGGAGATGCAGCAGGCCCGCGAACGGGCTGAACGCCGGGCCGGCAACGCACAGCGGAACCTGAAGGACGCCGGGCTGGCGCGGATCGTCGCCGGCAATCTCAAGCGCAGTGCCGAGAGGAGCGCGGGCACCGCCCGGACGATGCACGCCGCTCGGGTCAGCGAGGCCGCGGAACGCGCCGGCGAGGCGGCACGCGCGGTGCGTACCGAGCAGAACGTCGCATTGGAGCTCCCGGAGACGCGGGTGGCCATCCGGCGGATGACGGGCTTCGGGTCGGCGGCGCGGTGCATCCGCACCGCACGCTCACGCAACTCCTGCGGGTACTTCTTCGGGGCGGCCATGGCCTCGGGTCCTCTCATGAGGCCCATCTGAACCGCTGTCACCATCCGCCGCATCTCGGGGGAAGCTCAAGGCAACGGCGATCATTGATCGGAGAAGGCACCAGCGATCTCGCGACGCGACGAGATCCCCAGCTTGGCGAAGACCTTGCGCAGGTGCCACTCGACCGTGCGAGGGCTGAGGAACAACTGCGCGCCGATCTCCGCGTTCGGGTGCCCGGTGGCCGCGAGTCGGGCGATCTGCGCCTCCTGCGGGGTCAGGACCGGCGCGCCGAGGGTCCGCTTGCGGACGGTCTCGCCGGTGGCGAGCAGCTCCCGACGGGCCCGTTCCGCAAACGCCTCCATACCCATCGTCGCAGCCGCCTCGTACGCCGCCCGCAGCTCGGTACGGGCCTGGGCCCGCCGGTTCTGGCGGCGCAGCCATTCGCCGAACAGCAGCCGGGTCCGAGCCTCGAACACGCCGAGCCCGCCCCGGCCGAAGTGGTCCACGGCCTCGCGGTAGCGGTCTTCGGCCTGCTCGGGTGCTCCGGTCAGGGCGTCGGCGACCGCCTGTGCGCCGAGGGCCCAGGGTGTGCCGGCCTGGCCCCAGTCGGCCAGCCGCACGCGCGCTCGGGCCGCCACGGCCGCCTCGCCGGACCGGGTCGCCGCCTCGACCAGCTCGCTGCACGTCCAGTGGTGCACGACGAGGTCCTGGTACTCGCTGCCCCGGAGCGCCGCTTCCATGGCGAGCGGATAGTTGCCCAGGCCGTTGTGGAGCACGGCCCGCGCACACGCCGCCATGGCGGTGAGCCGGCCCAGGCCGCGCTGCTCGCCCTCCCGTTCCATCGCCTCGATCAGTTCCAGGGCCGGTCGTTCCCGTCCCCGGTACGCGCTGATCAAGGCTGCTGTGACCATGCGCGTCGCCACGCCTGCGGCATCCTCGACGGCCGCGGCCTCGGCCAGCAGATCCCGGGCTTCGGAGAACCGCCCCACATAGCCCAGCGAGGCCGCCCGGTAGGGCAACGCCCTCGAGAGGATCGACAGCGTGCCCGTCGTCCGGGCGGAGCGGACCGCCCGATCGGTGATGTCCAGCCAGGCCTGGAGATCGCCCAGCTCCACGGCGGCGTTCGCGGCCGGCCACAGGACGGCCAGATCCTCGTCGTCGGTGAGGGAGCGCAACGCCCGCGCCAGCAGCGGGAAAGCGGCGACCGGACCGTCCGTGGTCCACGCGACCAGGGCACGGAGGAAGACTCCCGCCGTCTCGTCGCCGGGCGGCAGGTCGCGAGCGGCCTCGGCGGCTCGCCGCAGACCGCCTTCGTCGTGCCGGCCGGCCCAGATGGCCGCGCCGAACGCCGCGAGGTAGGTCTCCCGCGCGGCGGTCGGGTCAAGGTCCCTGAGCCGGCCTGCCGCGTCGAGCAACGGCTGCACCGCGCCGAGCCCCGGGTTGGTCATGGATGACGCCTTGGCCCGCAGGCGACTGGCGTTGGCCTGCTGCAGCCGGTCCAGCGGCCCCAGCTCGGCGGCGGCGAGCAGGTCGGGAACTCGCGCCAGCACGCCCGCGGCGACGTGGGCCCCTGCGGCCGCCAGCGCACGCCGCGCCCGCTCCTTCGGGTCGGGGGTGAGTGCGGCGGCACGTTCCAGGAAGGACGCGGCGGCCGCCCGGCCGCCGCGCGCCAGGGCCCGGACGGCGGAGCACTCCAGTGCGGCGGCGACCTGCTCGTCCGGTCCGACCGCGGCGTGGGCCTGGTGCCAGGCCCGCCGGTCGGGGTCGCGCTCGGCGTCGGTGGCCTCGGCCAGGGCGTGGTGCGCCGCACGCAGTGTGGCGGGATCCGCGCCACGCCAGACGGCCGAACGCACCAGCGGGTGCCGGAACCGCACCGGGGCTCCCAGGGTGATCAGGTCTGCGGCCTCAGCCGGTGCCGCAGCCTCGAGCCCGATGCCCAGCAGGCGCAGAGCCTGCCACAACAGCGGCCCGTCGCCGACCGGTTCGACCGCCGCGACCAGCAGCAGGGCGCGGGTGTCGGCCGGCAGTGCGTCGACGCGCCGACGGAAGCCGTCCTCGACCCGGGTCGCCAGCGGGCCGGCGCCTGGTCCTCCGAAGCCGAACGCCAGCTCCGCCGGTGACAGGCCCCGGGGCAACTCCAGCAGGGCGAGCGGGTTCCCGCCGGTCTCGGCGACGATCCGGTCCCGCACCCGGGCGTCGACCGGCCCCGGCAGCACGCTGTCGAGCAGCGCCCGGGCGTCGGCGTCGGCCAGCCCGCGCAGGGGAAGGTCCGGCAGACCGGAAAAGCCCTCTTCCTTCCGCCCGCCGGTGATCCGCTCGGCGAACACCAACGCCACCGATTCGGCGTCCAGCCGACGCCCGACGAACGCCAGGATCCGCTGGGACATCAGGTCCAGCCACTGCGCGTCGTCGACCAGACACACCAGCGGGGACTCGGCCGCAGCCTCGGCGAAGAGACCGAGGACCGCGATCCCGACCAGCAGCATCTCGGGCGGGTTCCCCGCGCTCAGGCCGAACGCGACCCGCAACGCGTCCTGCTGCACCGACGGCAGTCGATCCAGGTGCGACAGCAACGGGGCGCACAGGCGCTGCAGCGCCGAGTAGGCGAAATCGGACTCGGCTTCGACGCCGGCCGCGTGTACGGTCTGCAGCTGCGCCGCCTGCCCGGCCAGATAGTCGAGCAGTGCCGATTTGCCGACGCCGGCCTCGCCGCGCAGCACCAGCACCCGACTGCGCCCGTCGCGCACCTCGCGCAGCAGGCGGTCCAGCGCCTCCAACTCCCGGGTCCGCCCGAGTAGCTGGTGTTTCGCGTGTTGCGGCATGTCACCTCCGGTACGAGTTCCTCCCGGAGGAGCTTCGCCCATCCTACGAACAGCGGGGCCGGCTGAGCTGCATGGATTCGGTCGCCCCTGGCCGCCATCGCTGACTCGGCGTCATATGACTGATGCGCGGTGGACACATCGCAAATGACAGTGATGACCGATGGGTCTCAAGACAAAGCGTAAGGGGCTTGGCATGACTCGCACATGGTTGATCACCGGCACGTCCCGGGGCTTCGGGCGGCGCCTGACCGAAGCGGTTCTGGAGAGCGGCGACCAGGTCCTGGCGACGGCTCGGCGGCCGGAGCAACTGGCGGACCTGGCCTCCCGCTACGGGGCGCGGGTTCGTACCGCGGCCTTGGACGTGACCGACGTGAATGCGGCCCGTGCCGCGGTGGACCGCGCGGTCGCATCGTTCGGACGACTGGACGTGGTGGTGAACAATGCCGGGTACGCCAACAGCGGCCCGATCGAGGAGATGGCGGACAAGGACTTCCGCGAGCAGTTCGAGGCGAACTTCTTCGGTGTCGTCAACGTCACCCAGGCCGCGTTGCCGGTGCTGCGCGCACAGCGGTCGGGAGTGTTCGTGCAGTTCTCATCCCTGGGCGGCCGGGTCGGAGGCACCCCGGGAATGGGTGCCTACCAGAGCGCGAAGTTCGCCGTCGAGGGCTTCTCCGAGGGTGAAGGTGGTCATCGTCGAGCCCGGCGCCTTCCGGACGGACTGGCAGGGCTCGTCCATGGAGTTGCACGCGGTGGGACCCGACTATGAGGCGACCGTCGGCGCCATGAACCGGTACCGGCAGGAGAACAACGGCACGCAGCCCGGAGACCCGGCACGCGCCGCGCGGGTGATCATCGATGTCGTCGGCCACGACGACCCGCCACGCCGACTGCTGCTCGGCGCCCAGGCCGTGACCGCGGCCCTGGCCGCCGGTGAGGCGCGCGCGGAGGAAACGCGGAAGTGGGCCCGAGTGAGCGCCACCGCTGACTTCCCGGCGGGGCAGTGAGCTACCGGTGCCCCCGCGGCCTCAGCCGCCGGTACAGGTCCCCGGCAGGCAGCCACGCCCGGACCGCGCAGCCCGAGGTCCGCAGCGTCGACACCGTCACACAGCGCGTCGACCACGGCGGGCGCGGCCGGTCGGACCTCGGGCCGGCGTCTGTTGGCCGCAGCCGCGGCGGCGGCCCAGGTGCCCGGCCCCCGCCCCGCGCCCGGAGTGTCCACTGCCCAGTCGGCGGGCGGCCGGGCAGGCTCGGTCTGAACGACCGCCCGGCTCTCCTCGTTCCGGTACGACCACATCAACTTCCTCGGCCGCTACTCCTACACCGGCCTGCGGCAGTGGCGCGACCCGACCGCATCGCACTCGTGATCCGGCACGTCAGGGGATCTGGGCCTCGATCTGGGCGAGGTGGGCGGCGAGGATTTCTTCGAATGCGGCGCGGCGGTCTACTCCGAGGGGGCGGATGTCGCGGGCGAAGTGGGCCAGGGCGGGGAAGCGTTCGGGGTCGGCGCCGAGCACCGCGACACGGAACTGCTCCATGCCCTGTTCGTACTCCTCGGGGGTGATGGTGCTGATACCGGCCTCGGAGGCGATCAGCGCGGCGAGGAGGATCACGATGCGGTGGTATCGCACCGGGACCTCCTCGTCGGGCAGGCCGGACGTGCGCAAGGCCTGCAGCAGCTCCTCCATGACCAATCGAGATCCGGTGCCGCCGGACCCATAGCGTCCCCACACTGCGGCGAGTTGGAGTTGCTCGCCGAAGGCCTCCCGCAGGCGCAGGGCCAGGCCGGTGACGCGCTGCTTCCAGTTGCCCCCGGGACGGTAGCCGTCCATGGCGGCCAGCAGGATCCGGTCGGCAACCGCGCGCAGCAGTTCGGTCTTGTTGCGAAAGTGCCGGTAGAGGCTGGAGGAGTCGGTCCCGAGCGCTGCGGCGAGTTTACGCACGCTGAACGACTCGGCGTCGCTCGTGCGCAGCAGTTCCGCCGCCGTGTCCAGGATCTCCTCGGTCGACCATCGCCTTCGGCCAGTCATCTCGCCCCTCTCGTCCGGGCTCAGCCTAACCTATGCACTTGCTGATGCACGCACTGCGTGCATAATGAGGTCGACGCAGTGTCCGGCCACAACGACACACCCGGCATCCGGCCGGGAGGGGAGAAGGAGACATGAGCGAGACCACTATCGCGACCCGGCCGCCGGAGCCGGACTTCTCGGCGGTCACGACCGAGGAACTGCGCGCCTACCGCGACGCGGAGAACCGCTTCCGGGCCTCCAGCGCGGCGCGGACGATCCTCGGAGAGCCGGACACCGGCGCCGCGATCGTCTGGCAGGAGGTCGCGCTGCCCGGCCGCGACCTACCGGTCCGCGTCTACCGGCCGGCCCCGACGGGAGACGACGAAGCCGCAGCCCGTACCGACCTGCCGCTCGTGGTCCATGTCCACGGAGGCGGCTTCGTGGGCACGGCGGTGCAGTGCGACTGGACCAACAGCCACCTCGCCGCGGGGCTACCCGCCCTCGTCGTCTCTGTCGAGCACCGCCTCCTCGCCCCGGACAGCCCGCTCGCGAACGCCGCCGACGACGGCTGGGACGTGCTCCAGTACGTGGTGCGGCACGCAGCGCAGTGGGGCGTCGACCCGGCGCGCGCGGCCGTCTTCGGTGAGAGCTGCGGCGCGCTGATCTGCGCGCTGACGGCCATCCGGGCCAGGGAGGCCGGCCTGGAGCTCAAGGCGCAGGTACTGGTCAACCCCGTAGTCGACGTGACCGAGACGATGTTCGACTACCCCTCGATCGCCGAGTACGCGTACAACCCGACCCGGGCCCTGCCGCAACTGCGGCTCATCCAGCGGTTCGCCGTCCCGCCGGGAGCCGACACCAGCGCAGTCTCGCCGCTGTACGCGGACGACCTGAGCGGGCTCGCCCCGGCGCTCGTGGTGGTGCCCACCCAGGACGCGGTCGCCGACCACGGCCGCCGCTACGCCGAGCGACTGCAGGCGGCCGGGACCTCCGCGCGGCTCACCGAATACCCGGGAGCGCGACACGCGTTTCTCACCCTGCCCGGCGTGGAACCACAGGCCGAGGCCGCCCAGGCGGAGATCCTCGCGTTCCTCCGCGCGGCCCTGCCAAAGTGACGGAGGAACGATGCGGCCCAGCGGTCTCCCGACTCGGCCGCGGCTGCATGAGCATGACCGGCACCTACGGCTCCACTGACCCGCACGAGGCCGCGGCCACTCTGCTGGACGCCCTCGATTCGGGCGTCACCGTGTTCGACACCGGCGACTTCTACGTTCGCGACGGCCTTGGGGAACTTCGCTCCGTAGGTGCGGGCGAATGCCTTGATCGCCTGCTCGGCGCGGGTGCGGTCCTCGGCGTTGGGCGGTGGTGGGCGCGCATGAGGTCGGCCCGGACGTCGTCGCGGGCGCGCGTCAGGTCCCGGGCTGCTTCCCTGGCCCTATCGGCAGCCCGGCCCACCACCGGACCACGCCCGGCAGCTAGACGAGCGGCCCGCTCCCGACGCACAACCGGTCATGCGGTAACCAACCCGCGCATATCAGGCTGACCGCGCGTCGTCGCCAGGACACGCACCCCACCCGGACCCCCGCCAGCCCCCAGCCCACCACGCCGGGGGCAGGTCACCCCTACACCGCTTGACAAAACGCCCTACATATCGCCTGTCCGACGGGTTGCGTCACCGACCCCGCACCCGACAACGCTGTCACCCGAATGGCGCAACATGACGTGCCACCCACATGGATGAAGATCAAACTGAATAGTGCCCCAACCGAGGCAATCCGTGAAAGGGGAACCAAATGCGCATTCGACGAACCCTCGCCGCCGTCATCGCCACGGCAGCCCTGGCCGGACTCGGCCTCACAGGCGCCGCCACCGCCACCGCCACCACCGCACAGGGTGCCCCATCGTACGTCACCCCTTCTCAGTGCGAGAAGGGCGGCGGAACGCCCGCGATCCACGAGCCGGGCAACCTCTGCAAGGGCGGTACGTACGACGGGCAGCCGGTCGACTGAACCCCACAAGGCGCCCCGCAGCCACGCGCCGTGGGGCGCTACCGCGCGAGCGTAGCCGGGAGAGTCGCAGGGACTGTGTGACCCGTCGGGGGACGTTGTTGTTCTTCGCCCAGCGGAGAACCTTCTTGCCGTTGTGGGCGCAGAGGTTGTCCAGGATCACGTAGACCGGGGCGCCGTCCGGGCGGGCGGCCCGGATTGACCTGAGTGCGGCCAGGGTGTTCGCGGTGCCCTTGCGGCG
>NZ_BAAATR010000059.1:0-28901 GCF_039533515.1 Kitasatospora cystarginea | reverse complement strand
CCTGCGGGTACTTCTTCGGGGCGGCCATGGCCTCGGGTCCTCTCATGAGGCCCATCTGACCCGCTGTCACCATCCGCCGCATCTCGGGGGAAGCTCAGGTACACCAACGGTGTACCAGCTGCCCGGCCCCGGAATGCTGCTCCCCGGTCCGGGTGTGGACACGCCTCGAACGGCACCCACGGGCCAGGAGGAGTCGGTCCAGGAGCGCTGCTCACTCCTGGACCGGGCCCATGCGATCAGCCGGCGCCGCCGCCGGCCTGGCCAGGCGCCGCGCCTGCCTCAGCGCAGCAAGGTTTCTGGATTCCCCCGCGCGGGCCGGCCTGTGTTCGTACGATCGGCTCGGTCCGGCCCGGGCTTTTTGGCGTGATTTTGTCGGGTCATATGAGAGCCACGGCTCCGGTGTGAACGGGAGCCAAATCTAGGCCGTTCGTGGCGGCGGTGTACTCGTTCATGGAGGGTGTTCTTCGGTGAGTTCGGGGGCCACTTCGGCGAGTTTGGGAGCCACTGATCGGGTGACCTGCCGGATCTGGGCGGAGTGTCCGCAGGAGGCTGGGTCAGGGCGCCGATAGCTTGTGGCCGCGGGCCTGGGCAGCCTCCCTGACAAGACGCGGCCGGGGCCCGCCTCGATGTCGGGAACGCCTGGTATGTATGCGCGATGGACATTCAGGATAACCGGTTCGACTGGATCGATGAAGAGGAAGGGTTCTACCCGGTCCGCGCCGGCCTGGCCAGGCGCCGCGCCGAGCGTGATCAAGACCGAGTGCATCCGCGGCCGCGTCTTCGACACCCGCGCCGAGGCGAACCTCGCGCTCTTCGAGTACCTCGACGGGTTCTACAACCCCCGCCGCATCCAGAAACGACTCGGCTACCTCAGCCCCATCGAATACGAGGAGAAGCACTACGCCAACCACGCGACGGCCGAACAAGTGAACCTGAAACCCCGCCAACCCCTTCTGACCAGCTGATCAGCACCTCCCGCACGCCGGGGGAAGCTCACCCGTTGCCGAGGGCGGCGGCTTCAGCTGTCGCCCTGCCAAATCTGGAGGACTGCTTCATACAGTCGGTCGGCCCCTTCCCATCGGGCCGGGTCGTTCTCGTCGTCCATCACGTGCTCCAGGACCCTGGCCAGGATGGCGGGGTCGGAGTCGGCGGGCACGCCCAGCGCCACCAGCGCGCCGGAGCCGTCGGGAATGGATTCGTTGTCCCAGCCGTACGACCAGCCGTCGGTGCTGTCCCAGTTCACGGTGAGCACCAGGTCGGCGTCGGGGGCGTCAGGATCGCCCTGGCGGTCGTGGTTCCCGGCGCCCCAGCCCAGCATCGCCTGCAGAGCGGGGCCGTCGGCGGGGCCTTCCTCCAGCCACCAGACATCGGGGTCGCGCCCGATGCCTCCAGTGCGGTGACGACCTGCGTGATGTACTCGTGGTGCGGCAGGTTCCTGCCGCTCTCCTTGAAGATCTCGGGCATCGTGGGCTTCCCCTCCGTCGCGTCGCGGGCCGGGCTGCTCCCGGCCCACTGGTGGATCTTCGGTCGCCGTGGCTGCCGACAGAGATCGGGTGGTCAGCAGGCGGGGCCGTCCTGGCCGGCGACGGTGGTGCGGGGCAGGGCGGTGACGGCGGCGGCCGGGATCATCGGCTCGCCGCTCATCAGATCCTGGAGGATGGGCGCCGGCGGGGGCGGCTGGCCGTGCTCGCCGGTGTAGTGGTGCTACTCGCTCGATTCGGGTCCTTTCGTATTTCGACCGTGAATTCACGCGTAGGGCGGCGAAAATAGAAAGTCCCGGCCGCTCTGGGCGGTCGGGACGGGTGTTTTTGGCGACATGAAGCTGTGCGGAGGCTGTCAGCGGTGCGTTGGCGGGCCGCCGCGTCCCCGGTTCGGTCTGCCGGTGCAGCCGGTCGGGGCGCAGAGCCGGCCGGTGCCGATCTCGTCGGCGAACAGCAGCCGGTCCTCGTCGAGACGGTGCGCCTGGCAGCACCCTGCCCACGGCACTGTGCTGCGGCCCTGGACGACGGCCCGGTACAGCACCCCGCCGGGACGGCCGAAGGCTGGCGCGTACACGGGCTGGCCGTCGATCAGGTACTCGGCGCTCACGTGGTCTCCTGGGATCGGGGTGCCGGGTTCACAGCTCGATGTCCATCCATTCGACCGAGTTGACCTCGGCGTCGAGGCCGCGGGCCCGGCCGCCCTGGCGGAAGTAGTGCTCGCCGAGGGCGTCGGCGATGATCTGCTCCTGGTCGGCCTGGCTGGCTCCGGCGTCGTGGGCCGCGTACAGGCGGCGGGCGACGTCGCCGGGCAGTTTCTGGCTGATGATGCGCGGGCGGGGGGCGTCGGTGCTGCCGCCGGCGGCGCTGTAGCCGAACGTGGCGGACAGGTGGAGGGTGAAGCCGTTCTGCTCGGCGGCCCGCCGTACGCGCTCCTTGACCTTGGGCTACCACGTGGCGCGGAGCTTGGTCTCGATCTGCTTGGCGGCGGCGGGCTTCGGGTTGCCCTGGCCCTTGAGCCAGCGCTGGACGGTGCGCTGGCTGACGCCGAGGTCCAGGGCGAGCTTCTTGGTGGAGCCCTTGGCGCCCTTGAGCAGGAACCGCATCCGGGCGGCGGTGGACTGCGGGATCGGGCGGGTGCGCTCGGCACGCTCCAGGCCTTCGTCGAACTCGCGGCTCACGGTGGTGTTCCTTCCCTGCCGCCGGGCGGGCGGCCACTGCTGGCGGTCGTGGTGGTGGGCGAGGCCGGGCCGGTACTCGAGTACCGGCCCGGCCGGGGCGGGCTACTGGTCGTCGGCGACGGTGTTGCCCTTGACGTGGCGGCCGGGGTTCACGCCGTCAGCCATCAGCTCCAGCACCTCCGCGAGGGGCTTGGAGCCCTCGTGCTTGACGTGGCCGGGGGAGACGCCGAGGCGGGGCAGGCCGGTGATCGGCTTGCCCGTTCGGGCCGAGGATGACGGCGGGCTTGCCGTCCGGGCCGTAGGGCAGGACGTCGAGCGGGGAGGGGCCGACGGCCGGGTAGACGACGCAGTCGGTGGCCACCGCGAGCGGGTAGCGGCCGGTGGCGGCGGCCAGCTTGACCATCTTGCTCTGTCAGCGGCGTAGCTCCTGGACGGCGTTGGGGTCGAGCTCAGCGGTCAGCTGGGGCTGAGGGGCCAGCTCCAGCGGGGCCTCGAAGGTGTGGCAGATCATCTCGGCAGCCGCGTTGCGGGCTTCGCTCAGGGGCGGCCCGAAGGCGGGCCGGTGCGCGGTGCCCGTTGCCGCCCACGGCGTCGCCGGGCGTAGGGCACCGCGAGCGAGCGGAAGTCCGGTGCCGGGAATCCGAGCGCCTTCGACAGGGGTCTGGCCGCGCTCGCCCGGCAGCGGGAACTTCATCTCGGTTGCCCAGGACTTGACCGTGCCGGTTTCGCCCGCGGCTGTAGGCCAGATTGCCGGTCAGGTGTCCGCGGTGGGCTCCTGGGCGCGCTGGGAGCGACGGAGTTGTTCATTGAGGCGCAGGGCTTCCTCGAGTTGGTCTTCGAGGATGACGATGCGGCAGGCGGCTTCGATGGGGGTGCCCTGGTCGACGAGGTCGCGGGCGCGCATGGCGATGCGTAGTTGGTAGCGGGAGTAGCGGCGGTGGCCGCCGTCGGAGCGCAGGGGGGTGATGAGGCGGTGTTCGCCGAGGGCTCGCAGGAAGCCGGGGGTGGTGCCGGTCATCTCGGCGGCGCGGCCCATGGTGTAGGCGGGGTAGTCGTCGTCGTCGAGTTTGTCGGGTGTGTCGGAGCTGGCCGTGGTAGTCACTGCACCTCTCTGGTTCTCGGGGAGAACGCGTCGAGGGGCCCCGGCGCCGTGTCGGCTCCGGGGCCCCGAAGGGGAACAACACCATCTACCGGCCTGGGGCCGGTCCTGTTACTTCCGCACTGCCCCGGGGGATGGGGTGTGCGGGGATCGCGTATGCGTGACCGGAAACCACCGTCCTTCAGTCCTTGAGGGAGGTCTGCGGTGTCCGCCCGGACGAAAAACAGCTACCCCACGGGCCGGGCGATCCTGATGGCGCTTGCGCCCTCCGTTCATCCTCTGTACTGAACTGTCACTTTCGTACTGCTGGTACTGCACCTGCTGAACTGCGTACTGCTGGTCGGTGGCCGTGACGGCCCACCTGGTCCGGCAGCCAGCCCCGCCGGCCGTCCTGCACCGCGCTGGCCTGGAACCCCACTGCCCGGACCCCTCGGCACGCGCGCCCGCAGTCTGGGCGCCTTTGCCGAGGTCTTGCCTGTCTAGCGACTGCCGGTACTGCACTCACTGAACTGCGTACTACTGGTACCGCTGGTGGCGGCCCCTGATGCCTGCGGGCCGCCCGGTCCGGCAGCCAGTCCCGTCGCCGTCCTGCAACTGCCTGGCTTCGGAACTCCACTGCCGGACCGAACTGCGAACTTCTGTCCAACAACCCCGGCCAGTTCGTGTCTGGCCGGTATCGCCGACTGCTGTCTACAAGAGAAACATTAGACCCGTCCGCGAGCAATGTCTACTCCGGCGAGCATAGATTTTGCGGAGGCAAGAAGGGAGGTAGTCTTCCGCTGCGCGGCGGCGGCAACCCCCCGAGCCGCCGCCTCGCGCCCGAAACAGCGAGCGGCACCGCGCAGGGAGGCGGCAGTGGGACACCCGGCTTCCGTGGCACCGGAGACGGTCCGGGACGAGCAGACGGCCTTGATCGAGGCGATCACCGAGGCCGTGCACGACGGTGACGACCGCACCGTCCGCCGACTGCTGGCCCGCTTCGCCGAGCTGGCAACCATCGCCGACCTGTACGCCCTGCGCGACGCCCTCGACACCGCCCGCCCATCCGGCAACCGCAGGCAGAGCTGACCCTTGCCGACCGGGCTCGCGAACCTGCCAGACTAAGCGTCAGGTCGATCCCGCGCCTGGCGTCGTGGCCGCTGCGGAGGCGCGCTCGCTCTGACCGACCGGGGCAACGAGGCGTATGCCCGCCCGGTAGGTGAGCTCCCGCACGGTGACGGTGACGGCCGACGCCCGGTCGCGGATCACGCCGCGATGGCGAGGTCGGCGCGGGCGAGGAGCTCGCGGTGGACCGCGGAAGCGTTGCCGCGCCAGTACGCGAGCAGCACCCGGATCTGCGGCGTGATCTCGAACCGGTCGCTGTCCCGCGCTCCGGGGCGTTCGGCGGTCTCCGGTGCGACGGTGGCCTCGGCCAGCCACCGCCACACCGTCCGGTCGGAGACCGCCAGGCACTGCGCCGTGGTGTGGACGTGCGCGCGGGTGAGTTGGTGCTCGGCGCGCAGGGCGAGCAGACGGCGCACAGCCGGTCCGCGCAGGGCATTCAACGACACAGTGCCAAGGGCGAGCTCGGCCTCGGCCAGCGCAGGCGCCACGACGGTGGCGGCGGCGTCGTGGGTCGGGATGTTCACCTGTGTCCTTTCCGCATGCGGTGGCAGTCGGCACGGCAGCGCGGTGGCGGCCGGCGCAGCGACCGGGGTAGCGGGGTCAGAGGTTGGGGCCGAGCCGGGAGCACGCCCTGGAGAGCAGCGCGCCATCGGCACCGGTGCCGGGGCGCTGGTCCAGCGCCGCGTAGGCGTGGGAAGTGATCTTTGCCCAGGTCCGGAAGTTCCCCCGCGCACAGGTCTCGTCCACGTGCAGCAGATCGGCGTCGACCGCGGTATGCCACAGCGGATGGAACAGGCGCAGCACGGCGGGCACCTGGGAGGCCTCCAGGCGGGGGACGTGCTGCCAGGTCAGCACCCGTGAAGCCAAGGTCGGGGCTCGGGCCAGAGTGCGCTCGGCACCGGCCCCACACAGCACCAGCGAGGTCTGCGTGGTCGGGGCGTCGGCCAGCAGGCGCAGGTAGTCGAGTTCGGGAGCGGCGATGCGCTGGACGTCGTCGATCAGCACCACACCCGGGGACCTGAAGGCGTCGATGAGCGCGCGGTCGGCCGCATCCGTGCGGTTCGTCAGCGCGGTCGCCGGCAGGCCGAAGGCGGTCACAGCGCGGCGCGCAGCTGCGGCAGGGCCGGCTTCACCGCCACCTGCGCTTGGCGGACAGGCAGACGGCGCGGCAGCAGGCCAAGGGCCTGGTGGACCGCGGCCGTCTTGCCCTGCCCCGCATCCCCGTAGACGCACGCGATCTCCCGCGCGGCGACCGTGTGCGCGAGCGCCTCCGTCACCTCGCCCAGCTGGCGTGTCGCGACCACGTGAGCGCCGGGAACGTACAACCGCACCCCCAACGACACCCCCGCAGCGGAGCTGCCGACGGGCACGGCCGGCGCGGCGGGCTCGGTAGTAGGGCCAGGGGCAGGTGGAGGGGCAGGTGGAGCCTGGCTGGCTTCATCGACCGTGCCGGGCAGGAACCCGGGGGACCCGCCTTTCAGCGAACACCAGGGCGCCGGACAGCGCCGTCTCGGCGACGTCGGCATCGGGATCGTCGAGGAACGGGGCACAGCAGCGGCTTCAGAGCATGCACGGCGGCAATCACCGGGCAGCCTTCAAGGAAGTCCTTGTCGTAGTACCGCTGGCCAGCCTCCGTGCAAGCAGTGTCGAAGTCACGGGCAACACTGGCCAGCCATCCCAGCAACTGCGCGTAGACCATGCCCGCCGCCCCGGGGCGCTGCTGCGTGCGGCGGGCCAGGACAGCCGCGACGCACAAGGCCGCCGGCGCGGTCGCCTCGTACAGCCGGAAGCCGTGCCGCACCGGCTCAAGGTCACAGAGAGCCCGCACGGCCTCCTTCACCGTCAGGTCCGGTCCGAGCAACCGGGCCAGCACCCCAGGCAGTTCCTCACCCGTCCCGAACCCCGTGCCCAGCGACGACCGGTCCGTGCCCCGCACCACCACCCACGGATCCGGCAGAACATCGGACACAGGCACGCCGGCATACGCATCGGAAGTCGTCACCCTCCGCACCCTACGGCCCACCACCGACGCGGTCCGGGTAGGTTCTGCGCGAGACAGCTACCGATGATCGACGGTTCCCCACCGCACTGGCCGTTACGCTGGCGGTGCCGTTCGACTACGACGGCGGTGAGGGCATCGACTTCGAGTCCTTCGACGCCTTCCTCTCCGCCGAGGACACCACCGACTGGCTCCGCGCCTGGACCGACAACGCCGAGCTGACCGGCAGCAACTTCCGGGTCTTCGGGCAGAACGGCTCCGGCGGGTACCTGGCTGCGGCGGCGCAGGCCTGCGCCGCTCGGTGATCCGGCCGACCACCCGGGCGTCGTGCGCCGCGAGCGCGCGCAGAACCCGCCAGATCGTCCGGAAGGAGCAGGCCTCGATCTCGGCGTCGGCCTCCGCCTTCACGGCCTCGCCGGCGTCGTGGACCTCGGCCGGGTGCGCGGTGCTCGTGACAGCCGTCTTCTACGGCATCAAGGTTGCCGGGAGATCTGGCACATGGCCCATGTCGGGCTGGGAAGCATCACCTGATCCGATTCCATCTGGCTGGGTATCGGGCGGCGTCGCCGTCTGATACCCAGTTGGCCTCCACCACCGTGGTGGAGGCCAACTGCTGCGCGACGTCGGCCATACTCGAACCCGCGCCCGCAACAAGGTGTACGGTCCGCTTGACCTCACCCTTGTACCCGAGCGCCACCTCGACGGCGCCAAAGTGCCGACCCCGCTGCCGAGCTCGCTTGCACCGTCGGCACTATGCCTGTGGTCCGGCGGTTCCGGGCGGTACCCGGCCGTGCGACGTTAGTTCGCAGGCACTGCCGAGCTCGGCCCCACCCAGAGCGAGACCATCGACGTGGGGTTCAGGAGCGCAGCAGGGTGTCCAGGAGGACACGGACGGTGGTGTCGGCTGCGGCGGTAAGCAGCAGGTGCAGCGCGGTCGTGGCGGCCGGGTGGTGGGCAACGTCGCGCAGGGTGCGCAGGACGGGGCCGTGGTGGTTGTTCATCCAGGTGCTCCTCGGGTCGGTCCGGCATGGTGCCGGGCGGTCGAGGAGCACTGCAGTGGTTCGGGGCGGGGTCCGGCGAGCCGGTGCGGTGCCGAACGGGATGGCCGTCCTGGTAGAAGAGGGTTCGGCTAGGGTTCGGCAGGTGTTCGGACCGGACGAGGGGGCGGTGCAGTGGGGGGCGTGGCGGAGGAGTTCGCGTGGGAGCTGAAGGCCTTGCTGAAGGCCTCGAGTCTCTCTCTGAAGGAGATCATCAGGATCGGCGAAAAGAGCCGGTCGGTGACGTTTCCGAAGACGTCGCTGAGCGACTGGTTCAACGGCAGGTCCGTACCGTCCGACCCTGCCGTGTTCCGCGTCCTGGTCGAGATGCTGGAGCCCTTGGCGGAGAAGCGGAACCAGGGCTGGCGGCGCAGGAGCGCGCAAGAGTGGGAGCAGCGGCGGCAACTGGCCGCGCGCGAACGGCGTCAGGGCATGGGCGTCGCCCGGCTCGACGGCGCTGGCGGCGGACGCAACAGTGGGACGCGGGGCGGTCAGCGCGACAACGGCGGCGACGGTCGCGGGAGCGCAGCCGACAACGGCAGCGGCGGCGGCAAGGACACAGCGGGCGGCGGCAGTACCAGGGTCGCCGTGCCCGAGAAGAACATCGTCTCGCTGGGCGACGCCGCCAAGGCCGGCCGCGTCCTGGCCGCGCTCCCCTACCGGGAACACTGGCTGGCTCTACTGCGTGCCCCAGAGCACTTCCCGATCCACATCACCGTCGTCGAGGCGTTCCAGTGGGCCTGCAGGCGGGTGCGGCGCGACATCGTCGACTTCGTCGACCCCGCCCTGCACGAGGCGCACACGGCACTGCTCGCGGTGATGGCGGAGCTGGAGCAGTTCATCGGCGACCGGATGTTCGGCCCCAACCCGGGACGGCGCTGGATCGCCTGACCGACTATCGTCCCGACCGGGAGGCGAACCTCCCGCTCCTCGCGAACACCCGCGACCGCCCGACGCCCGCTACCGCGCCCTGGTCAACGCGCTGAGCCAGCGCGGGCTGCTGTGGGAGCCCGGACAGCCGACCACAGCGGTGATGCCAGGCTTGGTGACGGCGCCGGCCAACGCGGTCGTCCGCGCGGCCCAACTGGCCATGGAGCGCTGGGCGCCCTTCGACTTCCTCGAAACCGCCCGCGAGGACCGGCGCCCGCAAGCCCCGGAGGAGTGGATCGAGGAGTGCCGGCGCCGCAGGGCCTACGAGACGGCTCTGCGGGAACTGCACGACACGCTCGACGCGCTGGCCTCGTACCTGCCACTCGTCCTGGGGCCACGCCCCACGCCAAACGAGCTCGCGCTGGTGATCGAGCAGGTACAGCGGTTCCACGACCAGCAGCAGTAACCCCCGCAGCCAGGCGCCGACGGCCTCCGGCGCTGCCTCGGTACGTGTAGGCCGTGATCACCATGACCGGGTGGCGCCGTGCCGCCGCCATCGTCACCGCCCCGACCGCCATCCTCACCCCGGCCGCCCTCGCCCCGGCCCGCAAACGCCGCCACCGCCGCCGAGATTGGTGTACCAGCGGCCTTCGGCAGGTCCACTCGCGGGCTATCGGGCTCCGGCGGGGACTTTGGTGGTCCTGGTCTGTCGGATCTTGAACTTGGCCTTGGTCAGCCGGGAGATCGCCGCCGTGACCTCGGCTGTCTGGGCGTCGGTGAAAGCCGCTTTCAGGACGGTCGCGGATACCGCCGTGCCCTGCCACTTCGCCAGCAACGTCCAGGCCAGGGGGTTTTCCACCACCCGAAGGATCGATTGCCAGGCGATCCTCATCTCCCCGGATTGGGTGCGGATGACCAGTTCCTCGTCGGTCATCGCGACGGACGTCGGGCCGGTTGAGCGCTGGGCGGCCCGGGCTGCGAGCTTCTTGGTGACGATCGTGATGTTCTGGATCTGCAGCAGGCCGCAGATGAGCGCCGCGATCGCGAAGAGAACAAGACCTGCTGCCAAGCAGGCCAGCGACAGCAGGATCCAGGCCGCGGCGATGGCCCAACGGATCGGTGGGGATGGGAAATTCGCCCTCACCGCCGCGGCGAGATCCTCGGGTTCCGCCGTGTAGTCCACTCGAATATTCATGCTCGATCCTCTGTTCGGTGTGGCACATCGTGGTCTGTCCGCACCACATCGCGCAAAGCAATTCAGACGCCCATGCGCCAGCCGTCCAACGTTTGTGCCGATACGTCCGTTTATCCGGGTCAGGCCGTTCGTGGGGATGCCGCTGTCGCGGGTGGGACTGCAAGGCGGTGGTCCCATCGCGGTGAGGTTTCACCAGGCCCTGAACGCCGGGAACCGGAGTTGGTCTCTGGTGACTGCCGGGCCGCTCGATTCGCACACCTGGGGCCCGCCACCGGTGGAAGCCACCGCGGCGCGGGGTCTTCCATGCCTCAGAGGTCGGGAGTCGCGCGGGGCTGCGGTCAGGTGTGTTCAGCTCTGGTACGGGTTCCCGGCGGGAGGGCCCGCCGGAGGCTGCTGCGGCGGGTAGGCCGGGGCGTAGCCCTGTTGCGGCACCGGCGCACCGAACGGCGGCTGCTGCGCTGCGCCCCCGAACGGCGGTTGCGGCGCCGGAGTCATGTAGTCGGCCGGTCCGGCGCCGGCGCCGGGCGCACCGGGCCCGCCGCTGCCGCCGCCGCTCCGGCGGGCGCGGCGTATCACGAGAACGACGACGACCACCACCACGAGGACGGCGATCCCGCCGCCCAGCGCGAGAAGCGGACCTCGGCTGCTGTTCTTGGCGGCGGTGCCGGCGCCGCCGGTGCCGCTACCCGCGGGGGAGGCCGCGGCCGACGGGGAGGCGGAGGGCTCGGAATCGTCGACACCGGCCGGTTTGTGCGACTCGACGCGGTGGAGGAGCGGGTTCTCCTTGGGTCCGTTGTCGACGGTGGGGTTGGGCGCCAGCGCCCCGGCGGCGGAGGCGATGCCGTAGCCGTAACTGTCGTTCGGAACCGTCGACTTGTCGGGCGGCGCGACCGCTGACTTGATCATCCGGTTGATGACCTGCCCGGCCGACAGGTTGGGGAACTTCGACCGGATGAGGGCCGCGATGGCGGAGACGTAGGCGGTGGAGGACGACGTGCCGCTGCCTTTGCCGTAGCTGGAGGACGACGTGGCCGTGGCATCGGTGATATCGACGCCCGGGGCCACCAGGGTGGTCTCGGGTCCCTTGTCGGACATGTTCCATACGTGGCCCTGCCGGTCCACGGCTCCCACCGCGACGACCCCGGGGAAGGCGGCCGGGTACTGCACGGGGTGCCCGGTGTCCCCCTTGTTGCCCGTGGCGGAGACGAGGACGACGTCCTTGTCCACGGCGTACCTGATCGCCTCGCGTGCCGCCGTGTCGTCCCCGGTCTCGCCGCCTATCGACATGCTGATGACCTTCGCGCCGTGGTCCACGGCGAAGCGCACCGCGTCGGCGACGTCGGTGTGCGTGGTCATGTTGTCGAGAGCGTCCTGGTTGCCCTTGCCGTCGCCGAGGTCGACCTTGACCGGGAGGATCTTCGCCTTGGGGGCCAGCCCCATCACACCGGCCTGGCCACCGTGCCCGTGGCCGGCGATCAGGCCGGCCATGCTCGTGCCGTGTCCGACCGTGTCCTTGCGCCCGTCCGACATGCCGCCGGAGAAGTCGGCTCCCGGCAGGACCTGACCGCTCAGGTCCTGATGGTCGGACACCCCGCTGTCGATGACAGCGACGATCACCCCCTCGCCCTGACTGACCGGCCAGACGCGGTCCGCCGCACCGTAGTTCTGCAATGGCCACTGCGAATCACGCACGGCGTCCGCACTGGCGGGTGCCGCGCAGAAACTCCAGAGCAAGGCCCCGGTGGCGAGCACGGTCACGCCGCGCACGGATCGGTTGGTCGTCAAGCCTGTTCCCCCCGCATTTCGAAGCCGGTCGTCCGGCAAGGGGCCCTGCCGGACGACCAGCAAGATCGACTGTCCTACTAGGAGTTGATCATCTCACCATGCGTATGCGACTCCGCGCCGACCGTTCTCCGATCGCATCGACGCACGTCCACCGCAGGATGCGGATCTCCGGACGCGGCGGACGCTGTGAGGTTCGGCTGATATGTCACCGGGCGTTCGGCTTCGTGTGTCACTGCCGTTGAGGTGTATTGATGCTGGTGAGCTCGGGTACGTCGACAGCAGTCGGCAGTGCGATCTCGGCCCAGACCGTTTTGCCGGTGACGGTCTCCGCCACTCCCCACTCCGCAATGGAGCGGGTCGCAGGACACCCTGACCCCCGACGAGCAGGCGCATCTGGACCGCTGGTACCGGCACCTCAAAGACCCCGCCCACCCGCTCTGGCTGCCCAGTGGACTCCTGCGCCGCATCGCCGCGTTCCGGACCGAGGAACTGCGCTGGTTCACTGGTTGGCGGACGGCCGACGGCACGGAGCAGCGGTGGGCGTTCGAGCTCAACTGCCACTGGGGCAACGCGCTGCCGCACGACCTGGTGGTCGGTCTGCTCACCGACGACCGCTTCGGCCTGCCCCTGGTCGTGGAGGAGCGCAGCTGCCGGTGCCCGCACGCGAGCGAGTGGACCCGGTGCCGGGTGGTCCTGCGGTCCCGGCTCGGCGACCAGGTCGAGGTGGAGCTGCGCTTCAACCACTGAGGTGCTCGGTAGTGGCCGCGCCGGGCAGCGTCGACCATCGCCCGGTGGATGGGCTAGCCCCGTACTTCGCAGGTCGTTGATTCGGCTGGTCTGTGGCTGGGTGTAGTGCCCTGGATCGGGTTGGGGCGTTGACTGGGTATGTCGATGACTTCCCAGTCCCCACGGTCGCGGTCCCAGCGTCAGCGCCTTGAGTGCGCGGTGGTGTCCGTGGTGGAGAAGCGTCTGGGCGCTCTGCCTGTCGCTGCCGAGTTTCTGCGCCGGCTTGACGTGGCCGGGATCGTCGATGCCCTGTGCCCGGGAGGTGCGAGTGCCCACCTGACGCATGGACAGGTGATCGAGGTGCTGATCGCGAACCGGCTGACCTCGCCCGCTCCGTTGGTACGGGTCGGGGACTGGGCCCGGACCTGGGCGGTGGAGGAGGTCTTCGGTGTGGAGCCCGGCCTGCTCAACGACGACCGCCTCGCCCGAGCTCTGGACGCGATCGCCCCGCAGTTGGAGCAGATCGCCGGCACAGTCGGCGCCAGGGCGATCGCGGAGTTCGGCATCGACGTGGGCCGGATGCACTGGGACATGACCAGCATGTCCGTCCAGGGCGCCTACCCGGACCAGGACCAGGACTGCGCGTTTCCGCTGATCGGATACGGGCACCCCAAGGATCGGCGGGTGGACCTGAAGCAGATCCAGGCCGGACTCGCGGTCACCGGCGACGGCGGGATCCCGGTCCACGCCCGGGTCCTGGGCGGCGGGACCGCCGAGGTGGGCCAGGTCGTCGGTGCGATGAAGGACCTACAGAAGATCACCGCGCCCAGAAAGTTCCTGCTCGTTGCGGGCTCCAAGCTGGTCTCCTACGCCAACATCGCCGCGTTGTTGGAGGCACGGGTGCCGTTCATCGCCCCGGTTCCGGCCTCGCAGGTCAAGGACGAGGTCTACGCGGCTCTCGACCTGGAGCAGGCTGCGGTCGTCGACTGGGTGCCCGACCGGGAGGCGGGCAAGGACCCGGCCGAGCGGGAGGTCTACCGGGTTTTGGAAGACACTCACACGATGGGCGGGCCCCGCAAGCGCGATCCGGTCCTCAAGCTGCGCCGGATCCTGGTCCACTCCACCGGCAACGCCGCGGGCCAGAAGGCCGCGCGTGACAAACGTCTGACCAGGGCACGCGAGGACCTCGATACGCTAGCTCGGGCCGCCGGCGGGCGCTACTACAGCACGGCCGAGAAGGTGGCGGCCCGCGTCGGCGTGATCGCCGCGAAGCGCCGTGTGACGTCCTGCCTGCGCTGGCACACCGATACCGGCACGAACGGGAAACCGTCTCTGGACTGGAGTTTCGACCAGGACCTCCTGAACGCGGAAGCGGCGGTCGACGGCTGGTACGCGTTGATCACCTGGCTGACCGCCAACCAGGCCGACCCGGCCCAGGTCCTGATCCAGTACAAGGGCCAGGGCACGGTCGAGCGCCGCTACGCGGACTTCAAGGGACCCCTCGCCGTCACTCCCGTCTTCGTCCAGCACAACCACCGCGTCGCGGCCCTGATCCAGGTCATCTGCCTGGCCCTGCTTGTCTTCAGCCTGATCGAGCGGCAGGCCAGACGCGCTCTCGGGCCGCAGCAGACCATGGCCGGCCTGTACCCGGACAACCGCCGGGTGCGACCCACCGGCCGGATGATCCTCTACCATCTCGGCGAACTCACCCTCCGCATCGGTCACATCACCGACCCGCCGACCATCCAGATCACCCGCGGCGTCCAACTCCACCTCCTCGACCTCCTCGACGTCGACATCAGGCAAACCCGCTGGCCACAGACCTGAACCAGCGACGTGCGAGAACATGGAGTCAGTCGATGAGTGACGAAGGCGGGCACGATCCACCCGCCGCTGAATGGATCTCGACCCGGAACGGCATGCCAGGAGAGACTGAGACATCTCGTGCTTGAAGGAGTTGTGATGCAGGTAGCCGTGGTCACCTTCGACGGTTTCAACGAACTCGACAGCTTCATCGCCTCCGCGTTGATCAACCGGTGCCGCAAGGACGGCCTGGAGGCCTTCATTACAACGCCGACGCCGGTGGTCACGTCCATGAACGGCGTCGAGGTGACCGGGCAGCGCCCGATGGAGTTCGTGACCGAGGCCGACGTCGTCCTGATCGGCAGCGGAGTGAAAACACAAGACGTGGTCGCCGACGACCAGCTGATCTCCACGCTGCAGCTCGACCCCTCGCGACAGCTGATCGGCTCGCAGTGCTCGGGCGCGCTGGTGCTCGCCCGGCTCGGGTTCCTGAAGGGCATGCCCGCTTGCACGGATATCAAGAGCCGCCCTTTCGTCGAAGCCTGCGGCGTCACCGTGCTGGACGCACCGTTCCACGCCGAGGGGAACATCGCCACGGCGGGCGGCTGCCTGGCATCCCAGTACCTCGCCACCTGGGTCATCACCCGAGTGCTCGGGGAAGACGCCGCGCGCGACGTCATCGGCTACGTCGCCCCGGTCGGTGAAAACCAAGAGACTGTCGAACGCGCCATCCGCGCCGTCCACTCGGGCGAGGCCGCACTGAGCTGAGCTGACGCTGCGATCAGTCGGCGGCGGTCAGGCACTGGGCAGCATCCGCCCGAACTGAATCAGCGACCTGCGAAGTACGGGGCTAGATCTCAAGGCAGGTGCGCGCGCACCGAAGCCCACGCGGCGAGTTGATCTTTAATCGGTCCGGGCCGCAGGCTTGGCATCAACCGGTCGATGTGGCCGGTGAGGTTCTTGTGACGGCGCAGAACACCGATCTGCTCGATCGGGAGCTCTCGCCAGTTCGCGGCGGTCGCCTCTGCCTGGCCCGGTTGGAGCGAGAGCGCCGCGATGGTGTCTTCGGCCAGGGCGTCAGGGTTCCAGTCGGGATCGGCGTCCGGGCCGATATGTTCGATGACCCAAGTACGAAGGCGGAACTCCTGGCAGCGCATGCGGGTCTGCGACCATGGTTCGTCGCCGTGGAACTGCTTGTTCGCCGCCAGGGAGAGCTTGGCCCAGCGCAGACGGACCTCGCGCGGCTCCAAAGATCGGTTGACGTGGGACTGCGCAACCACGCGGATCCGCTCCAGTTCCTGCCCGCGTGGAAGCCCGGCCATGTGAGCCTCGACGTCCTCAACGCTCCAGGAGCTGAGGTTGGTGATCGACTTCTGCATCTGGTCGCCCTGGTCAACGTCCACACGTCGCGGACAGGAGGATGCGACGTCGTTCGAGATCAACTCCGAGGATGGTGACCGGCAACTCCTGCCCTTCCACGACGGTCTCGCCTGGAAGGTCCTCCGGACGGACGAGCCCTTCGACGCAGTCGGCGATGCGGACGAAGGCTCCGATCGGCGCGAGCTTGGTGACGCGTCCGGTGACGACCTGACCGGCACGGTTGGCAAACCGGGGCAGGAGATCCTCATGCTGGGCCCACTCGGTGAGCGTGATCCCCACCTGGTGGTTGTGCTCGGCGTGCCAGATGACTTCGCCGGAGACGCGCCGGCCCACGGTGGGCAAGTCCAGGCAACTGGGCATGGCCGTGACCTTGGCGAGGCCGACAGCGTCGGGACTGCCGTCGATGGCGAGGAAGACACCGAAGGGCTGTCGGCCGATGACCTCGCCCGTGACGTGGGTGCCGATGGGCACGCTTCGGACGGTCTCGGGCCAGGCCGCTCGTGCCATGGCCGCTCGGTCTTGGTAGTTCTCCCAGGGCCAGGAGTACTCGCTCATGTGGTGATCATGGCACGCCTGGGCCGCGCCTGGGGCGGGTTCGTCCACTGACGGTCAGCGGGCTACTCTGACATCTCCCGCAGAGCGTCACTTCCTGACCCAGGGCATCTCCGTCGACCTGGGCTCGGTGGGAAAGCCCTCGATGCCCCACTCGAGGCCCCAGTTCCTGCCCGCCCAGTCTTCGCCGGGTGACCAGAGAGGGCGGGGCAGCTGAGGCCCCCACACGTCAGGGTCGGCGAGTACCAGCAACTCGGCCTCTGCGGTGTAACCGCCGGTCAGCACGGTTAGCAGGAATTCCGCGAAGCCACCGTCGAAGTGGTCGAGTCGGTCGTCGTAGAACACCGTCACCGGCCACTGCTCAGGGTCCGGACCGGTAGTCTGCCAGCAGCACTGGTTGTGGTTGCTGTTCGAGCCCCAGGGCAGCAAGCCGCCGGGGTCCGGGAACACCGGGGTGGGGTCCTGCTGATCCCACCACTGCTCCTCGCCTTCGACCTGATCGCGGAGGTTGATGTCGGCCTCGAAGCGCCATCCCGCCATCCCGCCCGGCACGTCGAGGAAGCGCGAGTTCCTCTTCGGTGTGAACACACCCCACTCGCCGTTCAGGTTCACCCCGCCATACAGGTCGATGAACGCGCGGTAGTCCGATGGTAGTTGGACGCCCAGATCGGCGGGCGCCAGCTCCCACGGAACCTGTGCCGGGATGTACACCGGCTCTCCCATGAGCGCTCGCAGCCGGCTCCATGCCTCGGTCATCGCCCACCCTCTTGCCAGCCGTCGGTCTGTTGGATGCTGCACTCTAGGCGACGGCTCTGACACGACGTCGCCCCGGTGGGCCTGATCAGGCCGGCACCTGAGGATCGGGGGAACCTCAGACTGGCCGTCACCCGCGAAGGCATCCCGGTGCGGATCTGGACCTGGCCCGGCAACACCAACGACCAGACGGTCATCACCCAGGTCAGGGCCGACCTGCGGGCCTGGCGGCTGGGGCGGGTGGTGATACTGGTTCTCCCCCGGGCGTACCGGGGGTTCTCCCCACCCGCGGTACGCCCGGCAGCTCCATCGTTCCCGGGCCGCCGCGCTGGAAGTGTTGGGGGCACCGGGAAGCTCCCGGGAGCGCAACCGAACGAGGGAAGACTTCGATGACCAACCCGATGCCGAAGCATCAGTCGCACCGCCGCACCGCCCTGCGGCTGTCCGCAGCCGCCGCCGTCCTCTGCCTGACGGCCGGGGCCGGCAGCGCCACCGCAACGGCGGCGGACCTTGGCGCCGGCCGGGCACACCGCGGCACCGTGGTCTCGGTCACCCCGCTCGCCTTACTGGACGCCCAGCAGGCCACCACCAGTGTCCGGGACGCCGGCTTCGTCACCCCGGCCGAACAGGGCGGGGTCGAGCTGGAGCGGGTGGTCTATCGGACCGTCACCCCCGAGGGGTGGCCCACCACCGCGAGCGGGCTGGTGGCGCTCCCGCACGATCCGGGGCCGCGCGCACTGACCACCGTCGAGTACGCGCACGGCACCATGGCCTACCGAGGTGAGGCCCCGTCAGTGGCGGACGGGCCCAACCGCGCGGCGGCGGTGATGTTCGCCGGGGACGGCTTCGCCGCGGTGGCGCCGGACTACCTGGGGCTGGGCGTCGGGCCCGGCACCCACCCGTACCTGGACGCGCCCTCGGAGACCACGGCCTCGACCGACCTGCTGGTCGCCGCCCGGGAGGTCGAGGCCCGGCACGGCATGCGCGCCGACGGCCGGGTGCTGGTGACCGGCTTCTCCGAGGGCGGGGCGGCCGCGATGAGCATCGGGCGGGCGTTGCAGCATGGGCAGGTTCCCGGGTACCGGCTGACCGCACTGGCCCCGGTGAGCGGACCGTACGACCTGATGGGCAGCGAACTGCCGGCCGCCCTCGGCGGCCAACTGCTCGGCACGGAAGCCGCGTTCTACGCCGCCGACCTGGTGGTCGCGTGGAACCGGCTGCACCCGCTCTACGGCTCACCCGCCGAGGCCTTCCAGGCGCCCTACGACCGCACCGTGACCGACCTGTTCGACGGCGAGCACACCGACGAGCAGGTGGCCGCCGCCCTCCCGGACAGCCTGCAGCAGCTCTTCACCCCCGCCTTCCTGCAGCAACTCCAACACCCGACCGGCAAGTTCGCGCAGATGTTCCGGGTGGCGGACAGCGTCTGCCAGTGGGCGCCGCAGGTGCCGGTCCAGCTCTACGACGCAGACGGCGACCGGGACGTGGCACCCACCAACACCCTCGGCTGCAAGGCGCAGTTGGCGGGTGCCGGGGTCGACGCGCCGGTGGTGGACGCGGGCGCCGCCGACCACAACGGCTCGGCGCTGGCCTCCTACCCCCTCATCCGCACCTGGTTCGACACTCTCGCCGGACGCTGAGGTCCGGCTCTCGCCACGCAGCCTGACGCACCATCAGGGTGCCGCCCGGCAGGTCGAAAAACGCAACCGCGGTGGCCGGGTGCGCCGGATCGCGATGGCAACCTACCCGAGCTCTTCGAGGCGCTCGGGGAGGTTCGGGACTCGGAGATCCGGCGGCCAACTGTATCCGGTGCCCGCGGGCTGGGACTTCGTCGCGCTCAGCTGGAGCAAGGCGTCATCCGTCGTTTCAGCGTTTCGCCATGAGTCGGTCGGAGAGGGCGGCGAGGAGGCGTGCAAGTACTCCGCCTTCTCGCTTGCAAGCCGCCTACGACCACGCGGCCGATCCCGCCAGCCCGGGCACCGCCCGCGACCTCCACCACCTCGCCGCGGTGCTCGGCGTCTCGGACCAGCAGCGACGGCTTCCGCCTGGGCCCGCTTCCGGGCCTTCCTGCACAGCCGGGCGTGGACGGCGCACGCGGAGGGGCCGAAGGCCCTGTTCGATCACGCGATGGGCTGGCTGCGCCGCAACCGGGGGCTCTTGCCGGGGTGAGCGCGCTGGCGCGGCAGGTCGCCGAGGTCCGCACCGTCGCGGACAAGCGGCTGCACACCACGGTCACCAGGGCGCCCCGGCGGGCGGACCCGGCACTGCCCGGCGTCCTGGTCGCCACGCTGAAGACGCCGGAGGGCAAACGGTACTCGGAGCTGGAGCGGATGCGCCGGCCGCCGACGCGGACACCGGCACCGCCATGAAGGCCGCGTTGCAGCGGGTCGAGGACATCGTCGCCTTCCAGCTGGGACGGGTACGGCTGGAGCAGATGCCGCCGAACCGGCTGTCCGCGCTGGCCCGGTACGGGCTGGGCACCAAGGCGCCCAAGCTGGAGCGGACTCCAGAGCCCAAGCGCACGGCGATGCTCACCGCAGTGATGCGCCACCTGGAGGCGAAGGCGATCGATGACGCGCTGGACCTGTTCGAGATCCTGATGACAACGCGGTTGACCAGCACCGCGAGGCGGTCCACGGACAAGCAGCGCCTGTCCACGCTGCCGCAGTTGGAGAAGGCGGCTCGGATCGCGGCCAGGGTCTCGAAGGTGGTCATCGAGGAGGGTCTGTTGCCAAAGTGCTGGTCACGGCCGCTTTTGAGGACTGCGACCAGCATGGTTGCCACTTTGGCCCACGGCAAGTTCCTTGTATCTCGTGGCGGCAGCGCCACGACCTTGACCTCAACCGCACTTGAGGTTCTAGCCTAGCGATCATGACGACCGTAAGCACCCCGCAGAACGGCACCGCCACGCTCGACCAGCGGCGCATCGCCCTGGTCGCCTGGGGCGCCACCGAGGCGATCCTGCGGCACTCGCAAGCCGCCCTGGCACGCATCGACGTGACCCAGCCCCAGTGGTGGGCGCTCAACAACATCGTCCGCGCCGAGCACGGCCTCACCAGGGAGGAGATTCGCGCCGTGGCCGTGCCCTACGGCATGGGCACCCAGGTGATGGTCCACGCCGTCGACGCCCTCGTACACCGGGGCTGGCTCGGCATCGGCGCGGACGGCCGGCTGACCCTCACGGAGCAGGGCCGCGAGGGCCTGGCAACGGCGAAGGAACACATGGACCGGGTGCGTGTGGAGCTCCTCGGCGACATCACGGAGGAGGAATACGCGACTGCAGTCTCCGTGCTCCAGCGTGTCACCGACAACCTCGCCCAGAGGCTGTTGTGAAGGCTGGTCACAGCCATTCATTGATGGCCGCGACCAGCACGGTCGCCTCGTAGCGAACGACAAGCTTGTCGTATCTCGTTGCCACCGCACGGTGGCGCTTGAGTCGATTGATCCCACATTCAACCGCATGGCGCTCTTTGTAGTCGGCCTTGAGCTTTGCCCCGTGACGTGGACACCCTGACACTTGGATCTTGTCGATCCAGGAAGGGAAGTCCAGGTGGGACGTCCGTCGAAGTACTCGGACGAGTTCCGTTGTGATGCCGTCGCGCTGTACCGGGCCTCGGAGGGCCGGCGCACGTTCGCGGCCGTCGCGAAGGAGATCGGGGTCAACCACGAGATCCTGCGGAACTGGGTACGAGCCGCCGATGCCGGGCCGTCGTCGACCGGGCAAGCACTGAGCGCCGATGAGCGGGCCGAGCTCGCCCGGCTGCGCAAGGCCGAACGCGAGTGGCAGGTCGAGAAGGAGATCCTGCGCCGGGCAGCGGCCTATTTCGCACGGGAGATGAAGTGAGGGCCCGCCGCTGGGACTTCATCTCCGCCCATGCCGCCGAGTTCGGCATCCAGCGGCTGTGCGAGGTCCTGGGCGTCGCCCGTTCCGGCTACTACGCCTGGCAGGCCGGGGCACGTGCCCGGACCGAGCGGGCAGCGGCCGAGGCGGCCCTCGTCCACGAGATCCGCCAGGTCCACCGGGAGACCCGGGGCGCCTACGGGGTTCCGAGGGTGCACGCGGAACTGCGAGCCCAGGGCCGGGTGGTCAACCGCAAACGGATAGCCCGCCTGATGTGCGAACACGGCATTATCGGCCGTGCCGAGTAGCCGGGGGGAATCTCACCCCCCCGGCCCTCACAGAACCGTGCGTAACAGTCTCCCGTTACACGGCTCGTGCCGCTCTGATCATCAGACCAACACCGCACACGCAGTTGGCGTGAGCCGCCAGTGCGCGAACATGCGGGGGTAGCGCCGGGCGATCTCCTGGAGCTTCGCCAGCGCCTTCCGCTTACCCGCGAGCCGTCCGTACTTCTTCCGGATCCACCGCACGAGGCAGGCGTTGATGCGCGTCAGGAAGGCGAGCATCTCCCACGGCCGGAACCGGCCGTAGTAGTTGATCCAGCCGGCCGCCTTGGGGTTCACCCTCCGCGCCAGCTCGTTGAAGGTCAGATCGGTGCGAAGGTGCAGATGCCAGCTCCGCACCTCGCGGCTGATCTTGTTCAGGGCGTCCCTGCTGATCGCCGGGTCGAAGCCGAGGAACAGGTTCCCATGTCGGCTCCGGCCCCTTCTGGCTCGGAACGTGTACCCAAGGAACGTGAACGCCGTGTGCTCGTACGAGCCCCGGCGCAGTTGGTCCTTGCAGTAGACGATCCGGGTCTTGTCCGGGTGGAGTTCCAGCCCGACCCCGACCATCCGCTCCCGCAGCGCTGCCAGGACCATGCGGGCCTGGCTCTCGGAGACGCAGTGCAGCACCGCGTCGTCCGCGTAGCGCTCGAACTGGACGCCCGGGAAGTTCCGGGCCATCCAAGTGTCGAACGCGTAGTGCAGGAACAGATTCGCCAGCACGGGAGAGACCGGGGCGCCTTGAGGCGTCCCGCGCTCCCGCTTCATCAGGGAGCCGTCGGGCATGACGAGCGGGGCGGCGAGCCACGGAGGGCGTTCAGAGTTGCAGTGCGATGCCCCGGTGGGCGGCGAAGTTGTCGAACAGGTCAAGCGGCAGGGTTGCGTCCACGGTGTCTGCGGTGTGGCCGGAGGGGTTGCGGAAGGTCACTTCGCCCTCCTGATGGCTGGTGACGAGGACGAGGTGTCCGCCGCGTCCGGGCGCCGCCCGGTCGGGCCGTCGAATCTCCTTGTGGACGGAGGCCATTACGAGGTGGCCCTTGTCGAGCTCGCTGACCAGTCGGGCCGGGTCCAGGGTGGTAATAATCTCCGACTTGAGTCCGTGGCTGGCGGCGGCGTACTCGGTGAACGGCCGGTAGTAGAGGCCGCCGACGCTGCCGTCCTCCTGCTGGACGTAGCCGCCGTAGGAGAGGCATCCGGCCAGGAGGTCGAACAGGGTGGGTGCGTGGCCGTCGCGGGCGAACAGGGCCATCCTTAGGCAAGCCATGCCGCACAGCCGGGTGGACCAGTAGCCGTAGGCAGCCTTGTTCGGGGCGCCGCTGGCCATCCAGTTGTCGTCGTCGCCGGGCGGGTGGCCCTCGTATGCGATGGCATTGATCAAGTCCGGTGTGGCGTACTGGGTGATCAGCGGGATCGGGTGGCGGTTGGGCTGGTCAGGCAAGGGCTGGTTCCTTCCTGGGCGGCGGGGTGGCCACGAGGCGGTGGAAGGCGTCCAGGTCCACCGAACCCCCGGAGATGATCACGCCGACGGGTCCGGGCGGCAGGTCGAGACCGTCCATGGCCGCGAGCGCGACCGCCCCGGAGGGCTCGGCCACGACCTTCAGGTGCTTGAACGCCCAGCCCATAGCCTGCACGATCTGAGCGTCCGTCACGGTCACCACGCCATCCAGTAGCACACGGTTGATCTCCCATGGCAGCGGTGCGGGGCTGGTGTGCCGCAGGCCGTCCGCGATGGTGTCGGGGACGGCGGCCAGCTCGGCGAGCTGGCCGGCCTGCAGGGAGGCTGCGGTGTCGGCTGCGGCCTGCGGCTCCACGCCGATGACCTTGATGTTCGGGTTGATGTGCTTGGCCGCGACGGCGGTGCCGGCCGCCAGCCCTCCTCCGCCGACCGGCACGAGGATCGCGGTCAGCACGGGGGCCTGCCAGAGCAGTTCCAGCGCGACGGTGCCGGCTCCCGCCATGACCGCGTGGGCACTGGAGGACGGCACGACGGTATAGCCGTGGTCGACGGATAGGCGATCGGTGAGGGCGTCGCGATCGTCGCGCTGACGGTGGTAGGCGACGATGTCGGCCCCGAGGGCGCGGGCGCCGTCCACCTAGGCCTTGGGGGCGTCGTGCGGAACGACCACGGTGACCGGCACTCCGAGCAGGCGGCCGGCCAGGGCGAGAGCCTGGGCATGGTTGCCGGAGGACGCGCCGATCACTCCCCGCCGCCGCTCGCGCGGGCTGAGGGCCGCGACGGCGTTGTAGGCGCCGCGGAACTTGAACGAGCCGGTCCGCTGCAGGGCCTCGGCCTTGCTGACCACGCTCCGTCCGGCGATGTCGTCCAGTGTCGGGTGTGAGAGCGCGGGGGTGGAGGCGGCGACTCCGCGCAGTCGGCGCTGGGCGTCGTAGACGTCGGCCGCTGCCAGCGGCAGGGCGGCGCTCACGGCCGGTACCCGTCGGTGTGTGCGGTGGCGAGCATGGCCTGGATGAGGGCGTCGTAGCTGATCCCGGCTGCGGCGGCCATCGTGGCGAGGTTCCCGTGCGGGGAGAGGCCGGGCAGGGTGTTGACCTCCAGCCAGTGGACGTCGCCGGCCGGGGTGACGAGGAAGTCCGAGCGCGAGTAGCCCGAGCAGTGCAGGACCTGGTGGGCCCGGACGGCCGCGCGGGAGATGGTGGCGAGGACGGCGTCCGGGAACTGGGCGGGGCAGCGGTAGCGGTGGCCGGCCGGGTTGCGCTTGGCCTTGTAGTCGTAGAAGTCGGCGCTGGTGGGGACGGTCTCCAGCGGCGGGAGCGTCATCAGCGCGCCGTCCTTCTCCAGCACGCCGCAGGTGACTGCGGTGCCCTCCTTGAAGGGCTCGATGAACCACTCGCCGCCGCGGGTGTCGTGGGTGAGCGTGGTGGTGAGCGAGTTCAGGTCCCGGAAGACCCGCATGCCGATCGACCCGCCCTCCGAGGTGGGCTTCAGGATGACTGGCAGGCCCAGCTCCTCTACACAGGCCCGCGCGGCCTCGCCCGGATCCTCGTGGCCCTGCAGCGGGATGTGCGGCAGGACGGTGACGCCACCGGCGAGGATCAGGGTCTACGAGGTGGGCTTGTGCATCGCCATCGCGCTGGCCAGTACCCCGGAGCCGGTGTAGGGGACGCCGAGGGTGTCCAGGAGGCCTTGGAGCTTGCCGTCCTCGGCCCACTGGCCGGCGATGGCGAGGAACGCGACGTCCGTCTCGCGGGCGCGGTCGGTGAAGTCCTTGTCGGTGGGGTCGAGGACGACGTGCGGCAGGCTCTGGCGGACCAGCGACTCGCGGACGGCCTCGCCGGAGATCAGCGAGCGGTCGCGCTCACCGGACCGGCCACCGGTGACGAGGGCGATACGACGTGCATCAGACATGCTCATCTTCCTTATGTCACGGTCTGGTTCGGAATGCGTGGGACTTCGGGCGAGGGTCTGGGGAGCCGCTAGCGTCGGTGGGAGGCCGTCCCGAGGCGGGGCGGGTGTCGATGGATCGGAGCCACCGTGGTCCCCATGACCTTGCAAGAGATCGCCGAGGCCGTCGGGGGTGCTCTGCACGACGCCCCGGACGCGGACGTGGTGGTGGACCGGCCCGGGGTCATCGACTCGCGGCTGGTGGAGCCCGGCGCGTTGTTCATCGCCTTGCCCGGCGAGCGCACCGACGGGCATCGCTTCGCCGAGGCCGCCGCCCGGGCCGGGGCGGCGGCAGTGCTGGCCGCCCGGCCGGTCGGGGTGCCGGCGATCGTGGTGCCGGATGTGCAGGACGCGATGGGCGACCTGGCCCGCGCGGTACTGGGCCGTCTCAAGTCGCCGACGGTCATCGCCCTGACCGGCTCGGCCGGGAAGACCAGCACCAAGGACCTGCTGGCCCAGGTTCTGGAGACCATGGACACCACAGTCGCCACCCCGCTCTCGTTCAACGGCGAGATCGGATTGCCGCTGACCGTGATGCGGGCGGACGAGAACACCCGCCTGTTGGTGCTGGAGATGGGTTCGCGCGGCATGGGGCACATCGCGTACCTGACGGGGATCGTTCCGCCGAAGGTCGGCCTGGTGCTGAACGTCGGGACCGCGCACGTCGGCGAGTTCGGCGGCGGGAAGGACTCGATCGCCGCCGCGAAGGGCGAGCTCGTCGAGGCCCTGCCCGCCGACGGCCTGGCGGTGCTGAACGCGGATGACCCGTACGTCATGTCAATGGCACCGCGCACGAGTGCACCGGTCCTGACGTTCGGCTTGGAGGCCGGGGATGTCCGGGCCGTCGACGTCGAGCTGGACGCCGCGGGCCGGCCCTCGTTCACCCTGACCCACCAGGGTGAGAAGGCCCGCGTGGCGCTGGGGCTGCACGGCGCCCACCACGTCGCCAACGCGAGCGCCGCCGCTGCGGTCGCGATCGGCCTCGGCGCGAGCGTGCAGAAGGTGGCCAAGGCGCTGAGCAGTGCCCGGCAGCTGACGCCGGGTCGGATGGACGTCACCGAGCGCCCGGACGGGGTGACGGTGATCAATGATGCCTTCAACGCGAACCCCGATTCGATGGCCGTCGCCCTGGCCGCGCTGGTCGCGATGGCGGCCGATGGGCGGAGGGCGGTTGCGGTCCTGGGCGAGATGCGGGAGCTGGGCGAGGAGTCCGAGGCCCACCACGCGGAGCTGGGCCGCCTTGTTTCTCAGAGCGGTGTCACGGACCTGATCGCGGTCGGCGGGGCGGAGGCCGCCCTGGTGCACGCGGGTGCTGTCGAGGGCGGCGCGACGTCCACGCTGGTACCGAACCGGGACGCCGCCCTCGATCTGCTGCTGACCTACCTCAAGCCCGGAGATGTGGTGCTGATCAAGGGCTCCCACAGCGTCGGGCTGGAGGACACCGCGATGCGGCTGACCAAGCTCGACGCCGTGGGCATCGTGGGCTGACTACGGGGCCGGTGCGGGTGCCGGGGCCTCGGCCAGCCGCAGCAGGACCGCCCTACCGACGCGGTCGGCCGTCCCGGCGCCCATCGTCACCACGAGGTCGCCGGGCCCGGCCGGCTCAGCGACCAGGTCCTCAACCTCCTGGCCGCCCGTGGTGGCGTGGGCTCGGCCGCCCATCTCGGCCACCGTGGCGGCGATCGGCTCGGTGCCAACTCCGGTCAGCGGGGACTCGACCGTTGAGTGCACGTTGAGGATGACGACCTCGTCCGCCGCCGCGAGCCGACGGCCCATCTCCTCGCCGAGGGCGGCGGTGCGGGTCCAGCCGGTCGGCTCGAACACGGCGATCACCCGGCCCTCGGTGAGCATGCGGGCGGTGGCCAGGTCGGCGGTGATCTCGCTCGGGTGGTGGGCGTAGGAGTCCAGCACCGTCACCCCAGCGTGGCTGCCGGTGGTGGTGAGCCTGCGCTGGATGCCCTGGAAGGCGTTGATGCCTTCCACCAGGTCGGCGGGCTCGGCTCCGAGCGCCCGGCCGGCGGCGAACGCGGCGGCGGCGTTCATGGCGTTGTGGCGGCCCGGGACGGCCAGGGTGAAGTGGTGCCACGACCCGTCGGTGTCCTGCACGGTGACGTGGCTGGCCGCCCCGTCCCACAGGACGCGCATCACGCGCACGTCCGCGTTCCTGCTCTCGCCTACGGTCACGACACGCGGGCCGGGGGCGAGCTGGAGGCGCTCGGTCAGCAGGCGGGCGCCGTGGTCGTCGGCGGAGACGACCAGGACACCGCTGTTGCGGGCCAGACGCTCGAAGGTGTCGAGGGCGTCGTCCAGGTCGACGTACTGCTCAGGGTGGTCGTCGTCGACATTCAGGACGACGGCAACCTGCGGGTGGTAGCGGCCCACAGTGCGGTCGCTCTCGTCCGCCTCGGCGACCAAGAGACCGCCCCTGCCGTGGTGGGCGTTGGGACGGCCAACGGGGGTGCCGCCGATGACGTGGGACGGGTCCATGTGGGCGAGGGCGGCGCTGAGGATGCCGGTGGTCATGGTCTTGCCGTGGGTTCCGGCGACAGCGACGGACTGCTCGGCGGTGGCGATCAGGTGAGCGAGGACGTCGGCGCGGTGCACGATCGGGATGCCGGTGCGGCGGGCGGCGGTCAGCTCCGGGTTGGAGACCGTGACGGCGCTGGACCACACGAGGACGGTGGTGTCCGCGGGCAGGTTGCTGGCGGTGTGGCCGACAGCGACGCGGGCCCCGGCGTCCTCCAACGCCCGCAGGGCAGCGGTGTCGCTGGTGTCCGAGCCGGAGACGCGGCTGCCACTGGCCAGCAGCAGCTGGGCCACCGCCGACATGCCGGAACCGCCAATGCCCACGAAGTGCGGGCGGGAGAGGTCGATGGGCCCGTCGTGGGCGGGGATGGTCACGTTCCTGGTCTCACACATGCTGTGCGCTCCAATCGAGTCCGGCCCCGGTCAGGGGCCTTCCTGTGCGATGGGTGGTGCCAGTGACGCGCCCGCCGACCGGTGGCCGTCGGGCGCCTGGGGGCAGCGCTATGCGGGCAGCTCGCGGTCTAGCACGGAGTTGGCGGCTCGGTCGGCGCCAAGGTGATCCGCGTTGAACTGGTTGTGCGAAGTGACGCCGAGGAGAACGATCACCACCGCGTGGCCGACCGCCCACACCGTGCCGAGGACTGCTCCGACGGGGTCGTAGTGCTTGCCCCGGTGACGGTTCTGGGACTCGTGCACAGCGAACTCCTCGCGACAGGGCGGCAAATGGAGAGTTCTTGCAGCTCGGACGCTTGGGGTTCACGGCCGACGGGGTAATGACAGCCGCAGAAAGGACTGTGACGGAATGGTGAGCTAAGGTCACTCACGGTTCATTCATCACTCACCTGGGGGCGGAGCGGATGGAGACGCAGGCCGACGACGAGGTGGTCGACCCGACGGCGGAGGCGTTCGCCGCCGAGGTCGCCCACTGGCGGGAGGTGCGCGGCATGTCCAAGCGTGGGCTGGCCGGGAAAATGGGCTTCGACCCCTCGTACGTAAGCCACATGGAGTCCGGCCGTCACAAGCCGACGGAGGACTTCGCCCGCCGGGCCGACGAGGCGCTGAACGCGGGCAAGGCCATCTGGCGGCGCTGGACCGAGTACGAGGGCCGTGCCCGAAGCCGCCCGCAGGCGGGGCCACCGGCACAGCGCCAGCCCGAGCAGCCATACGCCTCCGGCTCCGCGATCTTGGTCGGGCACGACGACGCCGCCCTCGATTCGATGGCGTCACCTACCGGCTGACGATGCGCCGACGACCGAGGAACACCGGAACCGAGCCCATCACCCGCTACCTGATCCGCATCGCCGTCGACCGCTACCCGGGCGAGCCCGAGCGGCCCAACGCGCACTACCGCGAACACCCTCTGACCTGGGACGAGTTGACGCTCACCGCCTCATGCCAGGGCGAGGAGATGCGGTGGCAGGCCAAGCACGACCGCGACGCCTTCAAAGAGGTCTGGCTCCTGTTCGAAAGCCGCGTGGTCCACAGTGAAATCCGCCATCGGCATCCCCCCGGATGTTCGTACTCTTCCCCAACCCCTGAACAGACGTCAGGATCATGCCCGCGGTTCCCGATGGTCCACGCCCCGGTGGCAACACCCCAGGTCCAAGGGCATGGCGCGCCCGCGCAGCCGGGCGTCAAGGTGTTCGACGGCCGCGAACAAGTCGGCGACGTTAGGCTGGTGGCTGTCGTGCCTGTGGTGGAGGGGGAGCTTGGTGGCCAATGCGGGGCTGACGCATCAACTTCGGTTGCTGTATGCGCAGATGGGGGATCCGTGGTTGTTGGTCGGGGAGTTCCGCTCGAGTGTGGTTCTGGTGCCGAGGACTTCGGCGGGTCTGGTGTGGACCGG
>NZ_BAAATR010000058.1:0-30148 GCF_039533515.1 Kitasatospora cystarginea | reverse complement strand
CCCGCGGAGCGGGTCCCTACGGGCCTTCGGCCCTCCGTTCGCGCCTGACCTTCGGTCAGGCGGCGGACCCGCTCCGCGTGTCCGCACCCGGGCTTCGCCCGGGTGGGCCCGGCGCTCCGCGCTCGGGCTGCCACCACTCCGCTTCGCTCCATGGTGGCCGGTGGCTGAGCCTCGGTCACATTGTTGAGCTGGAATTCTTGCTGATCTCACTGCTGGCTGACTAGGGGGTGCGTCGGGCCCGCTTCACTCCTGTCAGACTGGTCTAGACCACTGTTTCGGCTCCATCGGGGGGTGGGCTGCGCTACCCTGGCGGGGTGAGTAACGGTCCCCAATGTATCAATCTTGTTCCGTCAGGAGATCCCGCCGGAAGCGGAGGGCTCACCCCTGCGTTTCGGGTATTTGCCGGAAATCGTGACCGGGTGCTGATATCCTGCCGGATAGCCTCTCTAATCGGGCTCGTTTTCCGGTCGACTGGACTTCTTCGCCGGTCCGTCGAATGTATCAGTAAGGCACTGTCAGGATTTCCCGCGTGGTCCCGGGTGTGGGCTCGGGAATGGGTGAGGGGAGACTCGTCTTCGTGAACGTTGTAAAGCCGGGCCTGATGGCCGCTCAGTCCGTCGCCGGCGTCTCGCTGCGGGGGCATCAGGAGGAGGCCTTGGAGGCCATCGTGCGGGGGCTGACGCCCCGTCCGGGTCGGCCGGTCTCTCCGAGCGGTCTGCGGGTCACGGTGCAGATGGCCACCGGGTCCGGGAAGTCCTACGTGGGGGCCGCGGCCGGGCAGAGGCTCGCCTCGCGCGGGACGGTGCTGGTGGTTGTGCCGACGCTGGACCTGCTGGTGCAGATGGTCGGCTCGTGGCGGGCTGCCGGCCGGGCCGGGGACATGCACGCGGTCTGCTCCCTGGTCGATTCGGAGCTGCCGTTCGGCGTGATGGCCACGACCAGCCCGCTGATGATCGGTACGTGGCTCCAGCACGCGGCCAGGCACCGCCGGCCGACCACCATCTTCGCCACCTACACCTCGGTCGGGGCGGTCGCCGATGCCTACGCCTACTGGGCGGAGCGCCAGGGTGAGCTGCTGCCCCCGCTGGGCCTGATGGTCTGCGACGAGGCGCACCGGTCCTCCGGGAGCGTGGAGAAGACCTGGACCGTGGTCCACGACCAGGCCGAGATCCCAGCGGAGCGCCGGCTGTACATGACGGCGACTCCGCGGATCTGGGCGCCGCCCAGCAAGGCGATGAAGCGGCGCGAGGACGCCCTGCAGCCGCTGCCGGAGGAGTTGGCGGTGTCCATGGATGACCAGCGGATCTACGGGCCGCAGGTGTTCACCCTGGGGCTGGCGGAGGCGATCGACCGCAAGCTGCTAGCGCCGTTCGAGATCGTGGTCCTGGAACTGCGCGACCCGCTCGGCGACCGGTCTGGGACGCAGCAGCAGGGGGTGCCGTGGGGGCCGGGTGTCGGGGAGGCCGAGGACGGGAGCGAGGACGAGGTGCCGGCCGCGCGCATCGCGGCCATCCAGGCGGGGCTCGTCAAGACGATGGTGGAGCGCGTCCTCCAGCGGTGCATCACGTTCCACAGCCGCACGATCGAGGCCCGCTACTTCGCCGAGACGCTGAACCAGACCGTCGAGAAACTGAACATCGATAACCCGCAGAAATATCCCGAAGAGTTCTGGACGCAGTGGCTCTCCGGCGAGCACGACGTGGATTTTCGTAAAGAGGTCATCGCCGATTTTGGGAGCAGCGAGGGGGATGACGGTCTGAGGCACCGGGTCGTCGCCCAGTGCAAGGTTCTCGGCGAAGGTGTCGATATCCCGGACGCAGATTCTGTTCTTCTGCAGGGCCGGGGCAGCATGGTGGATATCGTCCAGGCCATCGGCCGGGCCCTGCGGATGAAGCCCGGCGAGGGAAAGACAGCGAGCCTGATCGTGCCGGTCTTCCTGAAGCCCGGGGAGGAGCCCGGGGACATTCTGGAGTCGGAATCCTATTCGGCGTTGATCAAGGTCCTGACCGCTTTGAGGTCACACGATGCCAGGGTGGTGGAGGCTCTCGCGGTGCCGCAGAAGTCTGGCAAGCGCACGAAGGGGCGTAGCGCTGAGGCGGCTTGTGGGCCTGGTGAGAGCTGGTCTGGTGAGGGTGGTTCGGGGGCGTTCACGCTTCCAGTGCGGTTCCAGGCGCCGGTGGACGAGAACGTGCTAGCGCTGTTCATCGCGTCGCGGGTGCTGACCGGGGAGAACCAGTTCTGGCGTGAGGGGATCAACCACGCCAGGCGGTGGCACGAGGAGACCGGCGGGCTTGACGTTCCCTATTCCGCGATGGTCGGCGAGGAGGGGAAGTTTCCTCTCGGGAAATGGCTGTCGGACCGGCGGACCGAGCATTCTGCTGGTGAATTGGCGCGACACCGGGTCGACATGCTCGATGCACTCGGGATGACCTGGTCGGTCTCCGACGCGCGGTTCGAGGCTGGGCTGGACTGGGCGCGGGTCTGGGCGAAGGGGCACGGCGGCTCGCTCGCGGCGCCGGCCCGGGCCTCGATCGGCGGGTATGCGATCGGCACGTGGCTCTCGGAGCTGCGGGCTGCGGCCCAGGTGCCGGCTGGCCAGCCGGGGGCGCTCGTGCCGGAGCGGCGCAGGGCGCTGGAGGAGATCGACCCGTGGTGGTGCCCGGCCTGGCCGATCGTCTGGCAGCGCACGTACGCCGTCGCGCGGCAGTGGTGGCTGGAGTCCGACGGCCTGGTCGACTGGACCGTGTTGCCCGTGGACACCGTGTTCGAGGGCGAGCAGCTCGGCCGGTGGGTGCAGGCGCAGCGGGCCGGGTGGGCCGATCTCGACCAGGAGCAGCGGGACCTGCTCGCGGCGCTCGGGATCGGCGAGGACGTCGAGCTGGCGGCCGCGCGGGCGGCGGCCGCGGCGAAGCCGAAGGTGTCACGGGCGGACCGGTTCGGCGCCGGCCTGGCGGCGCTGGCGGCGTTCGTCGAGCGGGAGGGCCACGCGAAGGTCCCGCGCGCACACAAGACCGAGGAGGGGCTGTCTCTGGGAGCCTGGTTGAACAACCAGAAGGCCCGGCGGGACAAGCTCAGCCCGGAGCAGCGCGGCCAGCTGGAGGCCCTGGGCGTGACCTGGTAGGCCGGTACCGGGCCGCGCTGGTGTCGTTGGCCGATGGTTCGCCGCCGGGGCCTTGAGAAAGCGCTGGAGGCCGCCGTCCCCGTTCGGGGTGACGACCTCCGGGTGTTGGCACCTTGGGTGTCGGTCGGCTGATGGTGGTCTCGGTGATGTTCGTAGCCGGGGCAGGCGTGGTTTTGTCGTTGGGGTGGGGCTGCTGCTTAGCCGGTCGGGCCCAGGCGGCTGAAGGCCCACCGGAGTACCTCCTGGTCGACGCGGGTGCGGCCTGTGCGCAGGAGGGCTGTGTGGGTGTGGGCGGTCAGGCGGGCCCAGTTACGGAAGTTGCCGTGGGCTGCGTGGTGGTCGGCGAAGGCGATGTCGTCGGGGTCGGCTTCGGTCCAGATGGGGTGGTAGAGCGGGATGACGTCCGAGACCTCTTCCGGGGTGAGGCGGGCGAGGCGTTGCCAGATGAAGATGCGGGAGGAGAGCATCGGTTCCTTGCGCAGGGCCTGGTAGCAGCCTTCTCCGCCGACGAAGACGACGGCGAGCTGGGTGTAGGGGTCGTCCCAGAGGTAGCGGACGTACTCCAGCTGGTCGCTGGAGAGCCATTGGGCCTCGTCCAGGACGAGGGTGCGGGGGTGGGTGGCGAGTGCGGTCTTGAGGAGGTGGTCGAACTCGCTGGCGTAGCGCGGGGGCTGGCCTGGTAGTCCGAGGCTGGTGAACAGTTCGTGGCGTACCGCGCGGGTGGTGGGGCGGGTGTGGAAGGTGATGCGGTGGATGTCTTCGCCGGGTTCGAGTTCGCGCAGGCAGCTGGTCACGGCGACGGTCTTGCCGAAGCCGGCGCCGCCGTGGATGCACATCATGGCGCGGGCGGCGATGGTGTCGGCGAGGTTCTCGCGCACGGTGAGCAGCGCGCGGGTGGTCACGAGGCGGGCCTCGGGCAGAGCGACGTATTGGTCGGTGGGTGGGGGCGGCAGGCGACGGGTCACGGGGCGTCCTTACGGTCGGTGGGTGGGGTGGGCCGGGTGGCGGTTCTCACGGCGGCGGGGGTGGCCCAGTCGGCCGGTGGCGGGGCGGGCGGGATCAGCTCCGGCAGTGCCAGCGCAGCAAGGTCGCTCTCGTGGTGGCGGGATAGCTCCCGGGTCGCCTCGGCGGCGGTGGTCGCGTCCAGGCGGCGTGGTGCGGTCGCGGTGGTGGTGGGGGCGAAGCGTTCCTGGCGCAGTTGCTCGGCGGCTTTCGCTTCGGCCCGCAGGCGCTGTGCGCGCCGGGTGCGGGCGTGGCGCAGCGCGGTGAGTTGTTCGGGGGTGGCCTGGTCGGCGAGGTAGGCGGTTCCGAGGCGGCGGCCGGCGGGGTCGCAGATTTCGATCTCGTGGGTGTGGTGGGGCATGAACCGCACCCTGACCTCGCGGCCGGCCTGCCCGGTCATCCAGTCCGCGAGGTAGTCGCGGTTCTTGAAGCGGACCCCGTGGCTGGTGATGACGCGGGTGCGGCCGTCGTCTTCGAGGGTGAACGACCACAGGTCCGTGGGCGGGATGTCGGTGAGTGGTGTGGGGTCCTGCTGCCAGGCCTGAAGCGGGGTGTGTCCGTTCAGGCCGTCCGGGTGGTGTTCGGTGTTCCACCAGGTGACCCAGGCCAGTACTTCGGCGGTGAAGTCCTCGAAGGACAGGACGGGTGCGGTGGGGAGGCGGTCGGGGCGGCGGCGGGGCTGTTTGGTGCGGTAGCCGGGAAGGGCGGCGAACAGCATCCGTGTCGCGTTGCGGTTCAGGTTCTCGATGCTGCCTTTCAGGTGGGGGCTGTAGGCGGGCAGGTCGTCCATGGTCGTGCCGAGGGCGTCGAACGCCGCGGTGACGGTGCGGGAGAGGAAATCCTTGCCGCGGTCGATCCGCACGGTCTCCGGCCGGCCCCCGACGGGTCCGTAGGGCCCGGTGCGCAGGACCGCTGAGCGCAGGGCAGCCAGGATCGAGGCGCGTGAGGGGCAGCCCGGGGTCACCGCGACGCCGGTGATCGCTTTGGTCGCGCAGTCGATGAACCAGGTGATGTGGGGCCGTATCAGTTGTCCGTCGGCGTGCACGCGCAGCGGCGCCTGGACGTGATCGCCCTCCCAGGCGTGGTTGCGCCAGGTCGGGGGGCGCTTGCCGAAGACGTCAAGCGCGCGGGCCGCCTCGGGTCCATGGCGGTACCCGGCCCGCTCCCCCGCCGTCAGATCGCGGCGCACTGCGCGCAGGAACGTAGCCAGGGACGGCACCTTCTCCAGCACGGGGACTGCGGTCGGTGGTGCGCCGCCTGGGACCGCCAGGCGGCTCGGCTGGGGTGGGGATGTCAGTGGGGTGGCTTCGTTGGTGGCGGTGTCGGGTCTGGTGGCCGCGCGGGCGTGGGCGAGGAGCTCGCGGTGGACCGCGGAGGCGTTGCCGCGCCAGTACGCGAGCAGCACCCGGATCTGCGGCGTGATATCGAACCGGTCGCTGTCACGCGCTCCGGGGCGTTCGGCGGTCTCCGGTGCGACGGTGGCCTCGGCCAGCCACCGCCACACCGTCCGGTCGGAGACCGCCAGGCACTGCGCCGTGGTGTGGACGTGCGCGCGGGTGAGTTGGTGCTCGGCGCGCAGGGCGAGCAGACGGCGCACGGCCGGTCCGCGCAGGGCATTCAACGACACAGTGTCGAGGGCGGGCTGGGCCTTGGCCGGTGGGAGCGTGTGGAGGGCGGTGGTGTTGGGGGTGGTGGTGTTCATCGATGTCTTTCCCGCGAACCCGCGGTGGGCGGTCGGCGCAACGGACTGGGGATCAGCGGGCTGGGGTCAGAGGTTGGGACCGAGGCGGGAGCAGGCCCTCTCAAGCAGCGCGCCATCGGCACTGGTGCCGGGGCGTTGGTCCAGCGCCGCGTAGGCGTGGGAGGTGATCTTCGCCCAGGTCCGGAAGTTCCCCCGTGCGCAGGTCTCGTCCGCGTGCAGCAGATCGGCGTCGTTCGCGGTGTGCCACAGCGGGTGGAACAGGCGCAGCACGGCGGGCACTTGGGAGGCTTCCAGGCGGGGGACGTGCTGCCAGGTCAGCACCCGCGAGGCCAGCGCGGGGGCCCGGGCCAGCATGCGCTCGGCACCGGCCCCGCACAGCACCAGTGAGGTCTGCGTGGTCGGGGCGTCGGCCAGCAGGCGCAGGTAGTCGAGTTCGGGGGCGGCGATGCGCTGGACGTCGTCGATCAGGACCACCCCCGGGGTCCTGAAGGCGTCGATGAGCGCGCGGTCGGCCGCGTCGGTGCGGTTCGTGAGCGCGGTGGCCGGCAGGCCGAACGCGGTCAGAAGCGCGGCGCGCAGCTGCGGCAGGGCCGGCTTCACCGCTACCTGCGCCTGGCGGACAGGCAGACGGCGCGGCAGCAGGCCAAGGGCCTGGTGGACCGCGACCGTCTTGCCCTGACCGGTGTCCCCGTAGACGCAGGCGATCCCGCGCGCGGCGATCGTGTGCGCGATCGCCTCGGTCACTTCGCCCAGCTGGCGTGTCGCGGCGACGTGAGCGCCGGGAACGTATAGCCGCACTCCCAGCGGCACGGCCCCCGAAGATCCATCGGGCACGGCCGGCGCGGCGGGCTCGGTAGTAGGGCCAGGGGCAGGTGGAGGGGCAGGTGGAGCCTGGCTGGCTTCATCGACCGTGCCGGGCAGGGCCAGCTCCGCCAGCGCGCGGTCATACACCGCAGGATCCACCCGGCCAGAGCCGGGCCGGGTAGTCTGCAGAACACGGCCGGCCTGCCGTTCCCGGCGCACTGCCCGTTGAAGCGTCGCCAATGACGGCACCGGCCCCACGAACGCCTGTCCCGGATCGCTCCCGGCCTGTCCGGCCAGCTGACGGTGCAGGGCCGCCACGTTCCCGCCCACCTCGGAAAGCCGGGCCCACAACTCCTCAGTGACCGTGAAGGCGCCACGACGCGGTACCGCCTCCAGACGGCCCGACTGGCGGGCGGCGGCCAGCCAGCGCGACACCGTGCGTACCGACACCCCAGCTGACTCGGCGGCGATCCGCGCATGCACCGACGCCAGGGTCCCGGCCTCATCCAGCACGAGCAGACGACCTACCACCACCTGCCGTACCAACGCCCGTTCCCGTGACCGGGACGCGAGCGGTTCCACATCGGCTGCGGATGCCGCAGAGACTCTCGGCAGGGTGTCGGGCTGCGCAAGCGCGGGATCGGCGGTCATGCACACCAGCCCACTCCCCCGCCCAAGCGCTCTGCACAGGAATGAGCATCCTCGTGTCAGCCGTCATCCTGGTGTGCTAGGCACAATCCGCGTGTCATGACAGCGGATTGGTCACTTCATGACAGCCGAGATCCACGACACCATCAGACAGAAGCCGAGCTCAGCGATCCCCTGCCATCAATCAGCCCGCTGCCGCCCATCCCGCTGACACCACCACGCACACTCACAGAAACCTTCTCAACCAACCCGCGAAACTCCAGGCCCGACATCACCCCAACCCGCACCCCCACCGCCACCCCGTACCAGGCCCCGGGGGCGAAACTCACCATCCGGTTGGCGTGCTGGACACAGCCGCGCTGCGACCCGGCGGCGGGTTCGGGCGGCCGTCGGCGGGCAGGGGGAGAGTGTGGGCGAGTGGCAGCACCAGGAGTCGGCCGTCCCGGTCGGCGAGGCCGAGGCGTGGCGGCTGACCGTCGCGCTGCGGGTCGGTGGAGCAGGTTCGCACCGCCGTCCTTGTGCTGGCCGAGCGGGTGCGCGCTGCGCACCGGGCCCGGGTGTGGACGGCGCTGGGCTTAAGACGCCCCACTGCCAATCACCGACGTCCACAGCAGTCGTGCCGTTCGGAGGCGTCTCGCCTGCGACGGCGATCCGAACGGCCGACGCGAATCAAAGGTCCCCGATGCCCCAGTTCGAGATCACCACGGTTCTCTCGGTACCCCCGCAACGAGCGTTCGAGGCATGCCTCGACGTCGAGGCCCACACCCAGTCGATGGCCGCGTCCGCAGAGCGGGCGGTTGCCGGCACCACCCACGGCCGCCTCTCCCTCGGCGACGCCGTGACCTTCCAGGCCCGCCACTTCGGCCTGACCTGGCAGCTCACCGCCCGCATCATGGCCTATGACCCGCCGCGGCACTTCGTCGACGAGCAGGAGCGCGGGCCGTTCAAGCGATGGCGGCACGCCCACTTCTTCGAACCCGACGGCACCGGCGGAAGCATCATGCGAGACGTCATCGACTTCGCATCCCCGCTCGGGCCCCTCGGCCGTATGGCCGACACGACCGTTCTCGGCTGGTACATGCCCCGTCTGATCCGGAACCGCAACACCTACCTCGCCAACCTCCTGCGCTGAGCGCCAGCCTGGACCTGGTGGCCGAGCGCCTGGCCGAGGCCAGCACCGAGGCCGGCGGCGCGCAGCCGGATCGGCGCGGCGGCCGCGGTCGCCGAGCTACGCAAGCGCGCCGGGCCCGGTACCCGGTCGAGGTGTGGCGCCTGGAGGCCGCGCCCGGGTGCGTCACCGAACGGGCGCCGAGGAGGTCCTGCACATCGTCGGCAAGTTCTGACGGACCGCAGGCGGCTATTCGGCGTCCTGATCGCAGCAACCCCCTGGGGCCACGCGATCCTCCAGTTCGTCAGCGCCATCCTCAAGGCCATCCAATGACGCCCCCCGAACGTCGGCGACAATCCAGGCTGCGTGCCTCCGTACGCGGCAGATCTGCCGGGCGGTCAGCTTGCCCTCAGCGCGGGCCTGCTCGCGCTGCCAGCTGACCAACGGACAGGGCCGGGGCTAGCGCATTCGTGCGCCAGCCCCGGCCTTGGTAGTAGCGGGGACAGGATTTGAACCTGCGACCTCTGGGTTATGAGCCCAGCGAGCTACCGAGCTGCTCCACCCCGCGTCGGTGACACCACCCTATGCGGCAATCGTGCCGATACGAAATCGGTTCCCCCAACGGTCCGGCTCACCCCTGCCTACCTCGCCGCGGTCTTCCCCACGGACCGCACGCTGCCCCAGTGGACCGGACGCACCCGGCCGTCGTTGACCAAGACCGCGCACACCCGCGTGCGAGCCGGTTCGGCACTCGCGCCGCCTGGTCATCGCCGAGCCCACGTCGTACACGCGGGCTCGTGCCAGGTCGTCCGGACAACCACCCCACCGGGCGTCAGGGATCAGGCGATGGATCGGGACGTCGTGGGGGCGGGGCCCGGCCTACCGAGCCCGGGCTGCGATGGCCAGTTGCCCATCCAGATGTGTTGCAGGGCGTCCAGGAGGGCGATCGCCACCCGTCCGGTTCGCCGGTCCGATCAGGGTGCCGCTGGCGGCGAGGCAGGCAAGCAGGCACCACGGGCAGCTGTTCCTGGTCTTGCCTGGCGGAGTGCTAACGCTTGTGGATCTTGCCGTCCGAATCGATAGGCGCAGCCGCCGTACGGGTTCTGGCCCAGGATCTTGCTCAGCTCCTGCCAGTCGAGCATCGGCCGCCGGATCGGGGCCTGGGTTTCCGGCGCTCCGTCCCAGGACGAGTCGGACAGGAACGCGGCAGCGATCGTCTTGGCCACGTATGACTCCCTTGCTTGATCGTGCGCACACTTTAGGGGCGTCCGCCGACGGAGGGGAAGGCTGTTTCATCTGTAGCTGGGCTTGCCGGAGTTCGCCGATGGGCGACAGCGGAGCGCGGTGGGCCGCGCTGGGCGGGTGAGCCCAGCACCACGGTCGGGCTCAGCCCTCTTTCCCACGGCTATCGCGTGGAAAGACTCGACCTCATCACCGCCGAAGCCACCCGCCGCGGCGTGACGGTGCACATCGTCGTCGACCTGATCCACGTCCTGGAATACCTGTGGGGCGCGGCCTGGTGCCTGCACACCCCCGGCGACCCGGCCGCCGAGGCATGGGTCGCCCGCCACGCCCGCACCCTCCTCGCCGGCGGCGCCGGCCAGGTCGCCGACGCCCTCCAAACCGCCGCCCGCGCCACGCGGTTGACCACGAACCACTGCAAGGGCATCGACGACGCCGTCGCCTACCTGCGGAACAAGGCCGAGTACCTGCGCTACGACCTCGCCCTGGACCGCGGCTGGCCCATGGCCACCGGCATCATCGAGGGCGCCTGCCGCCACCTGGTCAAGGACCGCCTGGACATCACCGGAGCCCGCTGGGGCCTGTCCGGCGCCGAGGCCGTCCTCAAGCTCCGCGCCCTGCGCAGCAACGGCGACTTCAACGCCTACTGGGCCTGGCACGAACAGCAGGAGTTCACCCGCAACCACCAAGCCCGCTACCGCGATGGGTTCAACCTCGCGGCTTGATCAACAACACGCCGATTGGATCTGCACCCGTTTCCGTTTTCGGCCAGGCACCGGGGAACTGGTGCCTGGCCGCGCTGTTCCTACTGCCGGACCGCTCGGCCCGGGCGGCTCAGGTGTAGCAGTAGTTCAGGTTGCCGATCTGGCCGCCGTAGGTGCCGGTGGACCAGGTGGGGTTGCCGTTGGTGCCGTAGAAGACCATGTTGCCGTCGTTCTGGACCCGGACCGTGCCGCCCGGGGCGGGGTTGAGCGCGCCCATGGTGCACACGACGTTGTTGGAGCTGTCCAGTAGCTTGGCGTAGCCGGACCGCGACCAGTCGACGTGGGTCACGCCCTTGCCGGCGGTGCCGCTGGCCCACAACGCGTTGTCAATGTCGCCAGTGTGCGTGTACAGCACCAGGTTCCCATCGTTCTGCAGCACCAGCCTGGCCCCGGTGGAATCGGCGATTTCGCCGGCGTACGAGTCGGGCTGCGCGAGAGTGAAGGTGGCGGCCGTGGTACCAGGGTCCAGGGCCATCGCCTCCGCACTGGACAGGCCGAGTACGGTGAGAGCCGCGGCGCCCACCACGGCGGCCCGCATCACGGTCTTGCGCAGGCGCGAAGCGCAGAGCTGACTGCTTGCCATGAGGTCTCCTCACGAGTTGTGCTGTGGGGTCGCCCCCCACCTCGGCGATCAACCTACGAACGCCGTGTATCGCGCGGCTAACAGCGGGATCACCTCAGCTGCAGTGCTTGTCGAAGCCGCCGCTGATGTTGTCCTCGATCCCGCCCTCCCAGTCGATGCAGCTGTGCGCTGCGTAGAGGTAGACCGGCCCGGCGTAGGTGGTGTAGTAGTTCTCGTCGAGCTTGGTCCAGGTGGAGGAGCCGGTCTGCCTGAGCCCGGCGAGCATGAGCAGAGCGGGGCCCGGGTTGTCGCGGATCGTCACCACGCAGTTGTAGCCGTTGCTGCTGTTGTAGGTCAGGTAGACCGTGCCGCCGAGGTTGAGGTCCCGGTGGTCGATGACCGAGTAGCCCGAGCCGCAGACCCCGTTGTAGTCGGCCGCCTGGGCGGTGGTCGGAACGGCTATCGCGGTGCCGCCGGCCAGCAGGGTCAGGGCTCCGACCCGGGCGGCTGCTCGCTTGATCCGCTGGTGCACTGGTCCACTCCATTTCGTTCGACTCGGTCACGCCGACCCCGGCCGGTGCCGGCGTGAGAGAGCGGTACGGAGACTGAGCCCATGACCGCAGACCGCCGCATCGCGCCTGGCATCCTCATCTCTCGCCGTATCGCGGTGGTAACGCCGGCATATCGGCGTCGTGCTCCCGGGATGACGCCCGATCCCGTCACTGCGGCACGGAGCCGGTGGACCGGACCCTGATCTGGAACGAGCGCCACCTGCGCCACGCCCTGCGCGAGTTCGAGTGCCACTACAACGCGCACCGGCCCCACCAGGCCATGAACCAGGCGGCGCCCCTACGCGTGGTGCCCGAGCCGATCACTGATCCCGGACGAATCTCTCGCCTGGACATACGCCGACATGACCGGCTCGGCGGAGTGATCCACGAGTACCGACACGCCGCGTGACCTGGCTGGATGAGATATTCGGCAGGCGCAGGGTTCTTTCCGGCCCCGCCCCGCAGGCTCTCCCCGCCCCCTGCGGGAGAGTGTTGGGGGTGGGGCTGCGGTCGTTGCCAGGCCCGGCAATGGCCGTGCCGGCCCGGTCCGGTGGCCGTGAGCGGTCCGTGCGTGGTGGTGGGTGTCCGGGCGGGGCGGCGCCGGGGTGTGGGCGTGAGAGCCCGTGGTGCCGACCTGGGCTGGTCTACTCGACCGTGGCGGCGATGACGGTCCACACGTTGGCCGGTGTGTCGTCCAGGCGCAGGTCGAAGGTGAAGGTGATGGGCCTGCGTTTGTGCGGGTCACCGCGCAGTACCTGTTCGCTGCGGCGGTCGACTTCGTAGTAGACGCCCTCGGTGTCGACCGTGACGCGGAAGACGACCGGGTCGCGGGAGACCAGCGAGCGCACCGTGACGCGGGTGACGGTGGCCTGGCGCATGACGGTCCGGTGGGCGGTGCGTACGAGCGTGAAGTCAAGGCTGCCGTCGTTCATGGACCATTCCTCGAGGAACCGCTCGACGGCGACCTCGAGGACGGACTTGTCGAACCGGCCGTCGAGGACGCTCAGGTCGCCGGCGGCGGTGTCGGCGTCGGTGCTCCACGAGATGTTGGTGAGCGACAGGATGTCGCTCACCTTGGTGACTGTGCTCTTGCCGGCCACCTCGAGCACGGCCTCGCGGGCGACCTCTTTCTGGTCCCAGCCGTCCGTCTCGATGGCGCCGCTCAGGTGGTGCGCGCCCTCGGCGGCCTGTTCCAGCGACGACACGATCCACTGCCCGGCCGTGTTCTTGCGCAGTGTCCAGTACTCGACCGGGCGCGTCGAGCCGTCCTTGCGCACGGCCTGACCGCCGTCGGCGCGGCGTACGTAGTCGTTGAGCGTCGCGGTGATCCGGAAGGTGACGGTGTCGTTCACCTCGCCCGCGCGGTTGGCGACGTCGACCAGTTCGACGACCGGGCCGGAGACGATCTCCACGACGTTGACCTCGCCGCGTGAGGCGTAGTCGTGCAGCTCCTCGGCCCACTTGCCGTACAGCACCGGGGACAGGATCCGCTGCAGCGTGGCGTGATCGTGCCCGCTCCAGGCACGTTGGGCCGTCTCGTACAGCCACACGGCGCGTTGCTCGAGCGCCGCGCGCTCGAAGGTCGCATCCGTGTCGGCGATGGCGTCGACGCGGGCCGAGATGCGGGCGGCGCGCTCGCGCGCCTGCGCGTCCGCGCGGTGCGCCGTGCGGTCGGAGACGGTGTTCAGGCCCTGTGCCAGTTTTGCCCTGCGGCGCCGGGACCACAGCCACAGGATCAGGAGGACGACGGCCACGATCACCAGCACGGTGAGGAGCCCGCCGCTCCCGGCCCCGACGCCCGCTCCAAAGCCGCCGCCCGACCCGTGGAAGCCGCCGCCATGGCCGCCCCCACTGCCCCCGCCGCCGCCACCGTGGCCACCGAAGCCGTGACCGCCGCCCCCGCCGCGGGCGTAGGCGGCCGTCGGGCTGCTCAGCGCGACGGCTCCCGCGAGCACACATATCCACCGGCGGACGCGCACCGGGCCCTCCCTCAACGAACCGGAGATTTTCCGCGCCAGCCTACAAGCCGGGGGTGTTCGGGAGGTTTGGAGGCCAGCGGGCCGCCCGGCACGGGGGATGGCGGCGTCGGTGCGGGGCGGGTCAGCCCGCGACGGTCTCGGCGTGCCAGTGGAGCGCGTCCAGGAGCGCGGTCTGGTGGTCGGTCAGCTTGCCGGCGGTGCGCGCCGTTGCTTGCTTGCGCAGCCAGGTGCCGGGCCGGAACGTGGGGTCGTCGCCGAGGCCGGTGCGGTTCGCCGGGCCGTCCAGGGTGCCGCCGGCGGCGAGGTAGGCGAGCAGGCGGCGGTAGGAGCGGTTCCAGTCCGGCTCCAGGCGCCACAGCTCGTCCAGCGAGTCGAGCTTCGCGATCTGGTCGGGGTTGAGGTTGTCGGCCTTGCGCTGGCGGCGCATCCACGCGCCCACCGCGTAGTCGTCCAGCTTCGCGGTCGCCGGGATCGCGAGGTGGCCGTGCTGGCGGTGGAAGGCGGCGGCGTAGGCGGCCCCGCGTTCCCAGGCGCCTGCGTTCTTCGACCAGATCATGCCGAGCGCGTCCAACTCCGAGACGCGGGCCGGGTCGAGCAGGCCCTGGCCGCCCAGGTGGCGCTGGCGGTCCTTCCCGCAGCTGCTGGTGGTCCTGGTCGGCACCGGCGCGGCCCAGGTGCGCTCGGCGGTGGCGGACCTGCGCCTCGCCGCCGAGGAGAACCCGGCCACCGCCGAGATGCTCTCCGCCGTCCCGGCCGGCGCCGCCCGGATCGAGGACCTGGTCCAGCGCGGCCCGGCCGCCCCGGTCTGGCACCCGCTCAACGACCGGGTGGGCGGGCGTGCGGGTGGACGGAGCTGTAGGCGGCAAGCAGGGGCGCCGGGACGGTCTACCGTCCTCCTCCCCGCCCCCGCCCCCCCCCCCCCCCCGGCCGGTGGCACCGCTAAGCGGGGCCGCCGGGCCACCGCGCAGCGGACAACCCTTCACGCCGTCGGCGCGCAGCATCAGGTTGCCGGGATCTCGTCTCCGCTCCTGCTCTGCGCGCCTGTTCTCCTACTCCTCCTCCCCCTCGACGGCTCCGGTGCCCGGACTTCACCCGGCACCGCCAAGGGGCCCAGGGAGAAGTAGTCGGCCTCCGCCGACCTATGGACAAACGGGCCCTGAACTGCGCAATCGCCGCTTCCGGCGACGCCGCCTCCAGTAGCAACCTCAGAGGCAACCCGTGCCTGGGCCGGATTCGGCATGCGCGCGTATGCCGGGACACGGTAGATGTCACCTGGACATGGTTTCTGTCACCACGAGCGGCGACGTACGTACAGCCCGATTGAGCCGGGTGTCCTGTCGCATGGAGGCTGTCGGATTCCCGCTCGGTCTCGTTCGCGCCGGCCGGTTCTCGGTGCGGTGGCTCTTGAGCGGCGATGCCGCAGGCCGGCAGCCGGGCCGGAGGGCCCCGGCTGCCCGTCCGCCCGGACGGTGTGTCAGATCATGGCGAGCCGGTCCACCAGCAGCTCCACCCGCCGCTCGGCTTCCGCCGGCGGCAGCCGGCCCGCCCGGGTCAGGGTGGCCAGCCCGTGCAGGGCCGCCCAGAACACCTCGGTGAACAGTCCCGGGTTGACGCCGTCCCCGGCGACCTCGCCGAGGCTTTCCAACAGGGCGGCGAAGCCGTCCTTCAGCGGCTCCGGGGTGTCCTCGGCCGCGAAGGCCAGGCCGCCGTCGAGCTGGAACATGGCGTCGTAGACCGCCGGGTTGCGTTCGGCGAACTCAAGGTACGTGCGGGCGAGGGCGGTGACCCGGGCGCGAGCGCCGTCCGCGGCGGAGGTCGCGGTCCGCAGGGCCACGGCCATCTCGGCGACACCCTCCAGGGCGACGGCGCCGATGATCTCACGCTTGCCGCGGAAGTGGCTGTAGAGGACGGGCTGGCTGTACTCGATGCGCTCGGCGAGCCGGCGGGTGGTGACCGCGTCCCAGCCCTGCTGCTCGGCGAGTTCGCGGGCCGTCGCCACGATGAGGCGCTCACGGGCCGCCCGTTCGCGTTCCTTGCGTTCCTGTACCGACATGACCCGATCCTAGCACCGCTAGACAAGTGAGCGGCAGCAGATCTAGCATTACTTCGTCACCTAGCAGCGCTAGATCCCAGGAGAGGTCGCCATGCTCAACGCACTCGAGGTCATCACCACCGTGCTCGTCGGCCTGATGGTGGGGGTGGAGTTCTCCGTCGCCTTCGTCATGAACCCGATCTTCAACGCCCTCCCCGACGACAGCTACCTGCTCGCCCGCGCCCACGGGGGCCGGATGCTCGGCGCCGTGATGCCGTTCTGGTACATCGGCTCACTCGTCCTCGCCGCGGTCTGGGCCGTCGCCGGATGGCACCACCACGGCACCGGCCTGGTCGTCACCGCCGCCGCACTGCTGATCGTCAGCGTGATCATGTCCGTCCTGCTGCTCGTCCCGATCAACAACCAGAGCAAGACCTGGACCCCCGACAACCGGCCCGCCGACTGGAGGGAGCAGGGGAACCGCTGGGACCGCTTCCACTACGCCCGCGTCGCCGTCATCGCCGCCGCCTTCACCCTGCTCGTCGCCGCCCTCTGAGCCCGCAGCCCGACATCGCGAAGGCGGCACGCACTCCCCCACTCCGCGGGCGGTAGCCGACGATCCGCACGGATCAACACCGCCCTCGGAACCCGGGACCCCCTACCAGGGGGTCCTTCCTCATGGGACGCGAGCCCGCCAGCTGCCCTTGGTGGGCTCAACCTCACACCGCGCCTCGGCCGCGAACCACTCAGCCGCCGCCAGCCGGATCCGGGTGACAACAAGCGCGGCAACCGGCGTCAGGTGACAACAATCTTGGCCCATCGGTGACAACTGTCCTGTCCCACCGCAACGAGGCCGCCAGGTCAGAGCCCATAAGGGGTGACAACCAGCGTGTCCCGGCACAGCGCGGGACGTCAGCGCCACTGGTAGGACGCGCCGGTCATCGCCGGGAGCAGCAGCGGGCCGTCGGCGGTGGTGTCGGGTCGGGCGGCCTGGCCGAGGGCGGCGCCGATGGCCGGGTACAGGTGGAGGCCGGCCGCGTCGGCCGCTGGCAGCCACACCACCGGCGCCTGGCCTGGGTCGTCCTGCTCGGTGCGGGCGACGGCCTCCACCAGGGCGTCGGGCAGGTGGGCGGTGGGGGCGGGCGGCCATCCGGCGCGGACCGGGGCGGCGGGCGCGGACGCGGTGGGCGCGGCCGGACGGCGGCGACGGCGGCGCCTGGTCATCGGTGTCGTCATGTCGCAGGCTCTGCCCACCACGCTGTCCCGCCGAACCCCGCCGCCACCCGGACGGAGTACCGCAGGCCGTTCTAGCCGGCCGCTGACCTGCACCGGCACCCGAAACTAACCGGCCTCCGCCGGGAAATGACCGGGGCGAGCGGGCCCGGGGCGGCCAAACCCACCAGCGCCCCGGGGCGAAACTCACCGCCTTCCCGGTGAAACTCCCCAGTGCAGGTCAGCAGGGGTGGCCAAACTCCCCGGCGCAGGTCAGCGGCCTGCGCCGGGGTGAGGCGGGGTCAGGAGCGGCACCACCAGGAGCTGCTGCGCTTCGCCTCGGCAGCCGCGGCCTCGGCGGCGGCCCGCTCCCGTTCGGCGGCTTCCCACGCCTGCTGGTCGGCGCAGGTCTGGCGGCAGCCGGCGCACAGCCCGTCGTCGCCCCAGGCGGCGGGCTCGTGCCCGGCCCACCGCTCGTCCGAGAACGGCATCGTGGGCGTCAGTTTCGCAGCGGTCTGGTCGGGCGGTCACCGGACCGAGGGCCCCGGGCCGCGAAGCGCCCGTCCGCCACGCATAGCGCCGTGCTCGGGTGGCTCATCTGCGTCAACTGAGCCGTTGGAACCGGCCAAGCGGAAGCGAAGTGACCACACGACGCAAAACTTCGACTACAAATAGTGATGCTACATTCGCTCAGAGTATCGACAGGGTTTCCGTGACCGCACCCCGGGTCGCCAGGCACCGCTCCGGCCGGCACCCGATACGCCACGGCCCCAAGGACTTCAGCGGATGTAGGGGTCCAGCCACTCCCGCCTGGGCCCATCAGTCGTCAACAGGAAGGCAGACACGTGAGCAACGAACAAGCGCGGCTGATCTACGGCCAGGGAGAAGAGGCGTGCCCCGAGGGAAGCTTCTGCCTCTACCGCGCCACCAACTTCAACATCGGTCAGAGGCCGGGAGTCGGTGACAAGATCCTGGTCATCCCGGCCGGCACGTCCGTCAACGACTTCTCCGCGTACGGCTTCGACCACAGCGGCGACGGGGTGAGCAGCGTCGTCAACCGCACCGACGAGGACAACGCGCTCTTCTCCGCCGCCGACCAGCGGGGGCATTCGCTGCCCGTGGACCGCAGGTCCGCGATCGCGGACCTGCGGCGGATCGCGATGGCCGACAGTCCCAACGGCACCTGGAACGACCAGCCTCAGTCGGCGCTGGCGGCTCCCTTCCTGGGGAACCTGATCGTCGAGCAGTCTTTCCTGAGCAAGTGGCAGGACTGGGAGACCCAGAAGTGGATCTACTCCTACCGGATCACGGTGCGTGCCGCCGAGACGCGCGTCGTGAAGTGGGCGCTCGGCTTCGGTGACCTGCCCGAGGGGACTTCCCTGTACAAGGGCTTCACCGATGTCTTCTGGGGCCAAATCCTGCGGGACGGCACCGAGGGCAGCGTCCTGCTCGGCTCCCCGGCGGGCGGCGGACACACCATCGACCCCGGCACCGACCTCGCCATCGACATCCAGGTCCTCTACGCGAAGGAAAACCCCGCCCACGACCACCTCACGAGCCTGAACGCCCAGCAACTGGGCTGAGCGCAGACACCACCGAACCACCCAGCCGCGGGCCGTTCCCCAGCCGGGGGACGGCCCGCGCCCGGTTGTGGGAGCAGGCGGGTCCGGACGGGACGGCGCTGGCGCGCCTTCCCGCGGCTGCTGGTGGTCCTGGCCGGGCACCCGCCACCTCCCGGGCGCGCTGGTGGGGTGTCACACGGTGGGCGCGGCCCGTTCCGGTGGGGGTGTGGTGGCGGTCAGGGCGCGTTCGGCGAGGGCGCGGAGCTCGCGGGAGACCTCAGGGGGGCCGAGGAGGGTGTAGGGGACCGGTACGCGGACGACGCGGAGGGCGAGGTAGCGGGGGGAGTCCGGCCCGACGGTGAGCCGGGAGGTGTGCGCGTCCACCGGGGTCACCGGGCCTTCTCCGGTGGGCATGATCTCCCGAGCCCGGTCTTCCGGGCAGTGCAGCAGGACGTCGGCGTGGGTGGTGGCGGGGCCGGTGACGGAACGGGCGACCCACTGGGCCGCATCCGCTGCTCCGTCGGGCAGGGGTCTGGGTGGGACGCGGACGCCGATGGGGGCGGGGGCGTGGATGCGGTCGAGCCGGAAGGTGCGCCAGTCGGCCCGGCCCTCGTCCCAGGCGACGAGGTACCAGCGGCGGCCGGAGGCGACCAGTTGCTTCGGCTCGACCAGGCGCCGGGTCTGCGTCCCGTTGCCGATCCGGTAGCCGAAGCGGATCTTCTCGCCGGCCCGGCAGGCGGTGGCGACAGCGGCGAGGGTCTCGGGGTCGGCGGTGGGGCCGTCGTGGATGGTCGGCGGCACCGCCCCCTGCGCCAAGAGCGTGATCCGGCGGCGGAGGCGGTCGGGGAGGACCTGTTCGAGTTTGGCCAGGGCGCGCAGGGAGCTGTCGGCAATGCCGGTGATCGGGGCCGCGGTGGCGGCCCGCAGGCCGACGGCGATGGCGAGGGCCTCTTCGTCGTCGAGGAGGAGTGGGGGCATGGCGGTGCCGGCGGTGAGGCGGTAGCCGCCGGTGTTGCCCTGGGTGGCGTGGACGGGGTAGCCGAGTTCGCGCAGGCGGTCGATGTCGCGGCGGATGGTGCGGGGGGTGACGTCGAGGCGTTCGGCGAGTTCGGGGCCGGGCCACTCGCGGGGGGGTCTGGAGCAGGGACAGGAGCCGCAGGAGGCGGGCGGACGGGTCGCGCATACCCGCCAGCATGGGCGACCAACAGGACATTCGGTGACCTATTGGGTGTCTATGGTCGGGTCCGTCCGGCAAAGAGGGCTTCCCGCCCCAGGCCGGTCGCCCCCACTCCATCTGTATTGCTGAGGAGAGACCTGTCATGGGCTTCATGGATCCCGGGAACGTCGTCTGGTTCGAGATCGCCACCGCCGACGGGGCGGCCGTGCGGGAGTTCTACGGTTCGCTGCTGGGCTGGACCTTCGCCGTGGACCCGGACTCCTCGGTGGACGGTTCCACCTACACGCGGATCACGGCGCCGGGGATGCCCTTCCCGATGGGCGCGATCCACGAGCGGGCCGGCTCCGCCGAAGAGGCGATGAACGTCTCGATCGTCTCCGCCGACGTCGCCGCCGACCAGGCCCGGCTGGAGGAGCTGGGCGCGAAGGTGATCGTCCCGACCACCGCCGTCTGCGACGTGACGGTCTTCGCTCGGCTCGCCGACCCCCGGGGCAACGTCTTCTCCCTCTTCCAGAACGGCGAGAGTCCAAAGCGGCTGAAGGAGTTCGCCGAGTCCTGCCAGGCGCAGATGACCGAGGTCGCGATGATGCCGAAGCCGGGGGCCTACGCCTGGTTCGAGATCGGCACGGCGGACGCGGAGGCCACGCGGGCGTTCTGGACGGCCGCCTTCGGGTGGCGGGTCGAGTTTGACGAGAGCGCCGGCGGCAAGCCGTACAGCAACGTGTTCACCGGCAACCAGTGGCCCTCGGGCGGCGTGTACGACCTCGGCACGGGCGGCGTCGACTACCTGATGCCCGACTTCCTCGTCCTCGACGTGCCCGCGGTCACCGCGAACGCGGTTGAACTCGGCGCCACCGTCGAGTTCGGGCCGGACACCAACCCCGACGGGCTCCTCTACAGCCGCCTGATCGACCCCCGCGGCAACCGCTTCGGCCTCTTCTCCATACCCACCACACACCCGACAGGGACCGGCGCCTGACGAAGACAACCGACGAACCACCGGTGCCGGCCCCGCGGCTCCAGGTTCCTCCCGCTTGGGCGGCCAGCTTGGCGGTGGTGACCTGGTGCTAGCCGAGCGTGTCGGCGACGACAGGGGCGGGCATCTCCAGGACGTGCTCGCGGATCGCGACGGTGCGGTCGGCGGTTGTGGGGACGCCGAGGCTGTTGACCAGTGCGGAGAGGGGCGTCGGGGTGCATCGGCTGTCCGACTTCCCGTGACCAGCACCAATGCACCTCAACGGCAGTGACACACGAAGCCGAACATCCCGGTGATATCGCGGCCGAACCTCACACTGACCGCGCAACGCGCCAGCGGGAGGAACCCGGTCGTCGACCGATCGCCGAGTCCTCCCGCTGGCTGCTACTGGCTACCTGGGTCTCAGTCGGCCTGGCACAGGGCATAGACAGTCCCCGCTACGTCCTGCGGGTTGCCGTTGTAGTAGGAGGCGGCGTTGCCGTGCCAGCCCTTGCCGTCAGGAGTGGGGCGGGAGGCGACGACATAGGCCTGGTCACTCCCCGCGTCAACGCCTCCGGAAATCGCGTGGCTTCCGTCCGGGCACATCGCGTCCCCATGGGCGTCGCCGTTTCCCGAGATCGCCACCTGGACCACCTGCGGCGCATCCGCCGTCGCAGGGCCCGCGAAACCAAGGACACACAACGTCGCCGCAGCGGTCGATCACCTCCAGGCGGACCAGGTGCAGGCGCTGGCCGAGCGTATCGACCGGGAACAAGGGCGACTGGACATCCTCGTCAACGCCATCTGGGGCGGGGAGCACCTCGTCGAGCGCGGCAAGAAGATGTGGGAATGCGACCTGGGCCAGGGCCGGCGCATGCTGCGGATCGGTGTCGAGACCTACTACGTCGCGAGTCACTATGTCCTGCCCTTGCTGATCCGTCGGCCCGGCGGACTGCTCGTGGAGCTCACCGACGGGACCGAGGAGTTCAACCGCAGCCCCTACCGCGCCCCCTTCTACTTCGACCTCGCCAAGTTCGCGCCTTTCCGGATGATGTGGGCGCTGTCCGAAGAGGTGGGCGCTGTCCGAAGAGGTGGGCGGCGAGGGCGCGCAGGACCCGCCAGATCGTGCGGAAGCTGGACGCTTCGATCTCGGCGTCGGCCTCCGCCTTCACCGCCTCCCCGGCCTCCTTCACCTCGGACGGATCGGCGGTGGCGGTGTCGTCGCCGACAGCGGGCGAGGGGAGGTAGACGGGGATGATGACCCAGGAGATCTTGCCCTGCCGGTAAGCCTGGCGCAGCGCGCGGCCGATGGCCTGGACGATGTCGATGATGCTGGTCTTGGGGTCGGCGAAGACGATCGCATCGACGGCCGCGATGTCGATGCGTTCCGACAGCAGCCGGCTGTTGGCGAGGATGCCGCGCTCCTCGCCGTCCTCGCCGGTGTGGGCCTTGAACTCGGTGAAGGCGGCGCGGCGGGCCAGGGCGGCCGCGCTCGCCCGCACCATCGGCATCCCGTCGCGCCAGGTCGGTTATCCGGGGCTATTCAGGCGTGTTGGGCAAGATCATGTCGGGGAGTTCCTCGCCGGCGAGGGTGGCGTCGACGCGGGCGTGGATGTAGGCGCCGGTCACGGGACAGCTCAGCGGGTCGTCCGCCGGGCAGTCCAGCATGTGCCGCAGCACGGCGGCGGCGCTGGTGAGCCGGTGGATCCGCTCCTGCACAGCGGCGTGCTGGGCGCCGATCAGGGCATGGCGGTCCTGCGCGTGTTCGCTGGTCATCACGGCGGCGGGGTCGGCGAGTGTCAGCATCCCGTCGTGGTGCCACAGCCGGGCGTAGGCGAGCCGCGCCAGAGCCGCGCGGTCGTACTGGCGCACCCGGCCGCGCCGTGCGGTGGGCTCGATCAGTCCGCATTCCTCGTAGTAGCGCAGCGTCGGTATCGAGACCTCGAATGCTCTGGAGACCTCGCTGATCGAGTACAGCCGCTCCAACCGGTCCTCCGCGTGAGAAGAACTTGCGCTCAAGTGGACTTGAGCGTGCACGCTGGCAAGCCTAAACCACCACGTGCCCTGGAGGACCCGCCATGCCCGCGCCCCCGACGGAGACCCTCGCGACTCGCCGTGCCCGTACCGGGCCACCCCTTGCCTCGGGCGCCAGTGCGCTGCTCGTCCTGGGGTTCGTGCTGATGAGCCTGAACACCCGCGTCGCGTTCGGGCAGATCGGACCGCTGGCCCCCGTCGCCGGCTTCAGCCCCGCCGCGCTCTCCGTGCTGGGGCTGCTGCCGCCGCTGTGCATGGGCGCCTTCGCACCGCTCGCGGCCGTGCTGCGGCGACGCCTCGGCGAGGAGCGCGGACTGTGGTGGGCGAGCCTGGTCCTGGTGGCCGGCGCGGTGCTGCGCATGCTCGGAATGCCAGGCCTGTTCGCGGGCACCGTCGTGGTCAGCGCGGCCACCGCCGTCGTCAACGTGCTCATCCCCGTCCTGGTCCGCAAGCGGTTCCCCCGCGAGCGCGTCGGCACCATGATGGGCGTCTACGCCCTGTCGATGGGCGTCGGCTCGGCGCTCGTCGCCGCCGTGGTCGTCCCCACCGCCCAGGCCACCGGAAGCTGGCAGCCGGCCATCGGCCTGGCCGTCATCCCCGCCATCCTCGCCGCCGCCGGCATGACCCCGCAGCTGCGTCACCGGCCGCCGCAGCCCGCCGCGGGCACCGGCACCAAGCGGACCGGGCACCCGCACGTGGCCCGCACCGCCCTCGCCTGGAGCCTGACCGCCTTCTTCGGCATCCAGACCCTCGCCTTCTACACCACCCTCGCCTGGCTGCCCTCGATCCTCGTCCAAGCCGGCCTCGGCCGCAGCGCCGCCGGAACCGGCCAGGCCCTGCTCATCTGCGGCGTCGCCGTCGGCGGCTTCGCCGCCCCCGTCCTGGCCGCCAAGCGGGCCGACCAGCGGCCCCACATCCTGGTGACCGTCCTGGTCTGCGTGATCGGCTTCGCCGGACTCCTGCTCGCGCCCGCCGGTACCTCGATGGTGTGGGTCGTCATCCTGGGCATGGGACTGGGCGCCGGACAGGCACTGCCCGGCGTGCTCTACGCCCACCGGGGACGCGACCACGACCACGTGGCCGCCCTGTCCACCATGGCGCAGACCTGCGGTTTCCTCCTCGCCGCCACCGGCCCCGTCCTCGCCGCCGCCCTGCACACCGCAACCGGCACCTGGACCGCACCACTGACCGCGCTCACCGCCGTACTGCTCGTGTGCTCAGCGGCGAGCTTGCGGGCCGGCCACGACCCCAAGTGAGCGGCCACCCGTCCCTCCGACCACACCGCGACGCAAGGCCCGAAGAGGCGCGCAGGACCCTCTGAACCCGCGCGCCCGCTCCGCCAGCAGGCACGGCACAAGGCGCCGGCCACCTGGTGGTGACCGGCGCCTTGTGGCCTGTCAGAACTGGCTGCGACGCGCCCTCGGACGAGTGGGCGGGACCTGCTCGCCGCGCAGTGCGAGGGCGGCGGTGCGGGTGCGCTCCAGCCAGCTCATGACCTGGCGCAGTGTGGCGGGGGCGAGGTGGTGGGTGAGGTCGCGGACGGCCTGGTGGTCGTCGTCGGTGAGCGTGTGGAGGCGGGCGCGTTCGAGGGCGGTGTAGAGGGGCTGGGCGGTGGTGCCGGCGAGGCGGCGGTGGGTGGCGTCGGACCTCTGTCGGGCCTGGTGGGCGGCCTCGCGGGCGCATTCGGCGACGTCCTGGCGGTGGCGTTCGGCGCGCAGCGCGTGCTGGAGGGCGGTGTCGTGGTCGGGGTCGTAGCGCTCGGCGCGGGTCTGGGCGGTGTGGTCGCGTACGCGCTGCCACTCGGCGCGGATGGTGGCCGCGGTGGCGTAGGCGGTCTCGTCACGTTCGGTCCAGCCGCGGGCGAGGCCGGCGCCGTGGTGGAGGGTGCGGATGCCGTCGTGGCCGGACCAGCGCAGCCACATCGAGCCGCGCACCAGCGGGGAGTCGAGGACCGGGCGGCCCAGGTCCCGGTCGGCGGGCGCGGAACGGCTGCTGTGCAGGGCCGGCTCCAGCCATCCGGGCGCGGCGGCGGGGTCCGGGTCGGGGCGGGTGGTGTCGGTCATCGCGCGGTGCCTCCGGAAGTCGGGAGCGGGTATGGGCGGCCGTCCCGGCCCGGGGTGGGCCGGGACAGCGGGGGTGCGGATGGCGGGTGCCGGGGCAGGTCAGCCGGTGACGGTCTCGGCGTGCCGGTGGAGAGCGTCCAGGAGCGCGGTCTGGTGCTGGGTCAGCTTCCCGTCGGTACGGGCCTTGTCCTGCTTGCGCAGCCACGTGCCGGGCCGGAACGTGGGGTCGCTGCCGAGGCCGGTGCGGTTCGCCGGGCCGTCCAGGGTGCCGCCGGCGGCGAGGTAGGCGAGCAGGCGGCGGTAGGAGCGGTTCCAGTCCGGCTCCAGGCGCCACAGCTCGTCCAGCGCGTCCAACTTCGCCACCTGGTCGGGGTTGAGGTTGTCGGCCTTGCGCTGGCGGCGCATCCACGCCCCCACCGCGTAGTCGTCCAGCTTCGCGGTCGCCGGGATCGCCAGGTGGCCGTGCTGCTGGTGGAACGCCCGCGCGTAGGCGGCCCCGCGCTCCCACGCGTTCGCGAGCTTCGACCAGATCATGCCGAGCGCGTCCAGTTCGCTGACCCGGGCGGGGTCGAGCAGGCCCTGGCCGCCCAGGTGGCGCTGGCGGGCGAGCCAGGAGATCAGCTCCGCGTGCTTCGCCTTGTCGGTGGGGTCGAGGTGGCCGTGCTCGATGTGGAACCTGGCAGCAACGGCGTGCATCCGCTGCCACTCGATGGCCCTCGGGTTGAACGCCCGCAGCTTCACCGTCTGCAGAATCTGCGCCGCGTGCTGGCGGGCGTTGATCCTCAGCCACTCGATCGGCGACTCCACCGCCGCCGTCGGCTGCTCTCCCTCGCCGCCGGTCTCGCCGCTCTCCTCGGAGGCCGTGGTCGTGGTGGTGTGCTGGGCGCTCTGGGAGCGGCCAGTGCGCAGTTCGGTGATCCGGCCGACCACCCGGGCGTCGTGCGCCGCCAGGGCGCGCAGAACCCGCCAGATCGTGCGGAAGCTGGAGGCCTCGATCTCGGCGTCGGCCTCGGCCTTCACCGCCTCGCCGGCGTCGTGGACCTCGGACGGGTCCGCGGTCGCCGTGTCGTCGCCGACCTCCGGTGAGGGGAGGTAGACCGGGATGATCACCCAGGACACCTTGCCCTGCCGGTAGGACTGGCGCAGCGCGCGGCCGATGGCTTGGACGATGTCGATGATGCTGGTCTTGGGGTCGGCGAAGACGATCGCGTCGACGGCCGCGATGTCGATGCCTTCCGACAGCAGTCGGCTGTTGGCGAGGATGCCGCATTCCTCGCCGTCCTCGCCGGTGTGGGCGCCGAGCCGGGCAGCGTCGTCGTCCAGGGCGAAGACTTCGCCGGGTGGGGCCGCGCCCAGCAGATCGGCTGGGCCAAGCTCGCCCCGGCGCAGCAGTGGGCGCTGGAGCACGTCCTCGGGCTGGAACCGCTGCCCGCCGAGCAGAAGCCGGCCGGGAAGGTGGCACACGCCGAAAAGGAGCAGCGCACCCTCGCCGCCGCCGCCCAGTATCGGACCCGCGAAGGCCACCTCAACGTCCCCCGCAAACACAAGGAACCCCTCGAGCTGGCCGACGGCACCACCGTCCAAATCAGCCTCGGCCTGTTCATCGCCAACAGCCGCAGCAGGCGCGGCGACATCCCCACCGATCGCGCCAAGCGCCTCACCCAACTCGGCATCCGCTGGGAATAGCGGGAGTAGCAGGTGCGGCTGCGGGCCGTCGGCAGACCGGCGGGCCGCAGCCGGCCAGCCGCCGGGAGCCGGCCGGTGGCGATGCCGGCGGCCGTCTTTCGCGCCCAGCCCTCGGCCGACCACGGGTGCGATCCGATGGCGGGGACGGTGAACGGCCGGGGCGTCCTCGCCCCGGCCGTTCACCGCTCAACTCGGGCTCTGCCGTGCTCCGGTGACGGGCGGCCGGGCGTCCGAGTCCGCTACGCGGCGTCGAGGTCCTGCAGTTGGGCCTGCGCGTCGGCCAGGGTGGTCTGCGGGACGCCGATCAGCACCTGCGGGGAGCCGATCTCCCCGCTCGGGCAGAAGCGGGCGTCCTTGACGGGGATGGGCAGGGTCAGGACTCCCTCGTTGCGGGCCAGGACGAGGAGGTTACCGGTCGTACAGCTCGCGTTCGGGGCGACCGGCGGGGAGGAGAGCCAGGTGACGGGCTGGTAGACCGAACCCCCCACCCGCAGCACCGTGCCGTGCTCCCTGTCGGTGGAGAACGTGCCATCGCCCAGGACGCCGGTGGTCAACTTGGTGAACTCGCCGCCCGTGTGGTCGGTCCGCAGATCGGCGGGCCCGTACATCACGCAGTCCTGCCCCGAGGTGTTGGTGAGCTTGATGACGCCGGTCCACCGGCCACCGGCACTCCCGTCCAGGCCGATCATCTCGGGCGCGATGTCGCTCTCCAACTCCGAGTTGCCACATAGTGCGACGTCCTCGCCACTCGACCGCGCCGCCGACCCGGTGGCACTGGCGGGGCCGCTGAAAGCGGTGAGGGTGAGGACGGTGGTCGCGGCGAGAGCCGCGGTGGTGAACAGACGGCGGTGAGCCGACATGGTGAACCCCCTTTGTCATCCGGCCGTTGGGCGCAGGCGGCCGGGTTCGCGGTTGCTGATATCCCTCTACACGTAGCCCGGGTCCACCCGGTCGCGCCTGTTACAGTCCGGTGACAGGCGGGTTGTGCCATGACGCACCGAAGCCCCCGGCGCCGCCGAGCGCTGACTACGGCGCAGGGACGGGTAGTTCAGCCGCCGCTTCCTCCGGTATCCGCCGCCCGCACGTCACAACGTCGCCACCCGGCGAGCCAACCGGTTGCGTCGGATGCGGTGGCGGAATCGGGCCTGCGAGCCTGGCCACGGCGGCTATCTGGTACTGGTGCCGCGACCGCACAGGTTCGCCGGGTCGCGCCCGCCGCTCGCCTGGGCAGGTGACCAACGGCCGGCCATCAACCGCCGCCTGTAGATCCCCTCGGCGTCGAACCCTGGCGACCGCGAACGCATCCGACGGCCGGGCCACCCCGCCACGGTCGACGCCCGGGTGACCGTACCGCGCGGCCACGTCGAGGAGATCGGGGAAGGCGACGGCGTGGGTCGAAGTGAAGCTCAGGGTGTGGATCTCCAACACCAAAAGTCGCCGGGCCAAGCTCACCGGCGAGCAGCTTGACCGGCTCGCCGCGCTCGGGCTCGACTGCCGCTGACCCGACCGGGCCCGGTGCCCGCCGAGAAGCGACTGAGGTCCCGGCCAGACCGGTATCGCTCTCCTGCAGGCCGGATCACTCGGACGAAAAGGTGTCGAATCACCACATTTCTTGCTATGCCGCTTACGGTGACGCGCGGTGGCCTGTGCTCTTTGAGGTCCTGTCAGCGCGGTGGCGCAGCCGCTGCGGGCCGGTGCGGCGTCAGAGCACGCGGCTGGGGGCACGGGTGGTGGCCGCGGGTGCGGGGCCGGCCCTGGTGGTCGCGTCTGTCGTCACGGCACGGGCCGTCCCGGCCCCAGGGCCTGCGTCGCCACCCTTCCGGTTCTTCGAGCGAGAGGTATGGCGATGCTGGCTTTCAGGAAGCGACGGCTGTGGGGACCGGCTCGGCACGATACGGGCCTGGGCCGGGCCCTGCGGTGGAAGACGTGGCTGCGTGCCTTGGTGGCGGGACCGGTTGTGCTGGGGGTCGTGGCCCTGCCCGTGACGGCGGCCGCCCCGGCTCAGGCCGCGACGTCCGGGACCTTCGCGTACGTCGCCAACGCCAGTAGCAACACGGTGTCGGTGATCAACGCGGCCACCAACACCGTCACCGCCACCATCCCCGTCGGCTCAGGGCCGATCGGGGTGGCGGTCAGCCCGGACGGCACCACCGCCTACGCCACCAACGGCAACGTGAACACCGTGTCGGTGATCAACACCGCGACCAACACCGTCACCGCCACCATCACGGTCGGCTCCAACCCCAACGGGGTGGCCTTCAGCCCGGACGGCACCCGCGCCTACGTCACCAACGACGGCCCGCACAACGTGTCCGTGATCAACACGGCCACCAACACCGTCACCACCACCATCCCCGTCGGCAACGGGCCGATCGGGGTGGCCTTCACTCCGGACGGCACCACCGCCTACGTCACCAACTTCATTGACAACACGGTTTCGGTGATCAACACGGCCACCAGCACCGTCACCACCACCATCCCCGTGGGCACCGGGCCGATCGGGGTGACGGTCAGCCCCGACGGCACCACCGCCTACACCGCCAACCAGAACTCCAACAACGTGTCGGTGATCAACACGGCCACCAACACCGTCACCACCACCATCCCCGTCAACACCCGCCCGCAGACGGTGGCGGTCAGCCCGGACGGCACCACCGCCTACGCCACCAACCTGCTCTCGAACAACGTGTCGGTGATCAATACCGCCACCAACACCGTCACCACCACCATCCCCGTCGGCGCCAACCCCAACGGGGTGGCGTTCAGCCCGGGGGGCACCCGCGTCTACGTCGCCGATGAGGGCTCGAGCAGCGTGTCGGTGATCGATGCCACCACCAACAGCGTCATCACCACCGTCCCCGCCGGTACCAACCCCTTCGGAGTGGCCACCGCCAGGGTCCCGGTCGTGGCCGCCGCCACCTGCCCCACCGGCCATGTGATCACCGGCGGCGGATACCAGCAAAGCGGCGGCGCCGTCCCACCTGTCGAAACCACCAGCCGACCCGTCGGCAACACCTGGCAGGTCCTCGCCGACAACCAGAGCACCAACTACACCAACATCACTCCCTACGCTGTCTGCGCCCCCTGACCCACCGCAGCCCCGCGGCCGCCGTGGCGGCTGCGGGGCCGCAGGGGCACAACCGGGGCGACCGGGCAGGACCCCGCGATCGCCAGTCGCAGCCACACGTCACGCCTGAGTGGGCGTTTAGGAATGGTTTGCGATACTAAGTCGCCTCAGTGACCAGCATCTTCGGGGCGATTCGCACCTTACGTTCGCCTTCGTGGCTGGCGACGGCCTTCCCGGCCTGTTGGTCGTCCTGGTCGGCGATATGGATCCACCTCGTGTCTGTAGCGGCGCGTGGAGGGCATGGGGCAGGGGAGTTAGGGCGATGGCTCCGGAGAAGGGTGCGGCCGGCACGGCGCAGCCCCTGACGACGGGCGTCTGACAGGGGCTGCGGGAGGGTGCCGACGGGGGCCGTTCGGGCGGCCTTCCAGTGCGCGGGGCCTGCGCCCCCGGCGGCGGCCAACGCTGCACCGACTGTCGTCTGCCGCGAGATCGTCAGTGGCCTGCCACGAGATGTCAGTGACGCGTGAAACCGCCCGGGCCGATGTGCCGGACGGTCCTCTTCAGTCTCGGCCTACCCCCAGCCCTCGCCCCTCCGACTGACACCACCCCCTGCCACTTCACGGCAGACCCCACTGCCATCCCCACGACAATCCACAGCAAGCAGGCAGGCGGGGCGCAGCAGCCCCGCCAAGACGCCGCCCGCCCACAGCCCCGGCAGCCGGCGACTCGAACACGCCTCCCGGACCCCTCCCCACAGTGCCACGAGGTGAGTCACGAGCCGCCGACCGTGTTCGGCCGCTCCTGCGACAGCACCGCCTGGGGGCCGCTGAGCGACTTCACCCTCATCGACCGGGCGTCGGGCCAGGCGTACAGGTGT